>CAIXQV010000579.1 GCA_903921605.1 uncultured Planctomycetaceae bacterium | reverse complement strand
TAACAGCACACCCTTCAGAGAAATATGATTAGCGTCGAGATTCGAATCAGCGAACTCGAGGAATTACAACCTCGGCCGGTTCAGATGTTTCGCCCTTTTCAGCCGCTTCACGAACGCGGGCTTCCGCCGCGACAAAGATATTCTGGGCCACCATGAGGTTCGCTGGTTTGAAGAAATAGTCGCGACCGCCGCCGATGGAACGAGTGCTTTCGTTCGCCAAATCCTGCCAGCTCATGTTGTCGGTCCGAGTCCAGATTGCTGCCTGAGCAGAATGCTGCTCAACTCGACCTGACCCGACCATGCGGATAAGCTCTGCCAGCACGGGATCTTGTGTGTAATCAGCAACACGCACCAGCTTGTATTCAACTCGAGGACTAGGATCCGCTTTGCCATGATTGAGGCACGCACCGACATATGGAACTTTGACGGACTTTTCAGGTGGCACCGAGAAGAAACCACCACCTCCACCGCCCATGCCACCCATGCCGCCGCCGCCGCCCATGCCACCTTGTTGGCCACCGCCGCCGAAGCCTCCACCTTGGCTCTGGTTCTGACCGCCGCCCTGCTGTCCTCCCATACCACCGCCCATTCCTCCACCCATGCCGCCGCCCATTCCACCAAGGCCGCCCAATTGCTTCAGAACAGGAACCGCAACGAATGAGTCGGGTAACTCGATCGTCAACGGTTGGTCCGAGTTATTAGAAACAATGACGAAACCGCCTGTTGCATCTTTTGCAATGACTTTCGTCTCGACTCGACCGTCTTCCATTCCCTCAAACAGTCCGACTCGTTCTGCCGTTGGATCAAATTTAGGGTTGGTCAGGACTGGTTTGCGAGTTTCCGTGCGCTTTGATCCGGCGAAGCTCTCCGCCGATACGGTCAGGAAGAAACCAAGAATTCCCGTAGCAAGTAGTGCCTGGAAGACCAGGGATCGGCTAAAAATCATAGGAAAACTCCAATACTTTGCGGCGCATTCAAGTCACCAACAACCGAACCGACGGTCATCGACCACCACAATCCCGACGTAAAACGAAAAAATCGGGAGGGCATCAAGCAGTTTATCGCTGATTTGCCCCACTTCACAACAAAAAACCACACAGACTTTGCGAACTCGAGCCCGACAACCCTCGAAAAATCGGGCCACGTCGTCACTCACGAATGTCCGGAATGCTCCCGAGCGGAAATCGTGTGCGGTTATGAGGATTATCCCGGAACGATCAGAACAGGCCGCCAATCGTCTGCAGGACAGCAGA
Organism: uncultured Planctomycetaceae bacterium; assembly: GCA_903921605.1. Next base: position 27,388 of record CAIXQV010000579.1, on the reverse strand, counting down.
TGGAGTTGCCGTCGAACCCGGCTGTGTCCACAACCACATCGTTCTGATCAATTCAATTCCAATGACTGCGCAGAACACTGATAGCAGTGTCGTAAAGCCAATCAGCGATTTGATTCCGACACCCCAGTCCACATCGGCCCGGGCGATACCACGAGCAGGAGCCTGGAATCCACCGACCTGACTTTGACCTTCTTCGAAATCTTCGTCGTCAAAGTCTTCGGCGTCATGCACGCCCTCATTTTCATCGTCACTGTAGTCGTCATCAAGCCCGCCGTCGTCGTCGAAGCTGTCTTCCAGATCGTCTTCAATTTCGTCTTCGACCGGAGCACTCTTCTTTGCCGACGCCTTTGCTGTCGCACCAGATTTCACCGGGGCTGCTGTCTTCGCTGTCGGCGTTGGCACGACCAGCGTCTTCGAGGCATCGTCCTCATCGTCTTCGAACGTGAGCACACTTGTGTTCGTGCCGACATCGTCATCATCATCATCGAGACCGGCCAGTTCGAATTCGCTGTCCTTGCCATAGTTCTGGGCAGGCATGTCGAACTGAGTTGTCATCGCATTGGAATCTGACAGAGCGGCTTTCGCTCCCGGAATCGCCTGCATTGGCATCGTGCGACCCATATCGTCGGGCTGCATCGAAATGCCGCTGTCATCGTCATATTCCAGTGAAATTCCACTGTCTCCGGCGTCCAGCGAAATCCCGCTGTCGTCGCTCAGATCGACTCCACTGTCGAAGCTTTCCAGACTAATTCCGCTGTCGTCGCCGAGTTTCGCACCGCTGTCAAAGCTCTCAAGGCTGATGCCGCTGTCATCAGCTTCCAGACTGATGCCGCTGTCCATCTCCAATGAAATGCCGCTCTCGTCAGCGTCGAGACCAATTCCACTGCCGATACCCTGAGTTCGAATTCCGGATCCGCTGGGAATCAACTTCAGGTCACTATCATCAGGAATCGGAGGTAGCAGGATGGTCCTGTTATTCGTGCTGCCTGGAGAATCTGCGAGGCGGATATCGCTGTCAGTACGATCGAGACCGGCGGAAAGCTTGACATCACTGTCACTATCTTCAACCAGAAAATCATCGCCACCCATCAGCTTCACGTCGCTGTCAGAGTCGGACCCGATAAACGTCATTTCGCCGGTGTTGTCGACGACTTCCTCGGACAAACGCACATCGCTGTCTGAATCAGAAAAGTTCAGTTCCGACTCGTCAGCCAACAGAACATCACTGTTTGAATCATTCAGGCTGGCTGTGCTGGCGAGATCGATCTCTGCTTCAGTCCCTGCTCCAACCAGTTTCACGTCACTGTCTGAATCGGAAATCTTTGCATCCCCGTCCCAGCCACTGAATTCAAGGACCTCCTCGGGACCGGATTCCAATCCGGGACCAGAATCCCCGGACAGTCGCACATCACTTCCCGAATTCGCCAGTTCTTTGGCGTCACTGTCATCCTCAAACATCGACTCGTCAAAAAACAGCCGTACATCGCTGTCGGAAGATGACAAATCCTCGAAATCCGGTTCTTGCAGCACCGAAGACGACGACTCCCCGGTGATAATGGGAAAGTCGGGAGATGAATCCGTTTGCCGTGTTCGCAGGAACTCCTCGATGTCCTGTTCGCGAAATTTCCAGCTTCCGCGATCGGCAAAGCCACGGATATCGCCTTGTTCACGGAAACGCTTCAACTGATCCGCGCTAATTCCGAGTTGGCTGGCTGCTTCTTCAAGACTCAGGTATTTCTTCGCCATTTCTCGCATCTTTCCCGGTGGGGGATTGTCTCAGGATCGACTTCGGAACTCGATAACCACTGTTCCGAAACAACAGTACCAGACCGCTCTTCTATCCGGTCTTCCTGACCTGACTACAATATCCTGCGCAGTTTTTCCCAACAGTCAAATTCTAAAACCCCCTGTCGTTGATGCAAGTTCTTTGTTCAGAACTGTCAAGGAGTTAGGAAGGTTGTGCGGGCAACACATGAATTTTTCAGAAATGACGCCAGGACGTTGCAATCTGCATCTCTGACAAAGTCCGGAAAATCACCCCGCGTCGACGATTATCGTGTCCCAAACTGAGCAGAATCGCACTCCGGAAACCTCAACACACGCCCAATAGTGCCCCGAAAGCATCTGACGGAGTTTGATCGTGCCGTCCAGTGACTCCCCTTAACTCCGCGTTTTTTGAGTTTGCAGTATCGAGGCTTTGGCCGAGGCTTTGGCCGAGGCTTTGGCCGAGGCTTTGGCCGAGGCTTTGGCCGAGGCTTTGAGCCTGAACCCCTATTGTCTCTAAACCCGATTCGACGACAATTCCGTTCAGACTTCAGGAAAACCCTCGGTTGAGACTTCAACCGCAGACTTCCCCGGTCGGATCAATGTCCAGCCGGTGCATTCGTCATCACAGACCACCCTGGCTTCCCGATCGGCACGCATGACTGAGGAATCGCCCGTGTATGATGGGCCAATAGCTGAACGCCTGAGTCCAGTAGAGACAAAGGACTACCCCAGGCAGGCTTTCTACCGAAGCATTGAAAAAAATCTTTGCACCATGGGAGCCTGTACAAAAACTCCTACCAGGCTGAGTCGCCGGAGACTTTGAGACACCTTTTTCAGCAGCTTCCTCCGCTGGGTTGCGTTCGATTCTGTTTCGGTCTTCAACACGATGCGAGCCAACTCAGCTTAGGTGTAGTGCGAAGAGGGAGCATAGCCCAAACGGCCCCAACTCCGGGTGACAATAAAACCGCAGCCCTGCGATTATGACTTGTTGATTTAATCGTTTAACGGCAAGCCGTGGGCGTCATTGCCCGATTCCCCTGCGCCTGTGGCTCGCCGTGAGACGAAACCGCAGTGCGCATACCGCCGGGCCTAATTGCTGAGATCCATAAGGACGGCCGAAGCCACCACCATAAGCGGAACGGCTATTGAATCAACAACCCGCTCGAGTCCATCAAACGACTTCCCTGCGGCCCCGCCCTTTTCAATCAAATCAGCTACTCATCAGTGTTGACAACATTTCTGAGCTTGCCACCTGACACGCAGAAAATCGTCCATCAGAAATCTTGACTGCGACAGTGTTCTGATTTTGACTGTCGTGCCTGGCCATTGGAATTCAACAATCACGCAGACCTTTGCGCTTTGACAGTCGAGGGGAAACCAACAGCGGGGTCCGGCGGATTCTGCGCGTCTCTGTCTGAATGCGGCGACAACCGCCGACGATAAAGGGAGTGCTACATTGAACTCAGGCAGCTCCCTTCTCAGGCTGACACAAATGACTCAGACGACTCGCAAGAAGCGCACTCCTACTTCTTCACGATTGCAGACGCCGCTGGAAACTTATCTCCGCGAAATTAACGAAACCGCTCTGCTGACCGCGAATGATGAAAAAGAGTTGTCAAACCGAATCTCCAACGGAGACGGTGCTGCTCGCGATCGAATGGTACGAGCCAATCTCCGCCTCGTTGTGAATATTGCCCGCGGTTACAACGGCAAAGGGCTCCCTCTGCAGGACCTGATTGAAGAAGGCAATCTGGGCCTGCTGCGAGCCGTCGAGGGCTTCGACCCCAACATGAATACTCGATTCAGTACTTATGCCAGCTACTGGATCAAACAGTCGATCAAACGTGCCCTGGTCAATTCCGCCAAGACGATCCGCATTCCGGCTTATATGGTGGAATTGCTGTCAAAATGGCGTCGAGCGTCCGCGAAGCTGGCGGAAGAACTGAATGCGACCCCAACAGCCGAAGATATTGCCAAAGAGCTGGGCATCCCGAAAAAGAAGCTTCGAATTGTCAAGAAGGCCATCACCCTGTACAACGCCACTCCGCAGGCGGAACAGGAAGACAGCGGCATGACTCTGGGAGATATCGTCCCGGATGAACGGATGCGAGGCCCCGAGGACGAACTGATCAACTCGGATAACCTGACTCATGTCTCCCGCCTGCTGGATGAAATGGACCCCCGCGAAGCGACGATTCTGCGGATGCGATTTGGTCTGGATGACAGTGAGCCTCAGACGCTGAAGGAAATCGGCGAATCACTCGGACTGACTCGGGAACGAGTTCGTCAGATTGAAAGTGAAGCTCTTCGCAGACTCTATCGAAGCCTTAGCGGCGAAAACTAAGCTGCCAGGCTCCCTGCTGAATTCCGGTGATCATCACAGGACTCACACGCCCGGCTGCGACCCAGCCGGGTTGTGTTATTTTGTGCACGGCGTCAATTGAGGCGCCTTGTTCGCGGGATACCGTAAACAAGGAACACCTCAAACGTTGCCGCGCACAGAATATTTCTGAAGTGTTCCCTTCGCGAAGACAGCAGACGTCAGGACTGCAGCCAATTCGATGATGACGCCTCACGATCCAGAGTCCACAGAACACGAGCCTCCTGAAGATGATCTTCTGCAGGCTTCGGAAGAATCGTCGACTGAAGCTGATGCCCCCCTGCCGAGCAATCAGGATCCCTCCACTGGTTTGCCTCCTTTGGAGACTGCTCGGCCGGTCGCAAGAGCAAGAAGGCCTTCGGATCAACAGGTCGCCGTCGTAACCGGAGCAGCTCGACGAGTCGGCCGGGAGATTGCACTGGCGATGGCCGCGCGAGGTCTCGCTGTCGTAATTCATCATGGGGCCTCCGCCGTCGAAGCGAAAGTTCTTATGAACCGCATTAAAGCGGCGGGCGGCACAGCCGTTGCCGTCGGTGCTGACCTGCGAGATCCACGAGCGGCTGCGGCGACGATTTTCGAAGCGGCTGCAGAACTGGGCGAAGTGACAACCCTGATTAACAGCGCAGCGGTGTTTCAGGATCGAGCACTCCCGTGGGTCGATCTCTATCACTGCAATGTCCACTTATCGGTAAACCTTCTGGCGCCGATTTTTCTGGCTCAACAGTTTATTCGTCAGCTCGGTGAAGGTCAGCGCGGGCACATTATCAATATTCTTGACTGGCGTGCGCAACGCCCCGGAGCTGATCACTTTGTTTATACCGCTACCAAAGCCGCGTTAAGCAGTGTCACCAAGTCGCTCGCGTTGCAACTGGCCCCATTGATTCAGGTCAACGGGATTGCTCCAGGAGCCATCCTGCCTCCCGAAGATCGCCGCAACTGGCACGAACAACGAGCCATCTCTTCGATTCCTCTCCGCCGAACCGGGTCGCCTCAGGAATTGGTCAATTCAATCAACTTCCTGCTGGATGCGAATTTCATCACCGGCGAAATCATTAACGTTTCTGGCGGCGAAGAACTTTAGTCCAGCGGCGGAATCATCTCGCCGCTCGACAGAACATAGCCCTCGACGACAGAGTCTTTGACTGCCACCGTTGATTGATCCATTGACGCGTGGGTTTTTCGATCAGGAAATAGGAAGCCAGTCCGGCAATGATTGAGCCGCCGACAGCATAGGCAGCATTCATCTGCCCTTCGTGTACGGCGATATAAAAAGGTTGCTGCCACAGATAGAGCGAGAACGAAGCGGTGCCGATCCAGATAAGCGGCGGGAAGGACCAGAGTTTCCCTTTCGCATGCTGAACGATCAGCAACAATCCGACTGCAAGCAAAGCGGAACCCGCGGAGTATTTTGTGAACTCCGACATCGATTGCAGTCGGAAATACATCGCCCAGCAGATTGCCAGCAATCCCCATCCGATGGTGGGAACTCCCATGTACGACTTTCGGCCACCGACTTCAAGAGACGCCAGACAGGCCGCAGCGGCGCCCATCAGAATTGAAGCGGCCCGACAATCACTCCGCCAATAAACCTGATAGTAATCCCAGTTCGTTTCACGGCCAACCAAAGCGGCTGACGTAAAGCATAACAGGATAGAACCGCCGATCAGCCAAAGAGGCCGAATGCCCAGTTTCCGATGGAAAACGCTGAGCAGTGATAGATAGATGTAGCAATGTTCTTCCACGCACAATGACCAGAAATGACCGACAGGCAGTCCCAGCTCAAGCTGCGGGTTCCAGGCCACAAGGTAGTTCACATAGAAAAGAAAGCAGGCGGAGATCGACGACAGCGGAGTTGCCACCTCTCGCGTGACCAGCAACTGCCAGCCCAGCATCGCGAACAGAAAGACATACGCGGCCGGAAAAATTCTGGAGATACGCCGCTGGTAGAATGTCTTCAGTGGAGTCTTCCTGACAAACAGGATTTTACCCATCAGGAAACCGCTCAGCACAAAGAAGAGCTCAACCCCCAACGCTCCGCAGTCCCATCGATAGATCGGAAAGAAATGTCCGATGAACAATAATACCAGCGCTGTTCCGCGCCAGGCATCCAGCACAGGGACATGCTGGACTTTCGCAACAGCGTCTGACGCTGAAGTCGTAACGGCGGCTGATGAGCCTTGTTGTTCTTTTCGTGCGAGCTCAAGATCACGCGGGAACGACGACTGACGCAGCGGCTGCTTCGGATGCTCCGGAACTGGCGATAGCGTCGTGTGCGGCGCATCAATGAGCCCTTGGTTCATTTTTATTCCGGTTTACTGCAAAGTAGTCGAAGAGCAATAACGCGTCTGCAGAGTCAGAGATCTCCCTCATCGCGCTGGACGCACTGTCGACATTGCATTCCCCATTCCATTAAGTACTCCGGTGCCCGAATATGGTCCGTTGAGCCAGCGTCATAGGTTGATAGAAGGCTGCTGGAACGTTTTTTACGTGACTCATCCTGCTGGCAAAGTTTGGTTGGTGACTGTTGCATTGCATCAACACTTGGGGGCAGCGAAATCTTTTTCATGCATCAATGGACAGGTTCGAGACTTGTTTCTCTGTTTTTTTTTATCGCCGCTTCCCAGGGGCCGCACAATCCATATCCTGACGCCAAAGGATAGAGTCGCCATGTCGTCATAAAGCAACGCTTCCTCCGGCCTGTTTCGTTTATGAAACAACGTCGGGCCACACTGTTGAGGGCGAAAATCAACGGTTTCTGTTGCCAGTTGGACTCCGGCTTCGTTGAGTTTGCAGAAATCATCGGGCGATGAATTGCCATCGCACCGTGGGCATCGAATCATTCGCATTGCAGTGGTCACGAAAGCAAGGTTCGCATGGCAAGGTGAGTGTGATGACAAAATGATGAGTACAAAATGGTCCAGCAGATCCCGGTGACCGGTTGAGTATCGTGCCACCGAGTACAGCTTCTCCAGAGGACGACGAACAACGGAACAAAGAGTCCCCTTAGATCAGTCTGCGAGTCATTCTCCGAGCAAGTCCCTTGGTGGACTAACGCCATATCGCTCACTGCCTATGCGACTGATCTGCGTTTATCTGCGTTGATCTGTGGACAAACATTGCATATCGCATGCATCCATGCAGGATGCGATCGCCAACTCATTCAACATCGCCTCTTCTCAAGTGCATGGCACCCGTATCCCCCGTATCCGAGTCATTCTTCGAGCAAGTCCCTTGGTGGACGAACGCCACATCGCTGGCCGCCTATGCGACTGATCTGCGTTTATCTGCGTTGATCTGTGGACAAACATTGCATATCGCATGCTCCATGCAGGATGCGATCGCCAACTCATTCAATATCGCCTCTTCTCAAGTGCATGGCACCCGTATCAGGACTTGCTCAGCGACGAGCCCTCTCCGCTCCACCCCGCTCCGCCAAATCACGCTCTTACTCCGAGCGTCGCAAAGTCAAAGCCTCATTGGTTCTGTGCTTTTCGGATGCTACAACTAATCGCTCCGTTCTTTGATTGCAGAATCCCTTCTCGATGTCTCCGGTATCCTCAAGTTCCTGAATCAGATCGTTCAATTTCTGAATGTCGTCCTTACGGCAAGCGAAGTACGTCGTGTCTTGGGCGATCCCGTTAACCCAAATGGCAACGGAAATGCCACGTGCTTGAACGCGAGCAAGGAAGACACATGCGTCTTTGTCTGGTGGTAGTCCCTGTTCGTCAGCCACGCTGGTCGGGTAGGCGAAGAATGTCCACGGACAGAATCCAGATCGAAGGTACTCGTCAGCATCGAAGAGTAAATCGAATTTGATCAAATCTGGATTCATGTTTAGCACAGAACGAGTTGCGATCTTTGCGTCAGGCGGTTAGCCGACTTTGTAGATCGTGCGTTGGGCTTTTCCGCTTTGTGGATTGGGGGACACGAGGCTGAATCAGCCCTGTGCGGAAGCAATCACGAGCACTCGGCGGCTGAGAATAATGTACCAGTGGCCGCGGAGGTTGTCACCCGCAATTCGAGCAGACCGGGGAGCAGGCCGGGGACCCACCATTCGGCCTATGAGGACACTGCGCTGCTGGGTCAAGCGGCATCGGAAATTCAGGTTTGCGATTCATTGGGATAAAGTCGAATGACCCTGGAGTCATCAATTGCTCGTGGTCGTTGGCAACTACGCCTTTAACGGCGAACGGCACTAAGCTAACAATCTCCCTCTCCAACATTCGGTAGGTCCGCTTTGGAATCGGTGGCGGGGTTAGCCCGGGATGCACATCAAACTCAACCTTCCGGTCGGTAGCTCGATGTTCAAACATTCGGCGAGTTAGCTTCGGCGAACCGAATAAACGCAGCTCGACGAGATCTTTCGTTTTTCCCCCACGCCGCGCTGACTTTAAGGTTGCCCTTCCAGTTTGCACGGCCTGATCTCCTTCAATCGCCAGCGGTTCAGCCCATTATGGCTTTGGCGCTATCGCCAGCGTGAGACTGGCACTGCTCAGACCTTGTAGATCGTTGCGTTGCTGGAGCGAAGTGGCCAGTGAGCGGACAGATCGAGTTACACGGTGCTCAGACTTTGTTCCATCGGGGAGGACGACCGTAATTGGTGAATCGAGATTCAGCAAGCGATCATTCAGAAGCAGCGTCAGTGTCGCAGCAGAACTCTTCTGAATGTGAATCTCCTGTTCGCTCACTGTGGAGATGATCTCATCATCGGCTTTTGACGAGGCAAGATCCGCTTGCAGCCAATAAAAGCGTGAGTGAGCAATGTCGTCCTGAACCCAATGAACTTTCTTTGGCCAGGAATTGCGAGTGAATTTGGCCATCCACGGGACAGCCACAGCATCCTGCAGATTCATCCAATGACCCTTGTTTGGATGGATCGTCGTTTCATGGATGTAACCTTCGGGATCGGCGGCTTGTAGCGCATCCAGCTTCTGTCCCCATTCAGCGGCGATCTTGTTGCGATTGTAGGCGGAATCATTGGCTCCCATGTGAATGGTAAAGCCGATATTGCGTAGGCCTTCCGGGCGAGCTTCGTTTGGATGCCCGGCCATCATTGCGGCGGCAGCCAGACGATCGGCCATGCGAGGTGCCAACTGATAGACTCCATCACCGCCGGCTGAATATCCCATGAAGTAAACTCGATCAGGGGTCACGTTTTCGAACACCATCATGTCCGTGATCAACTGATCGAAAAAGATGTCGATATGGCCCTCGTGCCACAGGTTCCAGGTATTCGTGGGGGCTCGCGGAACAAGGTAAACCCCTTCTTCAGGCTGATAAAGACGCTTTTGATTCTCATACTGCTGATCATTCACGGCCTTGGGAGCACCGCCGCCCCCGTGCATCGAGATGAACAAACTGCGTCCCTCTGCGGGAGCATCGCCGAAGGTTTTATACCAAAACGGCATACGGAGCTCGCCGAGCACAATCTCTCTCGCTTCCATCTCCGACGCTCGTTCCTTTCGCAGGAACTCACGGCGAGCGTTCCAGAGCAGCTCTGAGGCTTTCTCTGAATCGTCCTTTGAGATCGCAGAGGCAGCCCACGGCTGCGCACTCAGCTCTGTCAACGCGACATCATTCAGTTCGTGAGACTTCAGCCATGCCTCCAGCGTCACGACGGCTGAATCGTCCGTTGTCTGTGCTGAGGCATTACCAGAATTCTGAAGCAAAACGACGACCATGAGAACAAAGAACAAACGACTCAAGAGTAAACACTCCGCGAAAATGGCTTTGCGAGATCAGCGTTTCAAAATCGGTTGAGCAAATTTGTCAGGAGCCGACGGTGCAGGTGTTTCAGGAGTTGGGTCGTGATGCTCTTTGCCCCTACGACAGCCCGCTAGCTGGACAATGCCACGTTGGGGCGAATGTTGAGATTTTATCTGACGCTCTGCCTGCGGACTTATCAGAAGTAACCGTAAAACCTCTTGTCAAAAATTCAACTTGAATTGAATCACGGATAACACAGTTTTGACAGATGGATCACAGTTTCTGGAATGGAACTTCTTCGCTCTACACGATGAACTGATCGCAAGGTTCCGTTCCAATTATGGAAAGCAAAAATGACCATGAAACCGTGGGCTGTGCAGTTAGGCGTAGATCTCCCGAACCACATGGCCTTCTACGTCGGTCAGGCGGAAATCACGACCAGCATACCGATAAGTTAGACGCTCATGATCAAGCCCCATCAGGTCCAGAATCGTAGCGTGAAGGTCATGGATGTGGACTTTGTTCTCTGCGGCGTAGTAACCGTAATCATCTGTTGAGCCGTACCGGAAACCGCCCTTGACGCCGCCGCCGGCCAGCCACATCGTAAAGCCTTCCTGATTGTGATCTCGCCCAGCCGCCGGGCCTGTTGTTTCGGCGGTTGGCGTGCGTCCGAATTCGCCACCCCACCAGATCAACGTGTCTTCCAGCAGGCCACGCGTTTTCAAATCCTGCAACAACGCCGCAATAGGCTGGTCGACTTCGAGAGCATTCTTTGCATGAGCGGTTTTCAGCTCAGAATGCTGGTCCCACTGGACTTTGTCGTCGTTGTGAGTGACCTGGATGAATCGAACACCAGCCTCGGCGAATCGGCGGGCCATCATGCACATTCGCCCGAAGTTCGCGGTCACCGGATTATCCATGCCGTACATTCTGTGAGTCGACTCGGACTCCGTCGACAGGTCTTCTATTCTCGGCAACTCCGACTGCATGCGAAACGCCAGTTCGAACGACTGCATGCGTGCCTCCAGAGAAGCCTCGGCGCCGGATCGAGCCATGTGTTCTCGATTACGCTGTTCAAGACGCTCCAGTTGGAGCTGCTGAATCTCACGCGGCAAACGCGAGTTGCGAATAAACTTCACCTGCGCTTTGGCGGACGGAATGCTGGCATTGCCAATTGCGGTGCCCTGATAGGTCGCCGGGAGAAACGCAGAACTCCAATTATTGACTCCACCAAACGCGAGCGTCGGGCAGATCGTCACGAATGCTGGCAGGCCGGAGTTCTCTGTTCCCAATCCATAGCTGACCCACGATCCCATACTTGGCCGCACGAAGTTGTCGCTGCCGGTGTGGAGTTTCATCACAGCTCCACCATGAGCTGGATTGGTTCCGTGCACCGAATGGATCATGCAGAGATCATCCACATGAGCCGCCACTTTCGGGAACAAATCGCTGACCCACAGACCGCTCTCGCCGTACTGACGAAAACGCCACGGCGACTTCAGCAGGTTACTTGTCGCGTTAAACTGGATCTCAGGCTTGGCGAACGGAAGCGGCTTGCCATCATCACGAGTCAACAGCGGCTTGGGATCAAATGTGTCGACCTGTGAAGGCCCGCCGCTCATAAACAGAAAGATGATCCGCTTGGCCCGAGCGAGGTGATGCGGCTGCGGCGCGCCCTGCTGGATCTGGCCAACGATAGATTCCTGACTTCTCGACTCTGAGCCAACCGTTGTTTCGGCAAGCAGCGAAGAGAACGCCAGCGACCCAAAACCGGCCGCGGTTCTTTGCAGAAGGTTTCTGCGAGAACTCTGTGGGAACAAGACATCTAAAGGCATTTGCAGGTCGGCCATCTACAATTCTCCTTCTGGCTCGCAGACATTCCTCCGAGAGCAGAGTTCGAAAGTGTCGCCGTGTCGTATTCACTCAGGACCTATGAATGAACCACTCCGTCGACAGTCTAACGCTCGGATAGCATACACAAGCCAATTCGTGCATTGAACCGGCTGTGTTGCGAATTCACTGACGAGCAATAGAAATGAGCCTACGCTGAATCTCTGTTTGAAGACCGGCTTTCACCCTTAAGTGCTTGAACAATTCGCATTGGCCTGACGAACGCAAAGGAATTGGGCTCCACATTCATGGCAGAGCTGCGAGATGCGAATAAGGGTTGACCACGAAAGACACGAAACACTCGAAAGAGTCGCATCGAAGTCACGCAGGCGTTTGCTGCCTTTTCGTGTGTTTCGTGTCTTTCGTGGTTCCAGAACGCGTCCCGCTTTCCTGAACTGGCGGGGCAAGAAGCAGGATCTTCGATTTTCAGTGAATCGCAAATTGGTGTTCACTGAACAACTGCCTCGACTTACACCAGTCGGTTCTCAACGTAGCCGTCTCGCTCCGTCGACACGAGTCCTTGCAGAGAGCCTATCGCTGAGAAAACTCCGGAGTATTCACCAACACAACTTCAGCATTGCGGTTTGGATATTGGCCGCTGGCTCTGGCAGCGCAACGTGCATCGCCTAAGGCACATCTCGGCGGAGCGAGATCGCTACATTGGTCGAACCAGGATCGCCAGGCAGATTGTCCAAGCCGTAGTCGCCGGACGGTACACATCGCCGGAACGCAGTCTTGAATCCAGTTGACGAGGCTTCAACTATTTCTGTTCCTAATAATCTTTCCACATCCAGACCAGCGTATCGGCAAGGGTGTGCTGGAAGACTCGGCCGTCGCAATGGCGAGAGTCTTTGCTGAAGATGTAGCGGTATTCGTAGCCTTTGGCTTTCAATGCGGCGGCGGTACGTTCGTTGGCCATGACCCAGTTGTGATAAGTCTCTTCGGCATCCTGTGCTCGATTGTCGTGCTCGGCGACATGAGTGAAAATTCGGAGCGGCTTCTTTTCGCTGTTCTCAATGAGCTTCTTGCCGGAATGATATTCCCACGCCCCCAGCGGGTATTCGGATTCCTCGGCAGCATCGTCGTCCTGTTGATCAACAAAGGTGCCGGAATAAGTAATCAGTCGGCGGAACAAGTCTGGTCGAAACCATCCCATCGCCAGAGCGGCCGCACCGCCGGAGCTGCAACCCATCACGCCTTTTCCCCATGGATCGTCAGTGAAGGCAATCTGCGGATAGGCTGCGCGAATCTCGGCATTGCTCAAAACCGCCGGCAGAACTTCATCATTAATGAAACGAGCCAGTCGATCGGACATTGTGTCATACTCGAGGCCACGCTGACTTCCGTAGCTGTCATCTCCGCCGTTCTCCACGGCAATGACCACAAACGCCGGCAGCTTGCGATCAGGGTCTTTTGAGATCGTCAGATTATCCAGCGCGTTGCTCACAAGTTTGAATTGAGCAGGCCCGTCGTGAATCACCTGAATCGGAGCTTTCGTGCCGTCTTTGTATGCGGCCGGAACGTAGACGAAGATCTTGCGTTCCTTGCGGACAGGCTTGCGCGGATCGAGGGTCTTGTCATCACCTCGATAGATCTTGCTGTCCGCCAGAGCCATTGAGAACTGGAAAACTCGACCTTTGGGATTGCCTTCGTCTGTAAGGTCCGGATCGACCTTGTAGTCGGGGCCGATGATGAAGTTGCCGTTGCCTTTGGTCCCGGCGAAATCTTTTGATGCTTCGTCGGCGGAGGCAGGAGCCATCAGCAGCTTGCCTAACAGAAGAGTCAATGTGAACGCAACACAAAGAGAAGCTTTTAAAGATGTCATATGGGTGTTGTCAGAAATAGTGTGGGAGATACGACCAGGGAGAAACGATGATTGGACTCAAGAAGAAATAACCTGGGGCTAACGCCCTGCGGCTGATGGATTGACTCAAGCAACAACCCGTGATTGAAATTGCTACTTCGCAAAAACCGGATTCTGTTTTTGTCCGCCCGCTTGTACGAATGCCAGCAGATCGAGAATTTCATCTCGAGTAAAAGTGATGAGCAGACTCATTGGCATCGTGGACACGTTGGATGCTTCCAGTTCCTCGATGTCTGCACGGGCGATAGAGATCTTAGTTTCCGGTTTTAGCGGATTCGGCAGCAGAGTGATTGAGGCATCATTCTGCTCGAGCATCATGCCCGAGATGACTCGACCGTCGTTCAGCGCGGCCACCCACGTTTGATATTGCTTGTTGATTTCCGTGGATGGTTCCAGCATCTGCTGCAGAAGTTTCTGGCCCTTGAAACGCTCGGCGATCTTTGTCAGATCCGGACCGAGCACGGTGCCAACTTCGTTCAGTTTATGACACTTGCTGCAACCGGCGATCTCAAAAACCTTTCGCCCCTGTTCATAGTTTCGGCCAGCAAGGTTGTCCGCATCGGCAGCCAGCTCAGCCGAGTTCCACATCTTCACGAACTTACGCACAGGAGCATTCGCCGACTCGGGCAACGGCTGACCATCGGGAATCACAAACAAGCTCCCCTGCATGACTCGCCAGTGTCCCGGATAGGTGCAAACCAGCCGATATTCACCAGGCTCTTTGGGAGCTTCGAAGAACATCGTGTACTGATCACCGGGCTGAAGAATCGGCGAGAAGCAAATCTCGGCCGGATCATTCGGGACGTAATGAGTCGCGATGGCTCGTGGATTACTAGCCAACTGCATCGACTGCTCGCCGAACTCATCGATATGGTCGACTTTCACGACAGCCACGTTATGCGGCATGCTGGGATCACCGTTCTTAAACGCCAGCGAGACTCGAGTCCCCGGGGCCACTCGCAACTGTCGTGGTTCAAACTGCAGCCCCGCCGACGCACTGACGGAGATCTTGAGAGAGCTCGACACCCAACCAAAATCTGTGCCCAGCTTTTCCTGCTGTACCAGTCGCGGATCCTGCTCGTACTTTTCGGCGATCGGAAAATCGGGAGCTCGCCGTTTTGGGACTGCTGCGTATTCCGGATACTTGTCGAAATCCGGACGCAGCTCATAAATCGACGCCAGAACATCTGGCTTAAACTCATGTCCGGCCACTGTCTTGAGTCTCATGTGCACATGAAACTGCATCGCGGGATGCATTTGAGGAATCTCAAGGAAGATCGACTTCGCATCGTCCAGAAGTCGCACCGATTTCACATCGACCAGATCATGGCCTTGTCGGCCCGGTTCACGAATTGAGAACTCCGGCGAGCCATACCCCGCGCTGTAGAGATAATTCCATTGCTGGCAAAACGTGTTCTTGAGATTCACGGAACTCGGATCCAGTGTTTCACTGAACCGCACGATCACGCCATTACTGTGTGACTCAATTGCCGTCGGCAGGGGAAATGGTTTTCCTGTCAGGCGAACTCGCTGTAGGCAGCCGTCTTCAGCAGCATAGCTTTGCCAGCCTTCTGTTCCTGCCACATACATGCAGCCATCGTGGTGATTGAACGCGACGCGGCAGACGCCGCTTAGATAATCGCCAGGCAAAGGAACGACGGCTCCTTGAGCTTTACCGTTCACGACGTCTCGGAGAACCAGATATGTTTGACACGCACCGAAAGAGGTCCCGATTGCAGCTCCACTGAGCGATCCCAGACGTTTGTCTGTTGGAAGAAATCCGATTTCACCGGAAGAGTTGTCCAGCCCTCGAGGAAGGAATACCAGAGGCAAATCGTAGCCGTACTTTCCGTGATCGGACTTGGGACCTTTCAAGCCATGGTAGCTGTGGCCAGCGACTTCAAAGATCGCCGACGCAGGAGTCCAGGTTCCTTCCTGCACACTGCTAAGGACAACGGAACCGTCGGGAGAAACTCCGATCCCGTTGGAATTGCGAAGACCGTTCCCCAATGATTCAATCGCGCCGGCGGAATCCATGCGAGCGACTCCGAAGTCTCCGGAAGAGATGGCCCAGTATAATCGACCAGCCTGATCCTGCTGCAGCGAAGTGCAGAAGTCATGACCGCCGGTTGTCGGGAAGGCATTCGTGACGCATTCGTAAAAGTCCGTTTCATGATCGCCGTTGAAGTCGTGCAGTCGAGTAATCTGGTCGGATCCCAGCACCAGAATGTTTTCATTCTGAATGACGATTCCGAGTGCCTGATAAAAGCCGGCGGCGATTCTCTGCCAGCGCAGAGGTTTGGTGGCCATCGAATCGATTCCATCGACAAGCCAAACTTCGCCCATCAAAGTCGACACGACAACTCGGCCGTCTTCCAGACATCCAACGCCGCCAATTCGCATCGCAGATTTGAAGGGATTGGAAGCGACTGGAGGCAACGTCACAGTATCAAGAGCCGTCGGCCCTGAATCATCGGCCAAGACGCCCTTGGTTTCGACGATCTTTTCAGCCCATTGTCCGGTGGCACCCGCAAGATACTGATCACTGGTCACAATTGAGCCTGGATCAATCGTCGCTGGCGGTTGAAGGCTGTCTTTGGGACCGGAAGAGATCTGAATCGAGACCGCCCCGGGAACGTTTCCGCCGTCGAATTCAACACCCAGAGAACCATCGCGTTCGGCAAGCTTGACTCCGGCAATCTGTTGTCCAAGGCTCAGACGAATCACCTTGCCGTCCGCGGTCACGGAACTGATCTGAGGAAGCTGGTCGTTCGTCGCATCGACCTTGGCTCCGGCCGGTGAGGCAACGATCTTCAGGAACGACGCGGGCAGAGATCCGTCAAACTGCAATGTGCGAACGAGCTGGCCGTCAACGACCGAGATGTTATCCAGAATCGTCGCATCACCAATTTGTGTGGAGAAGGCGACATGCTTGCCGTGTCGGTAGTACCCGAGATAGCGACTGTTGATTCCTTGCGGAAGCTGCCATCCTCCTTGAGTGAAATCGAGGAATCGCTGGCCCGCAGGTTCGACGCCGCCCATCAGACCAAAACGAACAAATCCCCACTTCACAAAGCCGCCCTTCCACGCATCAGTGAAGGTGATTCGCAATGGGTCGTAGAGCATCGTCGTCTTGCTGTCAGCGTCGACTTCTACGTTGACGCCTTTAAACGTCGTCTGTCCAAAATGGCGAGTCAACTGGCAGACAACATTCCCCGAGTCGACTTCATTCAGACTTTGGTCGAAGCTGACCTCTTCCGGATTCTGACCCCAGTGCCCAAAACCTCCGCCATCCAGCCCCGGGAATTGCGGCAGCACGTCGACAGGCCCGCTCGGCCGATGATCCAGAAACTGTTCGGCTTGGCGCGAGTAAAAATCTTTGACGCGGTTCTGAGGAAACGGCAGCTTAGGATCGGATTGTGCGGCAGCATCCATGGTCAACAGATGGAGGCAAATCAAACCTGTCAGAAGGAAACGTACGTGAGACATGCGAGATCCAGGCGGGAAATAAACAATAATATCCATCAGGAGTGGCACAGTTGAACGAATAGAAGTCGTCCTGTCTACCAGATGCTCGTCTGCGACACAGTTGTCGCCGGAGTGCGACATACGGCGCGCCTCTGAGCAGTCTGCACACACATCCGCAATGCGTGGCGGCTCGCATCGATACTCGTGCGAATGTCTCGAAGAGCCATACACGCCGTCGCTGGGACTCGATCGTGAGTTATTGATTTCGTCGCTTGTCGCCGATCCGGAGGTCACGGCGAGGCCAGTCCGGCATGGCACGTTCCTTGCATCTCAGGATTTCTCATCCTGGCGATACGTTCGCTGCACGAGTAGCCCCGCAGCAAAGGTGCAGCAGCTTCTCCCACCACTTGTTGATAAGGATAATGCCATGACCACACACGCTACCGTAAGAGTCGCATTGGAAGCTCCGTTAGGGGAACTGACTCGACGAAGTGTTGAGATTGAATCGGATCTCAGCAATCCCGGGAGCAGTGACTGGAGTGAGAACGCTGTGGAATCCGAAGACGACGAGGTTCTGTCTCGCGTGGGGCGAGTGACGAAGGACGAGATTCAGGAGATCCGACTGGCTCTCAATCAGATTGAAACCGGCCATTACGGAACCTGCACGGCCTGCGGTGAAAAGATTTCGCAGGAGCGTTTGGCTGTGATGCCTTATGCCACGAAGTGTATTCGGTGCGCATGACGGTGCTACATCGTTGGATTTGCCAGCCCGACCACATGCTTTCTGCCTTGGGAATGCCATCGTCTTGCCCACACATGTCCCGTCGTGGCCCCGGTGAATTCTGAGTAATCCGAACAGTTGGCGTTCGATAAATCCACGGGGGAGCACTACGGCAGGTTTGCCGGCAAGTTATCTGTGGGACTGCCTCAAGCAGAATCCACAAGGATAAACATCGTGGCAGTTACGCCCGGACGGGAACGAGAGTTTCGGGAGCATCCCTGGATCGTCGGTCTCTTGTTCTGAGTGAATCCGACACTTATTGATTTTCAGATTCCGGGGACTGGACATTCTTTTGAAGCTCCGCCAGTTGTTCCTGCAACTGACGGACCTGTTCCTGAAGCTGTTTGATGGCCGCCTGAGTTTGCAATGAAGCGGCAGTTGCTTCTGCGGCCTCTTCACCATTGTCAGGGGCTGCAATGATGATTCTGGAAACAGAGTTCTCTGCGGGAGCGGACTTCTCGGCCATCTGACGCAGTTTCTCAATCAATGCCTGGACTTCCTTTTGTTCGCCCGGCACGCCACCCTCAATCAGCAGGCCGGGATGAATGCGACGCACTCGCACGTCTGGATTGGCATTTCCCAGCAATTCATCAAAATCCTCGGCGTCCATTCGTGCGGGAACGACCATCGTGGGCACTTGCATTTTTCGAGGAGTCACGGAAATCTCCTGCCGATCGCCTGCTCGAAGCACAATGAGTTTCACAGGGGAGCCGTCAGATTCTGAAACCGTCGCGACAAGCTGACTCAGCGATTCCAGATCTTTGTCGTTGATGCTGAGAATGATGTCGTCTTTTTTTAGCCCGGCCTCCTCCGCGGGAGTTCCTTCTCGCACTTCCAGGACAACCAGTCCTGTGTTGCCCAGTTTCAGGTGACCTCGCAGAAGCTCACTGGATTCTTCGCACTGGACGCCAAGGACGTATCTTTCTTCGGTCATTGATTCCGGCGCAGGCCCGGTATTTGAGCCACCGTCTGCCTTCGAGCCGTCAGTGGTTTCAACTTCAATGTTCGCGGGATTCAGCGCGGGTTGCAACATTCTGGCCTGATCACCATTGAACTGATACTCCTTGCGTTTCCCTTCCGCATCAATGATCACAATCTTCCCACTGACGCGAGACTTCGGCTTGGCCGCCGAGTTCTCAACCGCGTCCGCATCGTGCTTCTCGTCGTTCCTCAAGAACGTGACCGTAAGAGGTAGCTCATGGACCTCTATCGCAATGCTCTTGTTTCCGGCCGCGTTCAAATCCTCTTCAAGCTCTGACAAACCATGTTCGTCGCTCAGGAAATCACCAACGGCTTTCAGCGAATCACTCACAAGCGAGCCACTGAGAAGTGATTCATTGTCAAAACAGGGGACAGAAGTGGCAAGACTGCCACTGATCAAGCCGCCGATCAGGAGAGCGGAAAGCGATTTCATAAGATGCTCCATCAGCCTTAAGGAAATACTGGAAAGAAATATTGACGATCAGTTGTGAGGTTCGAGCACTTCATTTTGTGAAGGCCCGCGTCGGTTAAGGAACAGCCGCAAATCAACTTCCGGATGCTTCTATGCCTTGAAATCACAAGCCGAAACGTCAATGAGGGATTGAGCTGTCGCGTTCTACTAATGTCTCCGTAGATCCCTCGCTGACGCGTCGGGTTATGATAATTCCCTTCGTTTTCGCCCTGCTGATCTCCGGCAGACAGGACGTGGCGAAATCCCGACGGTTTGGTCAGTGGCTTCTGCAGGCAGTTGCACTACTGCATGTCTGACGATGAGTCTTCAGAAACGGGAATCAGCATCGACTTGTTGCCTTCGACTGGCAAAACCATCCATTGCACGTTCTCAGACTTACCTTTTGAGCCCCGAAAGATCGGATGACGCCGGTCCAGTTCATAAAGTTTGCTCAGATCTGTCACAACCGGGATCTCTACGGAACGTCCCCCCGGCTGAAGCTCAACGCGATACTGTGGTTCCCCGTTTGCCACCGCGGGATAAAGCGGGGATCGAACCGACGAGTTCGATTGAGAAAGTGAATTGTTGCCTGCTGACTTTGTACTACGGAAATCCGGAATCAGCACCCCGCTGACGAATGCGATCGCTGCACACAGTGTCAGAGAAGTCACGGGGTGCGACCACCAACGCCTCACCACGTCATGCAGCTTGATCACTCGTGGTTCGATTTCGTCTTTTCGGAGTAAGGGCATATCGCCCTCGTTTGTGACTGGAGAGTGCTCTGCCCGTGCTGGCTGTTCATATGAAACCCGGGCAGGCATAGGTTGGGACCAGGCCAGCGACGTCGCCGCGTTCTGCCCTCGGGTCAGGATGGAATGGATTCGACGGTCTTCCAACAAACCGCAAGCCAGTGTTTTCCAGCCGTCGGTAATGCAATCCAGCCGACGCAGCAGCTCGGAAGTCTCCTTTGCGGACAGCTCATTATCGACACACTTTTGAATATTCAGCTCGTCACTTTCCCGCATCAACATGTTCCACGTCCTTCATCGTCAAACCTTACGAGCAGCCGGCGGAGGTTCTTTCGGGCTCGCAAAAGTCGGTACTCAATGGTGTCTTCCTGCACGCCCAGGTGGCTTGCCAGCTCTTTGTAGCTCCAGCCCTCCGCATACTTCAGCATCAGAATTTGTCGCTCTATCTCCGGAAGTTCGCCGAGTGCCTTTTGTAGGTTTTCCTGAGTTTCCGATGCTAAAAGGCCATCAAGTGGCGACACGGGCGGCTCACTTCTGGCGGCTGGATCTGCTGCCACACGATCGTACATTTTTCTTCGCCGCCCCGATGATCTGCGGTACATCAGAACCTGACGAACTGCGATCTGATACAGCCAGGCGGGAATGCGATTGACCTGGTTCAGTATCTCACTGTGCTTCACGATCGCCAGGGCAATGTTCTGCATCACATCCTCAACCGCATCCGGCTCATGCAAGCGACTGCGCACGACGGTGCGCAGCCAGCTTTCATGTTCAAGATAGACGGCCTGAGGACTTGCGGTGGTCACAATGATCATCCGGACATTGTCACGAGAGCGTTCAAGAGTCAAATTGTGCGGTGAGTGGATGCCAAGTGAGGCAACCGGTTTTCTCGTGGAGGCCCGGGAGCCTTCAGAGGACACGGGGGTGTCTCACTTAGAAGCAACTTCTCCACACAGGTTTTTGTTGGTAGCCGAGTTCTTGAGAACTCGGGATCCTTCACCAAGCCTGTTTTGAAAAAGCCAACTGGATCATAGAAACCGCTCCTTCAAAATGGGTTGCTGGGAACTTTCGCAGGTTAGGTTGCTGAGACGGACGGTTTCCGGAAACAATTCTGCTCGAAAAGCAAAATATTGAGCCGCGGAGTCCAAAATTATTCTCCGATTTTTGAGGCCCTGTTCGGCACAAATTCGCCAAGTTCACGCTCGACGTTTTTAACATTTTTTTAAAATTGTCGAGTCAAAATGCCATTGGGAGCCGATCTCAATTGCATACAACATTTTGTGTTGACAGATTCATTGGCCCCACTATATTGCGGTGGTTGTCGATTTGTCGGCTTGGCTGCTGTGGTGGCCCTGGTGGTCGCAAACCGTTATCTGAAAACGGTTTGAGTGACCCCGAAGCTGGTCGATTGACAGTTCGATGCAGCCGAATATCCTGCTGCTCGTCCGGTAAGGATGCCCCCCTTCGACAGGAGGTCGACGATGATGACGAATATGTCGTGTCAAACCCTTTCTGCAGTTCCCGTCGCTTGCGTTTTCCCTCAATCTGATTGCCCTGATTGAGGTGCCCCCGAAAGTCACTAGCGGTCGTTGCTGCGCGTCTGGATTTTGCTGCGAAATTCGTTGATTGTTCTGGTCTGGTGTTAATCGAACGTGAAATAGAGATTTGTTTGTTTCCAACGTGACGGAGTCTCTGCGCAAGACGCGCAGTTTTCACCCGGAAGAAGAAAGAAGGGGAGTAGCGTCGAATGATTCGAGCAGTGTCAGAATGGATTATCCGTAAGCGAGATGGCCGAACGGTTCCGTTTGAGTCTCGTTTGATCAATAAGGCGATCCTCAATGCGTTCCGCGCAGAATTGAATCTGGCTGAGAATCAGCCGATCGACCGCGACATTGAGAAAGAGGTGGTTTCGATCACCGAGCAGATCGTGAGTGACGCCAGCAGCGATGCGGCCACGGACCGCGGAGTTGGGGTTGAGCAGATCCAGGACTTCGTCGAAATGCAGTTGATGAAACGCGGGCATTACCGTGTTGCTCGACGCTATATTGTTTATCGTGCCGAACACGCAAAAATCCGTGCTCTGCAGCAGCTTGATGCAGTCGAAGGCGCCGACGCTGTCGCGCCGCCTCGCATGTTTGTTAAGCTCGAAGACGGCGTGCGAGTTCCCTTCGATGTGAATCGTATCCGTCGCCGTATGGAACTGGCCTGCGCCGGCCTGGCGGAATGTGATGCGGAAGAGTTGACTCAGGAAGTCATCAAGTCCGCGTTTGATGGCATTTCCGTTGGCGAAATCTACCGGGCGATGATCCTGGCGGCTCGCTGCCGCATCGAAACCGACCCAGCTTTCGATACTGTCGCCGCTCGCCTTCTGCGAATGGTGATCAGCAACGAAGCTCTGGGAAGCTCGCCGCATAATCCAGCCGAATACGCGAAACTTTATCGCAACCAGTTTGAGCATTACGTCATCGACGGAATCAATGAAGACCGATTGACTCCGGATCTTCGTAATCTCAACCTGACTCGCATTGCCGGAGCTTTGCAGCCGGATCGGGACGGTTTGTTCAAGTATCCGGGTCTCCAGGCGGTGTATGACCGCTATTTGTTGCACATTGAAGGTCGACGCATCGAGACGCCTCAGTACTTCTGGATGCGTGTTGCGATGGGGCTGGCTATGAATGAGCCAAATCCGGAAGAACGTGCGATTGAGTTTTACAATATGCTGTCTTCGATGCGGTTTACGTCCGCAACGCCGACGCTATTCAACTCCGCGACCAATCATCCGCAGCTCAGTTCATGCTACCTGTCAACTGTGAAAGACGATCTGGAACACATCTTCAAGTGTGTTTCTGATAACGCAAAGCTCAGCAAGTGGGCGGGCGGTCTTGGCAACGACTGGACCAGTATTCGTGCGACGAATTCTCACATCAAAGGCACAAACGGTCGTAGCCAGGGTGTGATTCCGTTCCTGAAGGTTGTGAACGACACGGCCGTCGCGGTCAATCAGGGCGGAAAACGCAAGGGAGCTGTTTGTTCGTACCTTGAAACGTGGCACATGGACATCGAGGAATTCCTTGATCTCCGTAAGAATACGGGCGACGATCGTCGTCGTACTCACGACATGCACACGGCCAACTGGATTCCAGACCTGTTCATGAAGCGAGTCGAAGAAGAGGGCGAATGGACTCTGTTCAGCCCGAACGAAGTGCCTGATCTCCATGATCTGGTCGGCAAGGCTTTCGAGACTCGTTATGTCGAGTACGAAAAGATGGCGGAAGCCGGCGAAATCCGGATGGCCAAGAAGCTGCCAGCTTTGGAACTCTGGCGTAAGATGTTGACTCGCTTGTTCGAAACCGGTCATCCATGGATCACGTGGAAGGATCCATCGAATATCCGCTCGCCACAGGATCATGTGGGTGTCGTTCACAGTAGTAATCTCTGCACCGAGATTCTGCTCAACACATCCGCAACCGAAACTGCGGTTTGCAATCTGGGCTCGATCAATCTGCTCGCTCACATTGTGGACGGCCAGTTTGACCTGCCAATGCTGGAAGAGACGATTCGCACGGCCATGCGAATGCTGGACAACGTGATTGACATCAACTTCTATCCTACGGATGAAGCCAAGAATGCCAATCAGCGTCATCGCCCGGTTGGTCTCGGGCTGATGGGTTTCCAGGACGCTTTGGCCGCTCTGAATATCAGCTACGCCAGCACAGCCGCAGTCGACTTTGCCGACTACAGCATGGAAGCCATTTCTTACTTTGCGATTAAAGCATCGACAGAACTGGCGGCTGAGCGAGGCGTTTACGGAACTTACGCTGGTTCCAAGTGGGATCGCGGAATGTTGCCGATCGACACGATGGACCTGCTGGAAGAGCAGCGTGGTTGTCGGATTGACGTAGATCGATCTGCTCGGATGGATTGGTCTGTTGTGCGAGCGGCTGTAGCGACTCATGGCATGCGTAACAGTAATTGCATGGCGATTGCTCCTACCGCGACAATCTCCACGATCATCGGGGTCGCTCAGTCGATCGAACCGATGTACAAGCATTTGTTCGTGAAAAGCAATTTGTCCGGTGAGTTTACTCATCTGAACAATTCGCTCGTCACAGAGCTGAAGCAGCGTGGTCTGTGGGATGCAGATATGCTGGAAACCTTGAAGTACTACGACGGGACTCTGACCCACATTGGTCGAATTCCCGGAGACATCAAGGCTCGCTACCTCACAGCGTTCGAAGTAGAACCAAAGTGGTTGATCGAATGTGCAGCTCGTCGCCAGAAATGGATCGACATGGGCCAATCGCTGAACCTGTATATGTGCGAACCAAGCGGCAAGAAGCTGCATGAGATGTACATGCTGGCATGGCGAAAAGGTCTCAAGACGACCTACTATTTACGCACCCTGGCTGCGACTCAGATTGAAAAATCAACAGTCGACATCAACAAGTTTGGTGTGCAGCCACGCTGGGTTAAGAGTCGCAGTGCTTCCAGCGACATCCAGATGGCCCGTATGGATGAGGATCGGTCGCCAGAACAGGGCCGCACGGATATCCCGGCTCCACATGTTGTGCCAGTGACTGAGGTTTCTCAGTACAAGGCCTGCAGTATTACGGATCCTGACTGCGAAGCGTGTCAGTAGGCCCTGCGGGAATTTCAAATTTCAAATTTGAAATCCCCGGTTGAAAACGGCCAATCACCAGGCCGCAATGATCGTTGGAACATTGCGGCCTCGTTTTGCCTCGCCTTGGTTCATACTGTTTATGACGGAGCCCTTGTTTTGAACCACCTCAATCGACGACATTTTATGAGCCGTTCTGTTTCAGCGTTAGCTGGCACAGCAGCGGCTTCTTTTTTGCCGTGGTCGGTGGCATCGCGAACGGCGACTGCCGCATGGGATGAAGCTCCGGTTGATCCTGCGAAAGCCGACCTGATTTATCGCACTCGAGCACCTCGGAATGGCGAGCCGCGACTCGAAGAACTGGTTAAAGACTGGATTACTCCCACGCCGCAGTTCTACATTCGCAGCCACGGAGCAAATCCGACCGTCGTGGCCGATGAGTTTAAGGTGTCGATTGAAGGTCTGGTCGACAAGCCCATGACCTTTTCGATTCCGGAGCTGCTGGAGAAGTTTCCCAAATCCAGCGTGACCTGTACCGTCAGTTGTGCCGGGATTCGGCGGTATGAGTTCATCAAGATCAAGGAAATGAAAGGCGTCCAGTGGCAGGAAGGCCCGATCGGCAATGCCGTGTGGTCCGGAGTTCGCCTGTCTGATGTGTTGATGGCCGCGGGGGTCAGCTCCGATGCAAAACATGTCTGGTTTGAAGGAGCCGATGCGGTTGTCGATGGAAAAGCCACCTTTCCCTTCGGTGGTTCTGTACCGATGAGCAAAATGCGTGAAGAAGATGAGAAACTGCCGGGCGTTCTGCTGGCGACTCATATGAATGGCCAGCCTTTGCTGGCGGATCATGGCTTTCCGTTGCGAACGATTGTGCCTGGATACATCGGAGCCCGCAGCGTCAAGTGGTTGCAGAAGATTGTCGTAAGTGACAAGCCTTCTCCAAATCACTTCATTGCTGATGTCTACAAAATGGTGTATTCGGGAACTCCGGTCGAGATTGATGAAACTGCTCCGATTTACAGATACCCTGTGAATGCGGCTCTGTGTTCTGCGGACAGCAAAGACGGCAAGGTCACTGTAAAAGGATATGCTCTGCCAACCGGTCACAAAGGTTGTTCAATTGCCAAAGTTGAAGTCTCACCGGATGGCGGAAAGTCCTGGATCAATGCAGCCCTTGGAGAACAGGCCGGTGAGTTCTGCTGGCAACTCTGGTCTGCGACCCTGACGATTATGAATCCTGAAACAGAGGTCTGCGTGCGTGCGACAGATTCTCTCGGAAACACGATGCCCGAGTCTGTTCCGTGGAACCCCAAGGGCTACCTTTATAACGCATGGCATCGAGTTCCCGCGAAACAGCTTTTGAACTGATGTCATTGGGATTGGCTATTTGAAATTTCAAATTTGAAATCTCAAACAACCAGTCTGAATTGTTCTGAAACCACTAATTCGTTGTTCTGTTTTCCCCGACTCATGGAATGAGGTTGCCTATGTCTACGCTCACTTTCGAAGATCAAACCACTATGCTGACCGGAACATCGGGCCGCGTGAAAGCCACTGAAAAGCGGCTGATCAACAATGCTCAGGTCGATGTTAATCAGCTGATGCCAATTAAATATCACTGGGCTTGGGAGCACTACAACAACGGTTGCGCCAATCATTGGATGCCGACTGAAGTTCCAATGAATCAGGACGTGGAAATTTGGCGTTCTGATCGTCTGACTGACGACGAGCGACTTGTTATCAAACGAAACCTGGGCTTCTTCTCCACAGCCGAATCTCTGGTTGGCAACAACCTGGTTCTGGCGATCTTCAAGCACGTCACCAACGCGGAATGCCGCCAGTATCTGCTTCGTCAGGCCTTCGAAGAAGCGGTTCATTCCCATACGTTCCTGTATGTTGTGGAAAGCCTTGGGCTGAACGAAGGCGAAATCTTCAATATGTACCGGGAAATCCCGGCCATTGCGAAGAAAGACGCTTTTGAAATGGAACTGACGGCTGAAGTGTTGAACGATGGATTCACCACGGATAATCCGGAAGGTCGCCAGATGTTCCTGAAGAATCTGATCGGCTACTACGTGATCATGGAAGGGATCTTCTTCTACAGCGGATTCGTCATGGTGCTGTCATTCCATCGCCGCAACCTGATGAAGGGTATCGGCGAGCAGTTCCAGTACATCCTGCGTGACGAAACCGTCCACATGAACTTCGGCGTTGACCTGATTAACGGGATCAAAGCCGAGAATCCGGACATCTGGACGGCACAGTTCCAGGACGAAATGATTCAGCGGATTCGCGCCGCAGTGGAACTGGAAATCGAATACGCCGAAGGCTGTCTGCCACGCGGAGTGCTGGGCCTGAATGCCGAATCATTCCGTGACTACGTTCAGCACATTGCTGACCGCCGTCTGGAACGCATTGGTCTGCCAACTCAGTATGGCTCACCAAATCCTTTCCCTTGGATGAGCGAAACAATTGACCTGTCGAAGGAAAAGAACTTCTTCGAAACACGCGTCACCGAGTACCAGAGTGCTGGCTCTCTGAACTGGGACTGATCATTTTCGAATCAATCGATTCAAGACAAAACGCCACCGCGGGAAACTTCGGCGGCGTTTTTTTTTCAACGGCCCGCTGGCGGGCTAAGACGAGTCTTTGTAGCGGGATTCTAGTTCTTCGAGAAGTCGAGGTCGTTTCTTCGTGGAGCGTGCTCGGCGCATGAGACTGCGGCGGTGGAGC
>CAIXQV010000578.1 GCA_903921605.1 uncultured Planctomycetaceae bacterium | reverse complement strand
GTCGGTCGTTTCTGTCGCCCTGTGAGTTTGAGCGATCGCCGAACGGATCTCTGGGGAACTTCCAGAACTGGCTGCAGACTGCCAGAGACCTGCTGACGATGGATCACGACGCAATCCTGATCGCTGAAGACGATGCCCTGTTCTGCCGGGATGTGCATGCGTTGCTGCAGCGGGATCTCTGGCCGTCGAAAGACTGTGGCTGCGTGTCGCTGTACTGTCCGGCAATGAAGCATTATTTTCAGGGTTCTCCCGGACTGTTCAAAACGAGGATCGTTGAAAGCGTTCCGTTGTCCAGTCGGAGCAATCTGGTCGGTGCGCTGGCTCTCGTTTTCCCGGCTGATGTGCTGCGAGAACTGGTCTATCACGAATCAATCAGTCAATGGGGGGGCTCGCACATGCAAGCTGGCAATCCGAGTACAAAGCTATACCAGCGGAAAGCGGTCGACACATGGATTGGAAGAACGCTGATTTCAATGGGTCGGTCGATCTGGCATTATTCGCCGAGCCTGATCCAGCATTACGTCCCGAATCCGAAGATTGCCAATTCGTCGCTTGGGCATGGAATGGCAATAGGAAACCGCCAGTCGCGATCGTGGGCTGGAAATTCAAAACGGAGTGTGCTGGAAATGATTCCGGCCAACAAGGAAAAGTTTGATGTCACAAGTTCCGGTGTACCTGAACATTCGGTCTGAGTATGCGGAAGCGGACAGTTCGAGGTATCGGTTCTCGCTGACCGAGAACATCCTGATCCCGAGTCTAAAGAATCAGGTTGCTCGCGGCGCGATCATCTTCCTACAGCAGTCTCCGATGGATCCGTACTTCAAGCGGCGGGAGAAAGCATTCCGATCCATCACGGATAAAGTGATCCCGATGCATCAGAAGGAAGGCATGGAACTGCCTCCTCGCGTCGAGGCGACGATAGGCGACGACGACTTCCTCGGGCCGGAGTTCGTCCAGAGAATGCGGATAGGGTTTACGCCGGAACGCGGAAACGTCCAGATGTTTATGCCGCACGGGTATATTTTCTTCGAGGGAGCCCTGCATCCCTGGCGGAACAAAGCCGATTTCATCGAGATCACGCAGTACGGTAACCCGAGTTCGCCGATCGTTCGGCATGAAGGATTCGACATTGCCAGCACTCCACAGTGGATTTACTGCAGGCATCAGATGAATTTTAACCCGCTTTCGGCTTCAGAAGTTAATGCTCCTGAGATAAAACTGGCTGCGTGGAAGGGTTGGGCACAAAACATAGTGGCGCGCTATTGCCAAACCCAAGTGCTGACGGCGACTGCGAATGGGTGTACTTTGGAGCCCACGCGGTCTAAAGCGATGATGTACGCTAAGGGTTCTGCCCGTAGTCGAAGGAAATGATCATGGACATGAAGGAGTTGATCGTTCTGTGGCTTGCCACATTCGGTCTGTCATTTGCAATTGCTCTCACCGATGGTCCGTTCGGGCTATTCAAAAGATCCAGAGCAAAACTGAAAAAGCGGTTGGGTCCGGAACACTGGATCTCAGTCGGAGTAAGTTGCCCTATTTGTATAAGCATGTGGGTGTCCATTGCTTTGACGATAGCCTCCGGAGGCGGGGTATTTGATTGGCTCTCAGCGTTTGGGGCTGTGTGTGTAATCACCAGTCTCAGTCCCGATTAAGTCCACTGCCCGAGCCATCGTGTGATTCCTTCGCACTTCGATGGAGACGCCCTCGGGCAGTGGCAACCTTACCTTGGAGATCGACATGAACGCAAGTTGGAAAACAACCGCCGCCGGTATCGTCGCGGCGCTGAGCATTCTCCTGCATCAGGCGAATTGCTATTTGGACACAGACCCGAAGACAGTCTTCGACCTGACTCAGGTAATCGCT
>CAIXQV010000577.1 GCA_903921605.1 uncultured Planctomycetaceae bacterium | reverse complement strand
TCCTGCAGGATAAACCTCCGCGTCCCTGACATTGACGGTCGTCGCCGATTGGAACAGGCTTCGACGACTGCACTTCATCGCTCAGAAGCTCTGCTGAAACGGAATTCATCGGAAAGCAATCATTATGTTCGGACGCATTAAGAATCTGGATGCCAGAAACTCATGGCTCAGGCAGACCCTCGCCGCCATTCCTGATGGCAGCACAATTCTCGATGTCGGGGCTGGAGAGTGCCCGAATAAGAAGGACTGCAGCCACCTGATCTATAAGGCACAGGATATCGCGCAATATGATGGCGCGGGCAACAAACACGGATTGCATACCGGAGCGTTCGACTTTCATCAACTGGATTTCGTGTGTGATCTGTACGACATCCCTGAAGACGAGCTGTTCGACTGCGTAATGTGTACGGAGGTCCTTGAGCATGTGGTTGACCCCGTCCGCGCAATTCAGAAACTCACTCGGATGGTAAAGCCTGGTGGCACGTTGATCATCACGGCACCGTTCTGCAGTTGGACGCATTTTGCTCCTTATCATTACGCAACCGGCTTCTCCGAGTACTTTTACAACAAGCACATTGAGTCCGAGGGCTTCGAAATCGTCACGATGGAAGCCAACGGCGGCTACTTTGATCTGATGGATCAGGAAATGGGCCGCATCGGATCGGTTCGTCGCAGATACAGTGGGATTCCGCTTGATCCACTCAGTTTTGTGTGCCTCTGGGCGGCTCGCATGAGTATCCGTTTGCTGGCCGCGATGGATGGTCCCAGAAACCAGCGGAAGTCCAGCGAATTGGCAACCTTTGGGTGGCACGTGAAGGCCGTGAGACGTGCTGCTTAGTGCAGATGCCGGTTGAAGTGTGTACAG
Source organism: uncultured Planctomycetaceae bacterium (assembly GCA_903921605.1). Next base: position 3,497 of record CAIXQV010000577.1, on the reverse strand, counting down.
ACAAGGGTAGCCGTCAACGTCGATAAGAAGTATTTCATATGCAGCAGCTCATTCGTCTCGGAACCTATGCGTGGCCCTACCGAAAGAAAATTGTTCTTTCCGTCGTATGTGCGTTGCTGGTTTCGGCGTTCTGGTCACTGAATCTCTCCATCACGTTTCCAATTGTCCGCGTGCTTTTCGAAGGCGACAGCCTGCATGCCAATGTGGATCGGGAGATCTCCGAACTGAAGACTGAGATTCAGGGTTATCAGCAGAATCTGGATGCTGTGAAGGATTCTGACGTCGCCGAGCATGCTCGCGTGCAGAGAAAGATCAATGACGCATCCCAGGTACTCCTGACTCGTCAGGTCACAAAAGATGTGATCCTGCCTTACGTTCCTGAGGATAAGTTCAAGACGATCCTTTTGATTCTGGGGCTCGTGGTTTCTGCCACGGTTGTAAAAGGCATCTTCATTTACTTCCAGGAAATCCTGGTGGGAAGCCTGGTCAACGCGGCTTCCAACGATATTCGTGCGGATGTCTTTCGGAACGCACTGAAGCTGGATTGTCAGTCACTGGCTGGAATTGGTACATCAAACCTTACGTCGCGACTGACGAATGACGTCGGCGAAATGGGGCTGGGCCTTCGTCTCTTTGGGGCTGATCTGGTTCGTGAACCACTGAAGGCCGTCCTGTGCATCATTGTGGCCCTCTATATTAACTGGAGACTGACGGCTGTTGGTATTCTTGTGCTGCCTTTGATTGGACTGCTTTTCAGCCGATCCGGCAAAGCCCTGCGAAAGTCTTCGCGACAGACGCTCGAAACGATGTCCAGCATTTATCATTGCATTTCAGAGACGCTGGATGCCGTAAGAATTGTTGTGGCGTTTGGCCGTCAGGATCGTCACCAGCAGCAATTGGTGGATGCCAACTCGGAATACTACAACCGATCTCAGAAACTGGTCCGTGTCACTGCGCTGGTTCGTCCGGTGACTGAACTGCTGGGAATCATCGCATTCATTTCGATCCTTATTCCCGGAGCCTACATGGTTCTGAACAGGACGGATCAAATTGCTGGCATTAAACTGGCGGCTCGACCTCTGGAAATGGCCGAGTTGGCGACTTTATATGCATTGCTTGCTGGCGTACTGGACCCTGTGAGAAAGCTGTCCGGGATTCTGCCGATCATGCGACGATCAATGTCGGCCGCTGATCGAGTGTTCGAAGTCATCGACTTGAAGACTATGGTCCCGGAACCTGAGGCGCCAGTTGTACTTCCACGTCATTGCGAGTCCATTGAGTTCGAAAATGTGTCTTTCCGGTACCAGTCTACTGGAAGCGCGAATTCTCATCCGCTGTCGTTGCACGACATCAGCCTGAAAGTGAATTTTGGAGAAGTCGTCGCGATCGTGGGAGGAAACGGGTCCGGCAAGTCGACGCTGACAAGCTTAATTCCACGGCTGATGGATCCCACCGATGGCGCCGTCAAGGTCGATGGTGTCGATATCGCCTGTGTTACCTCCATGGATCTGCGAAACCAGATCGGGATTGTCACGCAGGATACGATGCTGTTTGATGACACGGTCTACAACAATATCCTCTACGGAAACCTGGATGCAGATGCGCAGATGGTCGAAGAGGCAATCCGTATGTCTCACGCCGCAGAGTTCATTTTGACTCTGCCCGAAGGCATGAATACACGAGTTGGCGCAAAAGGCCAGCGATTGTCTGGTGGTCAGAAACAGAGAATTTCTCTGGCGCGAGCCATCCTTCGCAATCCATCAATACTCATTCTCGATGAAGCCACATCTGCTATTGATGCGGAGAGTGAAAACCTGATCTACAAGGCACTTCGAGAATTCAGTCGAGGCCGAACAACGTTCATTATCACACACGTGATCAATCAGACGTTTCTTGATCTTATTGATCGTGTCGTTGTACTGGATCGAGGTCGAATCTCGGCGATTGGCCGTCACGAAGATCTTCTGAAAACAACTCCCGACTATTCCCGATTGCTCCAGATGGAAACTACTCTCCGTCGAGCCGCCTGAAGCAGGACGTCGTCATGACTCGCGAACGCACGACTGTGATCTGGAGATTTCTTGACGGCCGACCTGGGCACGAGAACCAGGTCAGGGGCTTGTCAGAAGCTCTCGAGCGGATCCGCAGCGTCGAAGTTTTCGACGTTTTTGTCCACGATGACATGAAGGGTCTCCGGAGTTTCCTTCCGAGTCGCCTGCTGCATGTGGCCTCATTTCCCGCGCCAGATTTGTTGATTGGTGCGGGACACTCGACGCATCTGCCGTTGCTGGCCTGCAGTCGAAGATACGGGGGCCGCACGGTTGTCATCATGAAGCCCAGTCTTCCGGTCGCCTTGTTTGATCTCTGCCTGATTCCTGAACACGATACGCTTCGTTTTCAGTCAGGCAATGTCGTTCGCACAGAAGGTGCGCTCAATCGAATTCGCCCGTCAGATAAGCAGATTGCAGACCACGGTCTTATCCTGATAGGCGGTCTTTCAAAGCATTTTCGCTGGTCCGATGAGAGTATTGCTCAGCAGATTCAAAACCTTATCGCGAGCACTCGGCTTCAGTGGACGATTGCTGCCTCTGAACGTACCCCGGTGAGCTTTCTGAAGCACATGCAGGCAATGTGCCCTGATGTTCGGCTGATGACTCCCGAGAATACGTCCGCTGAATGGCTTCCCGATCAGCTTGAGCGTACCGGGACCGTTTGGGTGACCTGTGACAGCATGTCCATGATCTACGAAGCTCTGACCGCAGGAGCCCAGGTTGGATTGCTCGAACTGGAACCGACCTCACCGGGACGAATCTCTTCTAATATCCAGCGTTTGATCCGTTCATCAATGGTGACAGCCAGCAGTGACTGGTTACATGGGCGTCCTTTATCGGCGTCTGCAAAGTCATTTTCAGAAGCTGATCGATGCTCACGCATTGTCGTTGAGCGATGTCTTTCACCAAACAGTCCGGTCACGTCAGGATTTCGAATCGCGGACCTGCTGTCAGTGCCTTCATCCGGCGAGGTCGCTAATGCAAATCTCCGTGGCCTTGGGAGTCTGATTTCTGAGGTTCGGATTCCGTTGCGATGAAGGGACGATCGATGGTTCGTCCAGAGCTTCCTCCGGAATCGATCAGTCGGTACACACCGACGTTTCAGTTTCCCAAGACACTGATTCAACCATGGATCCGACCCCTGGTAAAGCTGCAGGATGCTGGCAGGCTGCCCGCCGTACCTCTATGTCAGCATATCGTGATCTGTGGGTTTCCTCGCAGCGGGACAACTCTGTTTCAACTGATGATTGAATCCTGTGTTGCCGGGATCAAAACATTTGGTCGTGAACGAAGGGCTCTTGAATTCGCAAAGTACGGCCGACGCACACACGCCAGCGTCATGACGAAACGGCCCAAAGACATCTTTCTGATTCAGGAACTTCGTGATTTCTATTCGTCACATCCGGCGGAAGTTCAGTTCGTTGTGATGCACCGCGACCCTCGCGC
>CAIXQV010000576.1 GCA_903921605.1 uncultured Planctomycetaceae bacterium | reverse complement strand
CTCGACGACGTTCGTCTCAAAGAAGCACTCGCTGCCGTACTCAGCAGTCGCTGTTGAAGGGCAGACGTGGATGATCTGGAAGTTGTTGTCGAAGATCTGGTACGAGAACCGGCTGATCCTGACTCGCAGTGGTTCTGTGGCCGCATGGAAGGCCGACGACACGTTCGTGCTGCCTGCGGTCACTTCCGCAACGATTACGGATCCCGAAGAGATTCATTTGATCTGGACTAAATACTGCGAGGGCGTTCCTTGCAGGGACATGGCACGCGAGACCGGACTGGTCGCGTATTGCCGGGAAGATTTTTACAGCATCGTGAAGGATGTTGTTGTGGGAGGGATCAGGGGATGACTAAACCATTTATTAAATGCAACTTTTCGGATGCGTTTGAGCTTATTACAGCAACGATCACACTCATCGAACTGGAGGCATCAAGGTCGATGATGGATGATGATAAGAACAAGGTCTATGAGATTCTCACGGAGGCTTTCGATGACATGAAGAAGCACCTGAAAAGAATCGATCCGATCATGAAGCGTAATCTGAACGCAGGGAACAACTAACGGAGTCCCTTGCGATGGATGCGCAGCCAGTACAAACCGCTGAACAGTTCGCGACAGAACTGCATGCTCAGTGGATTCGGGAATTTGCCCAGAGCCACATGGGCTTTTACGGCGAACCCGACGATTACTTTTACATCCGCCTCGGCAAACTTGCTCGACGGGCCGGCACGTTTTACCTCTACAGAGATCAGGACGGAGGATCAGAGAATGCCACGAGACTCCGGGAGTCGATCGTCGAACAAGTCGAATGAGATTGCGGTCGGCCAAGTCTTCGGCCTGCTGACGGTGGTCTCGATGCCGTACAGGGTGCGATACTCGCTGAAAGGATCGCACTATCTCGTGCGGGTGCAGTGCAGTTGTGGCTCCGAAGAAAAATCCGTGACAGTTCAGATGCTGCAGATCGGTCGCACGAAAAGCTGTGGATGCCTGAAGATGCGGAAACACTGGTCCATTATGAACGGGAAATCAGGGAGAAAAGAACCATGTCGACCAGAATAGTTGTCACCGAAGAAGCCGGCGTCTTCCGGCTCCGAACCGAACGCGGATTCGTCCTGGGGCCGAGGCTTTACTCGGTCTCGCCGGAAGCCGGGAGAGTTCTGCCGGATCTCAAGGACGAGTTCGAAAATAAACTGGCAGCGACTCGCGCGGCCATGGACTGGAATGTGTACCTGCTGTACGCATGGCAAAAACGGGCAAAAAGCCGCGACAGATCCGCCGACTAACCAAAAACAACTTTTCCAGAATAATTTTACTACTGTTGTTCTTGACATTGTGTTGGGAATGACGATGATGTGCGTGCGTTAATTGTTTTTCACACCTGAAGGAGATTGATGATGGGACTGAAACTCGAAGCTGGCAAGCGTTATGTGACTCGCAATGGCTGGATTACGCCGCCGATCTGTGAGGATCTGGATCTTGAACCATTCAGTAGCATGAGGTTCTACTGCGGTGATGCCTCGTGGAGCATCGATGGAAAAGTATTTCACGCCGGGGAGG
>CAIXQV010000575.1 GCA_903921605.1 uncultured Planctomycetaceae bacterium | reverse complement strand
GAGTGTCGGAAACGATAAAGCCATCTTTGGTGGCAATGATCGAAACATCTTCATTGATCGCTGCTCTGAGCTGCATGGCATATAGTTGAGCCGATCCGCCGCCCAACGTCCCGGGCAGTCTGTGGTTGGCGAAAATCAACCTTGCTTCGGTCAGAGTTCGAGGGTCTTCGAAGAACAGTGGGTTCGTCATCGGACTGATGAAGTCGTCGAAGCTATGATCGCTCTTGTGCAAAAGGCTTGTCAGGTCCAAAAGACTGCTGTTCCCGCAGTTGCCAAATAGTGCCGAACACGACTCACCGCAGCCGTCATCGCTGCAGCCATCAGTCGCATCGCAGACCGCTTCAGTCGCACAGCCATCTGAACAACAGTCTTCGGACGCACAGGGAATACTTCCGAAAAGGTTCATTCCTGCTTTTGCTGATTGATCCGCCAGCATCAGCGTCACCAACAAACACAGGCTTCGCTTAATCATCCCTGAACTCCCATTCAAAATCGGTTTGACAACACGTGTCAAAGTGCATTCAACAAAGGAAACGTAATCGAACCACAACTCGCCGAACCTGAATTCGTCCATTGTCGAGTGTGCATTCAAATGTGCAGGTGATGTGCACGTACTCGTTTTTTTGCTTTACCTCCTGTCGTTCCGATCAGATAAAACGGGCGGCCAGGAACGCTCACGAATACGACAGAAACTGCCGGAATCAAGTGATTCAATCCGCTCATCTCGGCCGCAAAAGCAAATCGACCTCCAGTTTGCGACTTCCTCCACGGGCGGTTACAACTCGCTCCCCGCGAATCAATCGTCGGTAGTTCGAGACTTCTTAAATGGCCCGAATCAACAGCGGGCCCCCAACAGTACTGAGGTAAACAGCGTGTGGACTCGCGAGATTCCGTTTCGAGTGGATATTGCCGGCGTGATCGAGATCATGGGATCTTCGCTCTATAGCCGGCTTGATACACCAATCCGGGAACTTATCCAGAACGCTCACGATGCGATTATGCGACGGCGAAGTCGCGACCTGAGCTTTCGCGGACGTATCGATATTCATCAGGATGCCGCCGCTGGAACTCTGACTTTTACGGACGATGGCATTGGACTCAGCGCTCTGGATGCTGAACAGTTCCTCGGAACACTGGGCATCGGCATTACCGGGCTTCTGAAAGGACGCGGATCTGACGAGCAGCGTGAACAGGTCACAGGAGATGGCGATCACCTGATTGGCCAGTTCGGAATCGGACTCTTCAGCGCTTTTATGCTGGCCGATCGACTGATTGTGGAAAGTCGTCGTGAAGACTGTGAAGAGGGCGTTCGCTGGGAAGCCGGCCCCGGAACCAGCATTCAACTTTCTTCCTGTGACCGAACGGCAGTGGGAACTTCTGTTTGCCTTCAGCTCAAGCCACTGTTTCGCTCGATGGCGGAGAACCCCGAGCCGCTGGAAGCCGCGATTCGGCAATACGCCGACTTCCTGAATATCCCTATTCATCTGAACGGCGGAGCGGCGCGAGTCAACGTGATTAATGTGGCGTGGTTTGAACCGACTCCGGATCACGAAGCGATCGAACTGGAGCTGGCAAATTACTTCAACGAGTCACCGCTGGACGTGATTCCGATCCATGTTGAGAAACCAGTTTTCATCGCTGGGGCTCTGTATATTTCGCCGCAGCGAACACCGGGATTTGCCGACGAAGCGACGGTGGCGGTCACGGTTCGCCGAATGGTTATCTCACGACGAGTTCGTGACCTCCTGCCTCCGTGGGCCAGTTTTCTCCGCGGTGTCCTTGAACTCGAAGACTGCTCTCCCACTGCCAGCCGTGAAGATCTGGTTCGCGACGATCGATTTCAGTTGGTCCGAACTTCCCTGGACGATTTCCTTTATGCACATCTGGAGAAAATGGCAGAGGATGAGCCGGGGCGGCTGGAAGCGATCGTTAACTGGCATCGCTACATTCTTGCCGGAGCGGCATTGGCAGAAGCTCGCTTGCGTGCATTACTGTCGAAAGTCTATCGCTTCAAAACTTCACGAGGTCCATTGCTGTTCAATGAAATTCTGAATCTCAGCGCGGCCGACGCACTGCATGAGGCCGACGCTGATTTTGTCATCTGGTACAACGCCGACCGTCGCCAGGAACGATACCTCGACGACGTCTTCGCGTCGAATCGAACACCGTGCGTGCATGTATTTCGCAGTTTCGAAGAGAACCTGCTGGCGTCCATGGTCTCGGATCATAATTCAGACCACATTGAACTTCGCCCGGCAACTCCATCTTCCGCGAATTTCGCGAGTTCTGTCATGGGGATGGCGGAACTCGAGGAGTCATCGGCCGATTGGAGTGATTTCCTGAGATCGACGCAGGCTCGAGTCATGATCGCTTCATTCCAGCCTTCGCTGCCAGTCGTCGCCTTTTTGAACGAACGCTACGAACTGGCCAGAACTTTTGAAGAACTGCGCAAAGATGGCGATATCCCCAAGGGCTTTCAGCGCATGATTGACGCCCATTTTCGCCAGGCGCCGACCGGGCAGAATGAAGTCATCCTGAATCGAGATCACCGCCTTGTTCAACGAGCACTCAAGCAGGGGCCGCGCAGTCCGCTGGCCAGTGTCCTGCGACTTCTGGTGCTCAACGCACTCAACTCCGCAGGGGCAGGGCGAGGCAAAGAGGCCGCTCAGGTTCAGACAGAAGATCTCGACTGGATCGCCGACGCACTGTGGGGCCATGATTCGAAGTGATGAAATCACAAATGCCGCCTGCGATCTGAGTTTTGCGAATTCGTTCAACGGCAAGCCACAGGCGTCAGTGCATTTTTCAGTGGTCGTTTTCTGCGACAGGCCGAGGGATGCCAGAACCGCTTTCGCCACAAAACAAACCCGTACTGCTGTCAGAAAAAAACCTGATGCTCAGGAAATAATCGCACTTACCGACTCACCGTGCACGTCCGTCAGTCGAAAATCTCGACCGGCATGATGGAAGGTGAGGCGTTTATGATCGAGGCCGAGGCAATGCATCAGCGTGGCCTGCAGATCATAAATATGAACCGGATTCTCTGTGACATGAAATCCAAAATCGTCTGTGGCACCTAAAGTCATTCCAGGGCGGATGCCACCACCGGCCATCCAGACGGTGAAGGCCTGAGGATGATGATCGCGGCCCTGAGCACGCCCCAGTGCGGCGTTGGATTCGACCATCGGAGTTCTCCCGAATTCGCCACCCCAGAGCACCAACGTTTCGTCCAGCAAACTCCGCTGCTTCAGATCTTTCACAAGAGCCGCGCTGGCTTGGTCTGTCACCTTGCAATTATTGGCGACGTTGCCTTTGACATTACCGTGAGCATCCCAGCCGCTGTGAAAAATGCTGACATAGCGAACGCCGCGTTCGACCATGCGACGTGCCAGCAAACAAGCCCGAGCAAACGATGGCTTGTCAGGGTCGCAACCATACATTTCCAGAGTCTCAGCTGTTTCACTTCCCAGATCCATCAGCGCTGGAGCCGACGTCTGTAGCCGAGCCGCCATTTCAAACGATGCAATACGAGTGGTAATTTCGGGATCGTGTACCGCTTCCAGCCGATGTTTATTGAGCCGATTAATCAGTGAAAAGGTTTCTGACTGAAGTTCGTTGCTGACACCAGCAGGCGTTGTCACATTAAGAATCGGCGGCCCCTGACTGCGAAACTGCACGCCGGTGTAAACGGTCGGCAGAAATCCACTGGACCACAGCGATGCACCTCCGCTGATTCCATCACCAGTGCTCATGACGACAAACGAAGGCAGTTCCTTCGTCTCAGAGCCCAGCCCATATAACAGCCACGAACCAATGCTCGGTCGCCCCGGCTGAGAAAACCCGGTATTCATCAGCAACTGCGCTGGAGCATGATTGAATTGATCCGTATGCATCGATTTGATCAGACAGATCTCATCGGAGATTGATGCCAGATGGGGCAGGGCGGAGGACAATTCGGCTCCGGATTGCCCATGCCGAGAAAACTCAAACTGAGGCCCCATGACCGCGGCGTCGGGCTGAATAAACGCATATCTCTGACCGCCAATCACGGACGGCGGTAAAGGCTTCCCGGAGAGTTCCGTCAACATCGGTTTGTTGTCAAACATTTCCAGTTGGCTTGGAGCGCCCGCCATGAACAAATGAATGACAGCCTTCGCCTTCCCCGGAAAATGAGGAGGTCGAACGGCGAGCGGATCAGTCGATATGACATCCGCTTTCGCGTTATCACAAAGAAGTCCTCCCAACGCGAACGCCCCAAGCCCGGACGTCAGTTCAGACAAACAGAATCTTCTTGCAATCGGCGAAAACATATTCATGTCTGACGGTCCTGAGAGAGTCACAAAAAGCGTGAATGGTGTTAATCTTTACCCGACAAGAACCGAACCATGTCACGGGGCTGTTCCTGACTGGACACCCCCATGTTTAGTGTTCCAGGAGGACCGCACATATATTGTAAGCATAAACGCGTGAATTTTGCCCTTCTCCCCCTCGGGGGAGAAGGTGGCCGCCAGGCCGGATGAGGGGGCAAACATGGCGCTGTCCAGCTAAGGCCGCATCACTACTTCATCCAATGCAAACAATGCTCGTGAAAGAGCAGTCCATGTCGCCAACTCTGCGACCGCGTTTGCATCAACATTCGCGGCATTCTTACCCGTCAGCTCTGCCGCCTGTTCAGGATGCTCCTGAAACATTGTGCGATGCATCACGATAAAATCCTGCAACGCCGCTAATTCGGCCTCATCGGGACTACGGGTCAGAAGCCGTCGAAACAGTTTGACGATCCTCTGGCCGTCTTCAGAATCATGCCCCTGCAACAGATGCTCACCAGAGGCTCGCGCCAAATCGACAAACATCGGATCGTTCAACAGCGTCAGCGCCTGCAAAGGAGTATTCGAACGATTCCGCCGAGCAATGCAGGCTTCTCCGGTAGGCCCATCAAACGTCGTCACCATCGCAAATGGCGCGGTGCGTTTGATGAATGTATAAATGCTGCGACGATAACGATCCTCCCCGTTGCTGACATCCCAGCCCGGGCTGCCAAACGCGACTTCCGTGATCCCCGGCGGCTGAATAGGCCGAACGGGCGGGCCGCCTTGTTTCTTTGATAACACTCCGGCCGCCTGAACAATCGAGTCTCTGACGATCTCCGCATCCAGCCGAAATCGAGGCGCATAAGACAGCAATCGGTTCTCGGGATCTTTTGCGAGCGATTCATCTCGCTGGCTAGCCGCCTGTCGATAAACGCTGCTCAGAACAATCCGACGATGCAGTGACTTCAGAGACCAGTGATCCGCATCCATAAACGTCACTGCCAGCCAATCCAGTAACTCCGGATGACTGGGTTCTGTTCCCTGAATTCCAAAATCATCAACTGTCGCCACAATACCATGCCCAAAGAACGCCGCCCACTGACGATTCACAATCACTCGCGCGGTCAAAGGATTTTTTCGATGCACGAGCCATTGTGCGAATCCCAGTCTCGAACGAGGAAACTCGTCTGGCCACTGATGCAGAAACTCAGGGGTCCCCGAATCCAGTTGCTCTTTGGCCTGCAGATACTCACCGCGATGATGCCGATAAGTTGGACGCGGATTTTCAGCAGGCCGTTCCCGCATCACAAGTGTCGTCGCAGACTCAACGGGAGACAACAGCCGTCTGATCTGTTCCGATTGCTTCGCAACTTCGGGTGCATTCAGCAAGAACGCGTTCATCAGTTGAGTCTTATCGACCGACGTTAACTGATCCGGCTGCTTCAACAGTAACAGTTCCCCAGACTCCGATAGTCGATGAGCCACCGGAGAACGATCACTATTCGCTGCAGAGAATCGAAAGCGTCCCAGCGAACTTGCGAAGTGCCTTCCGAAGATCATCTGAACCTTCACGGCCGTAAACGGCGGAATCGGCTTTTCGAAAACATAGACTGCTGAATGCCGCTGTCCTTCTTCACCTGCAATCGACCAGCCCGTCTGGACATCTCCATCCAGAGTCAATGCGGCCGACGTGGGCATGTTCCCGAACTTGTTTCGAGTGTAGCTCTCTGTCGCCGAAGTCACTTTCGCCGGGACATCGCCCGCAAAAACAGAAAGCTCGTTGAGATAAAAATCGCCGAGCGATCCTTCATAGTAAGTCGTCCCCGGCCCACCTCCCGGCAAACGCTCATCCGGCAGCGCTTCCAGTCGCAGGGCGGTGATCGGTTCCGTTGACGCCTCCAAAATAATCTCAAAGCGATCCTGTTTCGTCGTATCTCCCGTTGCCAGAATCGATGCGTCATCCAAAATCGTCAGATGAGGCAGATTTGAAGTCGCAGCAAGCGGTTTCAGAGGCGTCCAGGCAACAACCTTCGGCCTGCTCGCATTGCTCCATTCCTCAAACTTCTTCATAACCAGTTCGCTCCGCCGGAGATCTTGTTCGGCCGGTGACAGCGATTTTCCGACGGCCAGCCGAAATGCGCCAAGAACATGGCGAGCCCCATGATTCTGAATCAGTCGCAAGCGTAACCCAACTGGCCCCTTTGTCGAACCAAGCTTCATCAACGCTTCCCGAAGACGATCTGGGTCCAGTGACAATGTCGCCTCGGCCGAAGCCGGGATGCCCTGTCCATTGTCGATCGCCCATCCTGTCTCCAGTTTCCCGTCGATACAAAAGGCCGCAGAATAGTTGGCCTGCTCAACCGTCGCCGTCACCGCTTTAAATGGCAACTGGACTTCGGCCTCGGTCGCGGTGACGCCCGGAGCCGCCGCTTTTTGAAACAGACTTAACTGCACTTCACTCAACACGAAGTTGCCGTTATCTGCTCGCCCAGGTCCGGCATGCGGATCTTTCTTAAAGGCACTCAAACTCAGCGATGTTGCTGCGGCGATATCCGTAACTTCCAGATCGATCACATAGGTCGTTCGAGCGGGCACATTCCCCGAAACCACCACCATATCGGGACCGTCGATTGTAAGTTTCTCATCTCCCTCGCCAGCAGCGTTTGTGATTCGCGAAGGAAGCACCTCCAGTTGTTCAAGCGGCCAATGCTTCGGTAATTCCTGAAGCAACTGTTCTGCTTGCTGTCGATTCGCAGCCTCCTGCCGCAACTGTGTGTCATCCGGCAGAGACAACGACGGCTCATCAGCGTTGTTCAAAAACGCCATCATCTGGTAGTACTCACGATGCGTCAGCGGATCGTACTTGTGAGTGTGGCATTGAGCACAACCGACTGTCAGCCCAAGCCATGTTGTCCCCGTGGTGGCCACACGATCGGTCATTGCATGAAAACGAAACTCCAGAGGATCAATGCCCCCCTCTTCGTTTAACATCGTGTTGCGATGAAACCCTGTGGCGATTCGCTGCGAAATCGATGCGTTGGGCAACAGGTCTCCGGCCAGCTGTTCGATAGAAAACTGATCAAACGGCATATCAGCATTCAATGCGCTGATCACCCAGTCACGATAAGGCCAGATTGATCGCGCTCGGTCCTTCTCGTAACCATTCGTATCAGCATACCGAGCCATATCCAGCCAGACTCGAGCCCAGCGTTCCCCGTACTCAGGACGCAAAAGCAGATGATCGACAAGTTCACTCCATACAGCATTGTTCGGGGCTGTTGGCTTCTCTGCGGATTGCTCTTCCTGCAATCGTGCCAACCAATGATCCGCTTCTTCGACGGTCGGAGGTAGTCCGATGAGATCGAGAAATACACGGCGAACCTGAGTTGCATTATCGGCAGCCAACGACGGAGTCAGACCGGCAGCAGAAAGTTTTTCGACTATGAAGCAATCGATCTCACTGTCCGCGGCGTTATCTTTCACTGCTTCCGAAACGACAGCAGGAACCTCAGGAAGTTGAGGCGGAATAAACGCCCAATGTTCTTTCCAGGGCGCACCTGCAGACACCCATTTAACGAGCACATCCTTTTGCACGGGAGTCAGAGATTTTCCCGAGTCGGCAGGAGGCATCTCAACATCGGCCTGATCAGACAGAATTCGTCGGATCAACTCACTGTGATCCGGATCGCCCTCCGTCACCACTCGTCGATCTTCAATTGTCCCAAATAAGCCCTCGGGCCTGTCCAGTCGTAAGCCGGCCTCCCGAGTTTCTTCATCGGGACCGTGACAATGAAAACAAGCTTTTGCCAGAATCGGACGTACGTCGCGATAGAAGTCAGGATCATCGGCTGCGATTTGCTCAACGGCCCCGAGGATCACCGCAAAAGACAGCAGTCTCGGAATCACGACCAACATCTTCGTGAGCCCAGGCTTTAGAATCATTCTGAACTGGCACATCGAATTCTGACTCCGACGAAAATCTGCGTGAAAATCTCGCGGCCGGAATCATAATGAAAATGTCCTACGGTGTCGTTCAACCCACAGACCAGGAAACTGATCAGAGATTTTTGTTCAGCGATGATTCATTTCAGCGCAGCTTCCCCACGTCGAAGAAAACTCTTTCGAAACCAAAAGCAGCGTGACGGGGTTGGCTGGATTGCGATTGGCATTCGGAAGCAAGGCACATCATAAGTCTGCAAGAAAGCCCGGCAAGAGGCAGCCTAAAGGAGTCCTGCACGCTCTCCAGAGTCGTGCGATACGCAGCTCCAGGAAGCGTGTTGGCGCGGGGCTGATCTTGTGGTCTTAAGCAACCGGGCCGAGCAGTCGTTCGGCTTTGCGTTTGAAACTTTGCAAGCCCTTGAAGAACAAACGCCAAACAAAATGACAGGCACTTCCAATGAGCCTTCTCGACCAATCGACAGGCACGGCTCGCCACCTTGCAGCTCAGGTCAACCATCACCGTTTCACAATTCCCTGTCACCAACAATTCCCACCGTCGCACCGTGATAATCTGTCACGGTCAATCGTTTGACAATAAGCAGCATACCTTTCAAGATCAGGCCGAGTGTTTGTCGCAATAAGGGCACTTTTTCCACGCGGGATTCTTGTCTGATTGAGGAATTTCTGTCTGCGTAATGGGAAAATGACGATAGCGTTCTGTCAATGTTTGGTTTTGGAGCTGGAACTTTCCCGCAAAGGTGAATCCAGTACCTCAATCTGCATCGTGTCTCGGCAGGAATGACGACGATTGAAATTTTTAGCACCGACAACGCCCACAGAGTATGCTCAATTTGAATAGTTTGTGGCCAAAAATCAGCGGCAGAAGAATCAACTTCTTTGCGTTTACGTCCAGATCGAAAGTAGTGGTGTTAGGTGTTCCTCTTCAGCATGATTCGGGATGCGCTGCAGCGGCAGGGCAGGGACTTCATTCGATATCCTCTAAAACATTATCTTGACACTTTTAAAATCGACTGTGTATTGGACGTGGGTGCTAACGTTGGGCAGTATGCAATGCACATACGGTCCCTCGGCTATAAAGGAAGAATCGAATCATTCGAGCCGCTTGGGAGCGCGAGTGAGAAACTGCGATTGAAGGCGAATCAGCATGGTGCGGGAAAGTGGAAGGTGCATAACTATGCCCTTGGCTCCGCCCCCGCCACCGACACAATAAACGTGTCCACGCATTCGGCCGCCAGTTCATTCAGAAAACTCTCAGCCATTGAACACGCGATTGATCTGACGACGGTTGGACAAGAGACCGTGACCATCGTTCGACTGGACAGCATCTACAGCGAGTTGTGTAAATCTTCCGACAACGTTTGTCTAAAAATTGACACTCAGGGCTTTGAGATGCAGGTGTTAGAGGGAGCTGGAACTCGGCTCAGCGAGATCAAGCTGATTCAGCTTGAAGCTTCGCTTGTTCCCCAATACATGGGAGAATCTCTCATTGAAGATCTGATCGCCTACCTTCGATCGAGATCATTCGTGCCGATTTGGATTATTAATGGGTATACAGCCAAGCCAAGTTTCCAGCTTTATCAGGCTGACGTTATCTTTGCCAGAAGTGATCTGCTGTAGTTGCCGTTCCATTTGATTGAATACCGAAGTGTTGTGGAACTTGCTGGCATTTCTGAAGGACCATGGACGGACCTTTTTTCTCGCGCAGGAAAGCTGATTCCTGTGCCGAAACATCCGCAGCCATCGTCACGATCGAATCAACGCAAGCCCATGAATTCAGGGTGACAACCGGCATCACCGCTGATAAACTCCAGCCAGACCGCCAAGTGGCCGTGATTGAACCTGCATACGGTTGACTCAGCCCCGTGCATCCAATCCACAAAGCGACAAAGTACAACGCGAAGTCTACACGGCGGCTACTGGTCAGACGCGTAGAATGCTGTTCGTTTGGGTATGAAAAGGAATGCTGATGCTGGAGACTCTTAAACAGTCGCGACTCGGGAGTCGTTTACGCCCCCTCTGGATTTATGCGATGCAGATTTTTGGTCGCAAAAACTCATTCAGATCACATGAATGGGTGAACATGAAGCGATTGATCGTGAATGATCCAGTGCTGAACGTGCCGTCGTTCGGTGGTGTGTTTCAAGTACCAGTGGCGTCGCATCTTTTCGCGAGATTAGTTGAGACTGGCGAGTACGAACCAGAAGCCATCACGATCCTGAGAGAGCACGTGTCCCCGGACAAGGATGCAATTGATGTGGGGGCAAACATTGGCTTCTTCACATGCTTGCTCGCGACCTATCTTCAATCGGGTCGAGTGTTATCTGTCGAACCAACGCCTGGAGCACACAGGCGGCTGGTCGCGAATGTAGCGCGTAACAACCTGAACCAGAAAGTCATCGTCTTTAACGGCGCCCTCGCTGACAAGCCTGGCGTTTTAGACATTGAGTTTATTGAAGATCGAGAGGAGTTTTCTTCTCTGGGTGGGATTAGTCATTACTCCGTCAGGAATGATCAAAATCGCACAAGAATACCAGTCAATGTTTCAACCATTGATGAACTGGTTCGCGAGCATGGGCTAAATCCGGGCCTGATCAAGATTGATGTCGAGGGCGCGGAAGGCCTTGTGCTTAAAGGTGCTACAGAGACACTCAAGTCGTTCCGGCCAGTTGTGTTTGCTGAGTTCTCCCGGGAGCTTCTTGCAGCAAAAGGATTTAAGGCGGAATCCATCGTCGCGGAGTTGAAGGCGATGGGGTACTCAGTGTGTGACCCATTCCACAGCTCATCTCCAGCAGGCTCACGAGCCTATGGGGATATCCTGGCAGTCCCAAACCGCTAGAGCAGGATCAATGTTTTCCATTGGGAATGGATGATCAGGCTTAAGTAACTTCAGTATCGGCGTTTCAGCGATGTCCATGGCCTGCTGTATTGTGCAACCGGCCTTTCGCCCGCGGTAGCGCGTGTGGATGTATCGTTAGTGACGGTCCGCATGAGGCAAGGGGCTTAGTTGCGCCGATTCAGAGATGAACGGCAATGATGCGGCTCAGGACAGAGACTTAGCAATTGACCCGGATACGCTGGTGATCGTGAATCTCGTTTACCAGATCTTCCGGGGGCCGGTTCCAATGCAATTGAGGTGACGAATGGGGGAGGCGTGCGAAAGAACTTCGGTTCACAGAGGAATAAGAGAACTTTTCTTGCAATAGCTGCGGCGTTCTTGCATCGCGCGTTGAGTGTTGTTTTCCAGCTGCAGTTGGCCGCAACCTGTGTCTCTATTTTTGGTAGTGGTGGTCTCGGGAAGTTCGCGGCGCTTTCCGCGATCGCCGCCCTTCCTGCAGTTTTCATGATCAGGTTCGGGCCTTCGCTGATCGCTGTCTTTTCGCGGGCTGTGGTTAAGGGCGATCTTAACTCCCAGCGTTCTCTGCTTCGCTTTTCGCTCGGATCCTCAGCGCTGTGGGCCACGATTCTCTTCCTCGTCTTTCTGCTGGTTATCTGCAACGAGAGTCTTGGACGATTGATTCCGGGGGTGAATGAAAACAGCGTCGACAGAACCCCTATCGTTTTGTTGGCTTTTTGCGGACTGTTCTCAATTTCCCTTGGGACGACAGATCTGCTCCAGTCAGCACTGCTGGAATCGCACCGATCCAGCATCAGGGAGATTGTTGCAAAACTGATATCGATGCTCTTGCTTGTCGCGCTCTTGCCACGTCTGCCCAACTATCTGGTCATGGCTGCGATTGTGGCTGCCGTTCCCTTCACGGTGCAGGTGTTGAATTTACTTTTATTTCTTGCTCACAATAGCTCACTCTGCGTAAAGCCTGCGGAGGCTGATCCTGATCTGTATTCAACGCTTCGCTCCGAAACTCTTGTCTTTACCTTCGTTGGCGGAATATCGGCCTATCTTTGCAACCAGGCACCACTATTGTTGCTTTCCAGGTTTGGTGAAGCTGATCAGATCTCTCGCTTTGCTTTGTTGATGTCCCTGGTGCTGGGTCTGTTCTCCGTCGCGAGTATCATCATCTCGCCTCTTTGCGCTGCATTCTTTCATGCGCTGGCTGAGGGGTCGCACCGTTGGGTCCGAATCTACATGTTTGGTGGAACTCTCAGTTTGATAGTGTTTGGCGCGTTCGTGACGACAGCCGCATTTTTCTTTGGCGATCCCGTGTTGCGGTTAATTGTTCCTAAGTTAGCCCCGCCTGATAAATACCAGCTGGCCGCCTCCATGGTGTACTTAACTGCGATCTCGCTGGAGAACTTTCTTTATTCAGTCAATCTTGCGTTAGGCAAAACGAGGGTCGTTTCATTGCTCCTGTTTGCGAGATCAATTGGAACTGTTACCGTTGCCGCATTTTTGGCCTGCAACGGCTTCGAGGTCAATTTCTTCTGCGCTGCGGCCGGTCTCGCATTTGCCTTGACCATCATCCCTTTTGTCGTTTTGCTTAACTCCGGGGTTCGAGAGAAACTGGTGACTCACACTCCGTGAATGCTGAATGGCGATGACTGCAGTTCAGCACCTTGTGATGAACGTAAACCGCTTCAACTGAAAACGATTGACGCTGCGACACTTTCCCTATAATCAGTTCTCGATAAACCCCGGAGTTGGTTATGAGTTCAGGTTGAATTAGCGCAATGTCCGCCGTTGACGTCTTTCCGTCAGATGTGTCCAGGGTGCTCATCTAAAGGTTTGCGTTTGTCGTCCTGGGTACATAGGCGTGAAACTCGGATGCTTCGGTTTCAGAATGAAGGCTGTGATCAGTTTCTCGGAGATAACTTCCTGGTCTTGTAAGTTCAGAAGATCCAGAGATTGCCGCTGCTACGATAGCGTCCGTGATCGGTCCAGCGAGGTTCAAGTATTGGAGAGGTGTCTGCGTGGGTAGCAACAGGAACATATTAATCTTTGAGCCCAACTCAGGAGGCCATAGGCTGAACTATGTCAGGCTATTCGCAATGGCCGCCCAACTTTCGGGTGCCAACGTTACGCTTGCGCTCCCGGCGGATGTGAACAAGACCCCCGAGTTTAATGGGCATCTGGCTGAAATTGCAGACAACGTCAGGCATGTCACCATTGATGGCAAGGGCAGATTCGGAGTGCTCTCGTGGCTGTGCAGCCAGATCCGAAGCGGGGCGTATTCGGATGTGTTAATTCCTTACGCAGATGGAGGACTTGCTGAGTGTGTGGCACTTTTCGAAGCCCTGTCGCTGAGGCGATCTTCACTCCGGGCACGAGTGTCTGTGTTGAAAATGCGTGGCACATTCGCATACGAGGAAAGCGGCGTTCGGAGAAGGTTGCAGAATCTGATAACTCTTCGGGCGTTAAGCTCCAATGTCATTCACAGGGTCTATTGGATTGATGCAATCGCATACGAATTTGTGCAGAAGCATTCCGCTGTTTTGGCCAGGAAAAGTGTCTTCCTGCCGGACCCTGTTCCTCAAGGGCAGATGTTGAGTTGTCACGATGCTGTGAACACTCTGAAATTGCCCGCTGAATGCAGCTATGTAGGGCTCTTTGGTGCGATCGATGAGCGGAAGGGCGCAGACCGACTGATTGATGCGTTTAACGCCGCAGACTTACCAGCTCATTGGAAGTTGTTGCTGGCCGGGAAGTTCTCAGTTGCGATTAGAAGTAAAATCCAGGGGCAAAGGGCCGACTCGAACAGAATCGTTGCTCTGGATAAGTTTATTGATAACTCAGAACTTCAGACATATTTTGAAGCGTGTGATTTTGTGTGCGTTCCGTTTCGGCGGCACATTGGGTCCTCAAGTACCGTTATCAGGGCGGCCGCTGCAAACAGACCGGTTCTCGGCGATTCTTACGGCTGGATCGGAGAAATGACGAAACGCTACCAACTGGGTTCAGTTTGTGATTCCAGTAATGAGCACGAGCTTGCGACTGCCATCCAAAAATTCGCGAAGGAGGCGAAGACGTGGGCTCCATCGCCGTTGCATCAGCAGTTTGTCGATCTTCATTCGGAACCGAATTTCCTGCAGGTTCTGAGCAAGGACATCGGAGATACTCTTGCGGGGTGATGACATTGTGGCCGTTCCACTTTGAGTGCAGGCTTCAAACCGGCATTCTATTTTGAATTTGAATAACAATACCGGCTGAAAAATACCGGCTGAAATCGACGCTTCGGGTCAAACGAACAGCCCGCATGAGTCAAGTTGCAAGAACTGACATTTCACCTGAATGCTTCGGAACGCAAGCCGGTCCAGGGTGCATTCGCAAATGACTTTCACGGCAGTTTCGAGGAGTTCGAGGAGGCCGTGAATTGAGGCAAAAAGTCTGGCGATTGCTACTGTCGAATTCTCACAGACTCCAAGGCGCTGACTTCGATGATGTCGCGTTTTTCTTTTTCGGACCAGCGACTGCCCTGAACGCCGACCTGCTGTCCGACAAAATCCTCAAGTCGAACATTGCCCGTGGGCTTCAGATCCGCGAGGATCTTCCCTGAAGGTGCCATCAGGACATAACCAGCCCCGGCTTCGCCATTCTCCGCTTTTTGAACAATCCCCGCGCCGACAAAGCGATTCTGTGGACTACCGGGAGTAATCACACCGGCCTGTGCCGCTGGCGGGGTTTCGCTCGTCGGGAGAGATTCTGGTGTCATCGACGTCACCGCGGGCACTGGCTGTGCATTGGCGGCGACATTCGAAACATCACGATTCAGAAACGAATCAAACGCGGCCGCTAACTCCATCGGCTCGCCCTGAGGAGCCATCGACTCAGGCCCGACGCTGGCTACGGCAGAGTTCGATAAGCCGAAACCATTCTGAGAATGACGTGCCAGCAACTGAGCATCACGCATCTCGGTTTGTGTTGTGACATCTTTGATTTCCATCAGAGAAACGAGACGACGCCGATAGCGCTCGATCGCGGGGTATCGCATGTCGATCTGACCGGAGATTGGCTTGTGAGTTGACGCGGTCTGCAGACTGCGATACTGGTTCTCGATTGAGTTCAGATCCCATCGCGATGCATCCTGCAGAATCATTTCACGAAATCGTCGATCAATCTCTGCAAGCTGCTGCTGCTCCTGACGCAACGACTTAAGGTTCTGCAACTGTGAGCTGGGCCCCGGCAATGGAACGTCGACAACTCCTCCACCATTCATCGCAGTGCGTTCCTTCGCCTGACCGGGAGTGACGATCGCACCATCCTGAAGCTTGGCGTTGCCGGGCACTTTGTAAGGATCGGCATTCTGCTTTCGTCGCAGGTTCTCATCAACAGGGACGACTGCTGCACCGGGAATCCAGCGGCGTTCTCTTGTCGGAGGAGCAACCTTCAACATCGACTGCACACCGCTCGTCGTATCAATTTGCTTCTGACCAAGGATCGTAACCTTCTCCCCAGCTTTCATACGGCGCTGAAAGACGGATGTCTCGTCACCGAATTCACTGCCCACCCAGGCAGCCACGTTCTCTTCCGTAACTTCACCTTCAGAGTCGCTCAACCGTTTCACGAAGCGTTCGGGAATCCAACTGAAGCTGCCTTCTGGTGGCGCGATGGAATACCAGCCACCCGGATCATGGCGATGAACAATCACTGTCGATTCGCGCGGAAGTCGCTGAGTGGGGTAATAGGCTTCCCCGGCTCCGCTGCGGGCGTACGTCTCTTCCGCGACGACCCTCGCTTCATATGGGAAATCAGTGCTCTGCGCGGATGCATCTGCAGACGCAAGAGCACAACAGGCCAGGGTAATTGGGTACAGGACAACCGTGGCGAACGCACGCAACATGGCGGTGCCTCCGTGAAGGGGTTGGCAATGAACAGGAATGACTTCAGGGAAATCAGTTTCACTCGAAACATCAAGTCGCGTTTTGAATTCAGACATGATTCGGCAGTCCCTGCGATCTAAGTAACAGTCCGGCAAACTCTGCCGTTTGAAGAAAAAACCGACCAGGTAAACTGGGAAGAATAACCCGAATTCGTAATTCATCGGAGGACCGTCTCTGATGACCCGAACGCCCGGATGATTTCCACATGGCTCGCTGGTTGATGTCGTCCATTCCGCAAGAAACACTGGGTAAACCACGATTGGCGAATGCAGGTTTTGCCGCAAAACGCCTTATTCCAGAATGAAACTTCGTCAGGCTTAATAAAACTTCGAAGTTGACTCAAGTCGGCTTTCCGGAAGATATCTGGAACGGAAACGAGGATTGATTTTGGGAGGCCGGTCCAGCAGAATCCGGGAGCAGGCACTCGTGAGCGATGGCTTACAACGACGCCGGTTTCGCCAGAACAACCCCAAGAGGCTGTGGATAGCATGACGAGCGGGCTTTGGGTTGAAGATCCTGAAGCCGTGACGGCTGGAATGGTTCTCAGGCTTTCTGAAATGCGACTGCCAATTTTCGGCAGGCTCTCTATCAGCCGTTGGAGCAATCCCGGAATGAAGTCGATGACACGCACACGGAGATCGGATTGATGAGTTCTGAATTAATACGCGCGACCCTAAAAATCGCGGTGGCATTTTTTGCCGGTCTTTTATGCTGTGTTTCAACAGCCATTGCGCAGGAAGATTCTCCTGCAGAACTCAGGATTGGTGATGCGGCACCGGAGTGGAAAGATCTCAAGGGGATTGATGACAAGATACATTCATTGTGGGATCTGAAAGACAAGCAAGTCGTGATCGTGTGCTTCACCTGCAACTCATGCCCTTACGCGGTGGATTATGAAGACAGGATGATCGAACTTCAAAAGAAGTATGCAGAGCATCCGCAAGGAGTCGTCCTCGTTGCGATCAATGCGAATAAGAAGCCATCAGAACAACTGGACAAGATGAAGCAGCGGGCAGAGGAAAAGAAGTTTTCATTTGCCTATCTGATTGATGAAACACAACAAGTTGCGAACTCTTATCGGGCTAATTTCACGCCGGAGTTTTTTGTCCTGAACGGGGAACGTAAAGTTGTTTTCGTCGGAGCTATGGATGACAAGACAGATGCTTCGCAGGTGACAGAAAGATACGTTGAACAGGCAATTGAGGCAGCGTTGAAGAATGAGCTTCCTGTGACTCAACGAGTGCCAGCTCGAGGATGTGCCATTCCATTTAAGCGTTCTCGAAAACAGTGATCTTCTGGTTGAATCCCCAATCGAATACTCTCTCACTTTTGACAGAATGTTTGTGATCCGTTGCCTTAAACGGTTTATGGAAAAAGGGTGTCTGGAACTTTAGAGGTGGCACTGAAGTATCGCGAATCTGAGCCGACGGAGAGTTCCACACAACTTTTTTGCACAGCCTCTTCAGGGCCAATGACGCCCTGGAGACAGAAGTCCGCACGAAACAGATAACATCAGGATTGTCGCCGCAGGACAGGCGATACAGCTTTCATCAGGGAAGATGCCATGAAGTCAATTAAAGATCGCAACGCGTTCATTACGGGAGCCGCCTCGGGCATTGGACGAGCGCTCGCAACAGCACTCGCGGTCCAGGGATGTCACTTGTACCTTGTCGACGTGAATGAGGCTGGCTTGCGAAGTCTGGAACAGGAACTGGCATCGACTCGAGTTCGCGTTTGGACTCGTCAGTGCGATCTTTCCGACAGCAAGGCGATCCCGGCCGTCGTCGATGCGGCAATGGAAGCCAGCGGTGGAATTGATCTGTTGATTAATAATGCCGGAGTGGTCTACTACGGTCCGACCGAGAACATGTCACAGAGCCAATGGGACTGGGTCATGTCGATCAACCTGCTGGCACCAATCCAGATTACTCAACAAATGCTGCCGGCTCTTCTACAGCGGCCAGATGCTCATGTCGTCAACATGTGTAGCATTTCCGGTCTGGTTGCCGGCGGAAGACTGTCTGCGTACCACACGAGCAAGTTCGGCTTGATCGGATTCACGGAAGCCTTGAGAGCTGAGTACGGTCGTCGTGGTCTTGGAGTCACAGCGATCTGTCCTGGCCCCGTGACAACTCGTCTTTATGAAGACGGCATTTCAGGCCGTGCCGAACGAAAAGTCCCAACCCCTCCAGCATGGCTGTGTGCGACGCCCGAACGAGTCGCCTCGGTGACTCTGAAGGCGATTTTACGAGATCGACGGCAGGTCCTGATCACGCCTCTGGCTCACTTGCTGTTCCAACTCAAGCGGTTCGTACCGGGGCTTATCGATTTCGCAAATCGCTTCAGCTCCAGTCACCTAAAACGCCGTTTTCTGGGCCGACGGCGTAAATCAACGCTTGCCCCTCCGGAGGCAGTTCAGCCGTCGCAGCCACCGATCCGCACCGCGCCGACAAATGGGGCTAATGAGCCCCTCGGACAGCGTGCTGCCTGATTTGGCTGATTGTGCCTTTTTTAATGACTCTGACGCTGCGCGGTGGTAAAACGATGTTCATCGTTGTCAAGGCGCTCCTACGCCTCTCAAAGTCAGCGTAGCTTTCTCAGATTCTGCCCGGAACGAGAATGATTTTCGTTTGTGAAAAGCGTTTTGGACCTTAGAAGACTGCCAAATACTGGCAAAATCTCCGAGAATCTCTGTCGACACGGGCACTGAACGCAGTTCCTCCCATTGGGATTGCGGACTCCCACGACGACAGTAACTTCGTGTTCCGGGTCAGGAGGCCCCGTTCCGCGTATTGGCGGTTGATGCCAGCCATCACGAATTGACTTCCGCGAAAGCCTGATCATGAATTTGGAAGATCTGATTCTCGAAACACAAATCTCTGAACTGAAGAAACTCCAGACCCGTTGCGTCGAAGCTCGAGCTGCAGTTCTGAAGATTCGAGTTCAGCTTCTTGAACTCGACTCACACTCCTCCGAAGCCATCTCTCACCTGCAGTCACGTCTTGAAACAGAAACGAAGCAGCATATTGAACTGCTGGCCGTTGAAGTTCGAAACCGACTGGAGCAGACCGACGTTGACGTTGCTGGTCAAAGAGAGTCCGCAAGCGAATCTCGTGAACGGCGTCTGGAAGCACTGCACGCAAAGCTTAAACAGGATGTTGCCGAGTGTCGTCAGAAACTCCAGAATGAACTTTGGGTTCTGCAGTCCGTCTGTGATGAATCCAATGAAGACACTCCGGTTCGAAACGCAGAACGCGCTCAGGAATCTTTCAATACGCAAAGAGCGTTTATCGATCAGCAACTGGCCGATCTGAATTCTCGAGTTGATCATACGGCCAAGTATCTCGATGACTGTCATGCCGGGATGGACAAACAACTTCCATTGCCAGTGGTGGAGTTGAAGGGACGAGATGCAAGTCGCCAGATCGCTGTCGAACAACTGGATTACGCACTTGCAGCCGCAGGACGAGTCGATGGTCAGATGCTGCCTCAGTGGATCACAGGCTGGAGACTCTTCGGACTGGGACTTCTCATTTTTGTTGTGGTCACAGTCGCTTCGACTGCGTTGCGTGCCGACCTGACGAAGTTTCTTAACCCAGAGCTGTCAAAGCCTGACTGGGAATGGCTGGGAGTTTCCGCAGTCATTGGTCTTGGGGCTGCCGTTCTGATCAATACTGTGCTTACGCTCCTGGCTCGATCTGGTCTGCGGGGAGCATTCGAAGACGTTTTGCTCCATGCCTCCAATGCAACTGCGGCCGCGAACCACTGGGCACAAAAGAGCCAGCAGGAACTTCAGCAGTTGATGACCACCGCTGACACATGGAAGGCCGAAATGGTCGGGCGTCGTGAAAAACACGCGGCCAAATTGCAAAGCACTACAGACGACCAGGTAAACGAGTTAATCCAGGGCTATACAGAACAGGTAGCTCGACAGTCTCGCCTGTTTGATGAGCAGATGCTCAATGGAGAGTCAGAGACTTCTCGTCACCAGACCGCCGTCGAAAACTGGCGTTCCCAGGAGTTAGCTCGGATTCACAGCCAGCACGACGCTGAACTGGCTCAGGGACGCGAAGCGATTGAAAAGGAATTCGCGGCACGCCGCGCTCAACTGACAACCGATGAGGCTAACGCACTGGCTCGATGGCGTGCCGGAGTCATGGTCGCATCAGAACTTTCTCGCATCAGCAATGAACGAGCAAAAGATATTTACTCATGGGAGTCTTTGAAGTCGAACGGCTGGACATCCCCGACGGCCTTCCCAATGACATTGCCGGTCGGTGATCTTGAAGTGATGCTGCCCGCACCGCCGGAAGATGCCGAAGGCAGCATTGATGCCGATACTGTTTTCGAACTTCCCGGTCTGTTGAATTTTCCTCGCGACACATCCATCCTTGTCGAACACGACGCGGCCGGTCGCGAACCTGCTCTTGAATTCGTCCGTGCCATCCTGTTGCGACTCCTGACTCATATCGCTCCCGGCCGAGTTCAGTTCACACTGATTGATCCTGTGGGGCTTGGCCAAAGCTTTTCCGCTTTGATGCATCTGGCGGACTTCGATGAGCTGTTGATCAGCAATCGAATCTGGACAGACGCGACTCAGATCCGTGATCGACTGCAGAAAATCACCGAACATATGGAGAGCGTCTTCCAGACGTATCTTCGCAGTGAATTCGAAACGATCGAACAATACAACGCGGCTGCCGGCGAAGTTGCTGAACCGTATCACTTCGTTGTTGTCGCCGGATTTCCGCACAGCTTTACGGAAGAAGCTGCTCGCGCACTGACCAGTATTCTGACGAGCGGTCCTCGGTGCGGTGTTCATGCGATCGTCACGTGGTCGCCTGATCAAACAACGCCACGCTCCTTCGATGTGAGTAATCTCAGAAACTGCTGCACTCAGTTCCACGTGGCCAAAGGTCTGGTCCAGCCAGGCATGTCACCGGCAAGCCGTCCACCAGAGAAGTTAAAAAATCTGCCCGGCCAGGATATTCTGGACGCCAAACCAGTTACCCCGGCAGCCGCAGAATCGACTGACAACTTTCTTGAATTCTCTGCTCTGGCACCTCCGGAGTCTGCCGAATACGTCAGCCTGGTACGGGCCGTTGGCGAGCAGTCCCGCAACGCTCGGAGAGTCGAAGTCTCCTTCAGTCGAATCGCTCCCAAGTCAGATGCGATCTGGACATCCCGTTCTGCAGACGGAATCGACTTCCCGATTGGCCGCGCTGGCGCGGCGCGACTTCAGTTTATGCGTCTTGGTCGAGGAACCAGCCAGCACGTTCTGGTCGCTGGCAAAACCGGTTCCGGCAAGTCAACGCTGTTGCACATTCTGATTACGAATCTCTCCCTGCATTATAGCCCTGATGAAGTTCAGTTTTATCTGATCGACTTCAAGAAGGGTGTGGAGTTTCGAACCTACGCCGCCAACAAGTTGCCGCATGCTCGAGTCGTGGCGATTGAAAGCGATCGCGAGTTCGGACTTAGCGTTCTGGAACGGCTGGACGAAGTTTTGCAGGAACGCGGTGAATTGTTCCGCGTGCGAGGCGTGCAGGATGTTCCTTCGTTCCGCAAACAGTTTCCTGACGAGAAAATGCCTCGCCTGCTTCTGTTGATTGACGAGTTTCAGGAGTTCTTTACTTCTGAAGACCGCGTCTCTTCCAAGGCCGCCTTATTGATGGACCGCCTCATCCGTCAGGGTCGTGCGTTTGGCATTCACGTTCTGCTGGGTTCGCAAACTCTCGGCGGTGCCTATTCTCTGGCTCGCAGTACGCTGGGACAGGTTGCTGTTCGAATCGCACTGCAGTGCAGCGAAAGCGACGCACATCTGATTCTCAGCGAAGAAAACGGTGCCGCTCGCCAACTGACTCGACCAGGCGAAGCCATTTACAACGACGCGAACGGGATGGTCGAAGGTAATCATCCGTTTCAGATCGCGTGGCTGGATGAAGAAAAGCGTGAATCTATGATTCACGAGATGACTCAGCGCCCGGATTATGCTGACAAGGCTCCGGGCCGCATGATTGTGTTTGAGGGCAATGTTGCTCCGACAATTGAAGAATGCGAACCGCTGAATGCATGGATCGCCAATCGGTCCGTATCCAATCGCATTGGCGCGGACGGCGTTCCTGCATGGATCGGAGACCCCGTTGCGATCTCGGAACCGATGTGCATTCGTTTCCAGCGGTCAGGCGGACAAAACGTACTGATCGTTGGACAGGAAGGCGATCTGGCGGACTCTATCCTCGCATCTACGATCCTCAGTATCTGCGCGGGTCCTGCGGGGAATGGCGTGTCGGCTGCTTCTCGACTTGTGCTTTTACACGATGGACAAGACCAGACTTCGCAAGGGAAATTCGCGACATCATTCACGAAGGGAATCGCACCTCGCTTCTCTCTGCGTAAAGCCGCCGAGGCCGATGCGACTGTTGCTGAATTGTCAGCAGAACTTGCGACCCGCGAAGCCGCAGGAGACGGATCAAACTCGCCGACTATCATCCTTGCGGTTCGCAACATCGGACAATTCCGATCCCTGCGTCGCGATGAAGATGATTTCGGGATGGGTGGTTTTGGAGCGACCAAATCTGCTACGCCAGCTTCACAACTGGGCGATCTGATTCGCAAGGGTCCGCTGGTCGGTATCCATGTGATTGTGTGGTCTGACACGTTCAGCAATGCAATGCGATGGCTGTCCAATTCGCTGTTGCGTGAGTTTGATTCCCGCATCGCCTTCCGACTCAATCAGACGGATTCTTCCAGCCTGATTGATACGCCAGCCGCAGCCTCATTGTCGCCGGGACGAGCCATTCTCTATCGCGATCAGACCGGAGCAGCCGATCGATTCCGTCCATTCAGTTGGCCCTCGCAGCAGTGGCTCTCCAATGTCCCGACCGGGCCAGAAGAGGAGATCATTCCACCGGCTCAGGTTATTGAGCAGACTCCGACAGCCGCGACTCCCGCCCTCGAACCAGCGGTCGCTGAAGCTGTACCTGCCGCTGAAGCAATGCCTGCCGTAGATACGATCGAAACCACCATTCAGGAACCTGCTGTTGGCGAGCCTGTGATCAGCCAGACAGCAGCGGTCGAAGTGTTGCCGACTGTTGCTGCCGAAGTAACGACCGCCCCAGCCGAGATACTTGTTTCCACAGTCCAGACGCCAGAAGCCGATGCCTCGCAGACAGCTGCCGTCGTTTCCGAGTCCCCTGCAGCTGTCGAGGCCATTAGCGAGGTTGTCGCCGAAGCAACAAGTGCTCCATCAACGAATGATGTTGTTGCACCAGCGGAATCTGTAGCGACAGCATCAGAAGTCAGGACTGTTGATGTCTCGGTGCCCGCAGCAATAGTCGATGCTTCGGAACCGACCAGCTCCGAAGTCAAACTGATCCCGGTTACGGAGTCAGTTGCAAATACGGTGGCTCCGGCGGCCCAACCTCCAGCAGCACCAGCAGCCGAACAAGCTCAGCCTCCGGCAAAGCCTGTGGCCTCCAAACCTGAAGCTCCAAAGCCTGCCGTCCCTAAAGAGCCGGTTGTTGTAGCGAAGCCGGTTATCGCAGAGAAGCCACCAGCAAAGACACCGGCAAAACAGAAGCAGTCCGGAAAATCGCCAGCCAAACCCGTGGCAGAAACACCAAAGCCTGTTCAACAAAAGCCAGCGCCGGTTCCGGCGCAAAGTCCTAAACCTCAAACACCTGCGGCAGTAACACCGGTATCAAAACCACCGGTGACTCCTTCAGCGAAGGCTTCAGAACCAGACGCAACCAGCGCTGACGATGATATGGACTTTGTTCTTGACGATTCAGTCTTCGCCAAAGCAGTGCCGCCTGTTGCACCAACACCACCGCCAGCAGCACCGAAGCCGAAGGGGTCGGTTCCACCGACGCCAGCGGCTGTTGCTCCGGCATCTCCGGAAGCAGCACCGAAGAAGGTTGGAAAACCGACTGCGATGGCCGTGCGATTATCATCACGACGCACAGATCACAATCGCCTGCTGGATGCACCTCCTGAACCCAAAGTACCGACAGAGCCTCGGCTCTCTCCAGACCAGGAAGCGCCGAGCAGTGATTTTGATGAAATGGACTTCAACAGCCTGATGATCGAATAACACAACAAGCGGTCTAGCCACACCAGACTTAGTCTCATTCAGCAGCGTGCCTGTGAACCTTAATCAGTTCTCAGGCACGCTGTTTTTGGTTACAGCTGTCTGCAAAGCAAGGCACTCAATTGGAGCAACAGACAACTTCGGAACGGCAGCTGTGAAAGCCGTTTATCGAGTCGGAGATTTTCATGTCCCTCGTACAAGACCGATGGGGCTGCATGGCAATCGCCCAGACAACACACAGGGCTGGATTTTGTAGCTCTGCAGCAGTTTTTGCCGATGTACTGAATCCGATCCGGAGGCAGCAGGCAGATTCTGCAAAGAAGTTGCTGAATTCGCCGGAATAAGCAGCTCTTCGTGTCTGACTTGCAAACCAACCCACGTTGAGATCCCGGACGCATGTTGACCGCCAGGGACAGAACTGAGACAACCTCAGCTCTGGCCCTACTCTGCGCATTCGCGCTGTGCGGCCAGCGTTGAGATCATCCCTTCTTGTGCTCTGTCCAGGCACAGAAATGGTGTCAGGAACCAATAACCAAATGGCCCTAAAGCTGCTCTGCACTATTGGTTCCTGACACCTTTTCTGAGCTCCCCTCCGACGAAACTTCGGCCACTCCATCTGAACGGTGTGTCCGAAATACGTCAGTTTTCCTATCCCTTTCGTTGTCTGTCCGGCCATTTGGACTTTGATCGTTGGCGATCGATCCACTGATGAGCTGGCAGGAGTGTTTGTATGCTCCGCTCTTATCGACTCTCGATAGTTCTGATGCTGGCCGGTGGGCTCAGTGTGTCGGCGACAGGATGTGCCAGTTCGCTGCTGAACACAGAGATGCTGAAGCCATCCAACCTGAAACCGTCAATCATGGACGGCCACGGCACGGAACAACGCGTTGTTGGACTGTTTACAGACGCGATTGAGGAAAACAACGAAGCAGCGTTTCGTCGCATCGTTTCAACTCGATTTGAACAAAAAGCGATGCGATCTCCTGATGCTTTCAAAGATCTGGAGATCCTGAACCTTCCCAAAACGAAGCTGGAAGTCGTCGAATCCAAAGAATTGGGAAACAATCGACTTGAAGCCGTCGCCAAGGAAGAAAAAGAAGGCACCAAGTACCAGTTCATCATCGTCAAAGATGACGTCAAAAATCGCTGGGTGGTCGACGACATCATGCTGCGTCAGCAGAAGAAGGGCACTCGCGCCACAAAATCTTCTGTCGAAGTCATGGACCTTTTGTTGACAATTCGCGAGTTCCTCAAGACCTGGGAGACAGCCGATCGCAGTGCGGTTCTTCAGGCTGTCAATTCAGAACTCCGAGGACCGCTTGAAAAGCTGCCCGAACCATGGTTGCAGCAGATGATTGCTCAGATCTCCGCCGAATGCGAATCCGGTATGGCTCGCCGTCCGGAAGCCCAGATGAACGAATCCGATGCTGTCGTGAAGATGCCCTCAAAGAACGGTTTCATGCTGCTGAAGGTCGCACGACAGGACGACAAGTGGCTGGTCTCCGATCTGGAAATTCGGAAACGCAAATCTGACGACCATCCGGGCTCCGTTCTTCGTCAGGCACGAGCCATGAATGCGGTGACCGACTTCCTGGCTGCCTATCAGGAAGATAATCAGGAACGCCTGCAGAAACTGACCGAAGAAAAGTTCTTCAAGAATGCGATCAGTGTCGGTGATCTGACAATGATCAAACTGCCTTCTCCGGAGTTCGCACCAAAGGATTTTGAGATCCAATCGTTCGCCGGACAATTGACCGTAATGATTCCAGACGATGCCACTGTTGTACGAATTGACCTCACAACTCCTGACGTTGCCGACGCCAAAGATGACCGGAAGCGTCCTGTCACTGCTGCGGTTGAGGCGGAGTTTATCATTGAAGACGTCACGATCTATGATCGTCAGACTCAGCAACAGCGTACTCTGAAGTCAGCATTTACCGCCCCAGCACGAGGCGCTCTGTTCCTGTCGGCTCTTCAGTCTCATGACCTCCCGATGTTGCGACAGATTTCAACAAGAGATCTTGTCGAATCCGTCTGGAGTCATATCGATCCCTCGCTGATGGATGGACTGCCGCTCACTGGAATCCCCACAGGCGAAATGAATCTGCAGAACAGTCATGTGCGTGGCGAAGTGACAGAACTTGAATTCCAGTCTGCGAACGGACAGATCTGCAGTGTGCTGATGCGAGACGAAAATGGTGACCTGAAGGTTGAAGATATTCAATACCCGGATCCTTCCGCTGGAGTCGCTTCACTACGAACACAGTTGATGCTCACTGTTCCTGTCATCGAATTGGCGAATGCCTGGGAGAATCAGGACATCCAATCGGTCAGAAAGAACAGCTCTCTGGATTTCAACCGTCTTGTCTGGAGCAATCTGCCTGCCGTCCCTGAACAGTATCAGGCGTTGCCGGAACTGCTCCGCATGCCGGTCCAACGTACACAATCAACAGAACAAAGAGCAAAGATCGAGTTGGCTGGTGATGGACAGCCAGCAGTGACGGTGTTGTTACTGAAAGAAAACTCATCGTGGGTGATTGATGAAGTCTCCATCAAACAGCCCGACGGAACTCAACTTGAACTCCGCAAAACTCTGCGACAGGTAATCGCTCAGCAATTCCTGAACGACCCCAGCGGCGGAATTAAACAGGCTCGCTTCAATGACTCCCCTGAAACCGATGGCGGAGTTGTGCGAGCCGTTGGAACCGGCATTGGTAAACCAGCAGGAAACCTGACCCTCCAGTCTTATGGGAAACCAAAGTCGACTCAGACTGCAGACGCACCGCTTGAGGGCCTCGACTTTACTGAAGAAGATCCGCTGCCAAAAACCGCACCAGCCAGTCAACAAACGGGGACGCTGCATTTCGGGCCGTCATCGGCCGTAAAAACCAAAGCACCGACATCAAGCTCCGATTCAGCTCCACCGATGACCCGTCCGAAGTCGGCAACACAGTCAGAAGAGTACGACGGCGTTGTTTACTTCACGGGCGACACCACTGCGAAACCAAAGCCGGAACAAGAGACGGCAACTAAGCCAGCAAACGGTCGTCGTAGTACGATTACCGATCCAAGCCAGCACCCGATCGAGATTCCTGTTGAGTAGCTCTCAGGCATCCACGAACTGCAGCCGTTGATTTCATCTGCCGTTCAAGTGCGTGAGATTTGTAGCTTCGAGTCAAATACACCAGGCCTATGAGGCCATTGAAAAAGGTGTATGGAACGCTCCATGGCGCAGAATTCTGATCGTCGAATGGTATGATCAACTGACGCCGCACAAGAGCCCGTGTATAGTGGCGGTGAGAAACATCCGGCAATGCTCTTCGCTCCTTCGCGCGATTCAATATCGCTCTGAAAAAGCAGAAGACCGTTGCTTCGGATGTCCCGACTTACCCCCACTGCTCACATGAGGTATCACGCATGCAACGACATTTCCTGATAGTCATCGCACTGGCTGTGTTGATCAATCAACACATAAAAGCGGACGAAGGATCTCTGGATCTTTACTTCATTGATGTCGAGGGCGGCGCGGCGACTTTGATCGTGACGCCTTTCAAGGAATCGATCCTGATCGACTCCGGATACCCCGATAATCAAGCACGTGACCTCGACAGAATTATTCACGTGGCAAAAGATGTCGCCGGACTGAAGAAGATCGACCATGCCGTCGTTTCCCACTGGCATCTCGATCACTTCGGCAATCACGCCGCGTTGGCTGCGAAGTTTGGAATTGGGCAGTTTTGGGATCGAGGCATCCCGGATGATCTGGCCGAGGATCCTCAATATCCGGATCGCATCGCCGCTTACCGCGCGGCCTCTCAGAATGCGTCTAAAGCTTTGCGCGTGGGAGATTCTCTGCCTCTCAAATCGGGAAAGACGCCGTTGACAGTCAAGGTGATGACATCCGGGCGAGACGTGCTGACCGGCGTCGGCGAATCCAATCCGTTTGTCGATCGCCATCAACCACAGCCTGATGATCCCAGCGACAACTCCGCCAGCCTGAGCCTTCTTTTTGGCTTCGGTGACTTTCGATTTCTGACCTGCGGCGATTTGACATGGAACACCGAAGCCAAGCTGGTGACGCCACGCAACCCCGTGGGTAAAGTCGACCTGTTTATGGTGACTCATCATGGTCTGCCGGTCAGCAATAATCCGGCCCTTGTTCTTGCGATCGATCCTGTCGTTGCCGTCATGTGCAACGGCCCAAAAAAGGGCGGGGCGGAGCAGACTATGAAAACCCTGAAAGAAGTTCAGTCACTGAAGGACTGGTACCAGTTGCATCTCAACGTGGATCTCGACCCTAAACTTCAGGCACCATCGGAGTTCATCGCGAATGCTGCGCCGACTGCCGACTGCAAGGGCCAGTGGGTCAAAGCCTCGATCGCACCAGATGGCAAAAGCTACACCGTCCAGATTGGCCCCGACGGTGAACAGCGACGCTATAACACTCGCGAACGACAGTGACCTGATACGTCCTTAGCCCCTGATGCTCAGCATCAGGGTCGGAAAATTGCGTGCCGTCAAACTATCAGCCGGAACGCGTTAGCGTCCGGTTCTTGCCGCAAAAAACAACCGGGGGCTAATGCCCGGCGGCTGATGAAAACATGGCGATGACCAGGTGCTCAGGATCTCTGCATCGACCGTCCGGATGACTGATTGCCGTGACGATCCATGGCAATCAGTTGCTGGTGGATCTATGCTCAAGATCGATTCATGCAACTTCGCGATGCAGAAATAGAATTTCGCCACGCCCAACGGAAACCAGGTCTCCGTGATAGAGATCGACACTCGCTTCAAGCAGTGCTGGATCTAAAGAGAATCCCGCATCTTTCAAGGTTCGCAACATCAGCCGCACAGCCTGTGGTCGATAGGTTGATGCAAAACGAAAACTCGGAAGCAAGTGAGGAGGATTCGGCCCAAAGAGTGCTAATGTACCTCGTCGCATTCCTGCACCCGGACGAATGCCGCACTCACCGAAGACAGCAATCGTTCCGGCGATCATGTTGAACCCCAGCATATCGCCGGCCGATCCACCAATGGCGATCAAGCCTCGTCGCATCGTCAGTCCAATTTCATTTCCTGCGTTACCATCGACCAGGATGGTTCCACCTGTCATGCCTTTGGTTGATCCTCGATACGCGGCTCCGGTCAAATGCCCGGCGTTGCCGCGAATGTGGATCAACCCCTTCCGCATTTCGGCACCGACCCAGCCAGCGGCGTTTCCTTCGACTATGATTCTACCGCCAGCCATCTGACTGCCCACATGTCGGCCAGCATTACCAAGGACTCGTACCTGCCCCTTCTTCATATGCGCACCGATCCAGTGAACACCGGAAAGATTGCCGACGAAATCCATTGATGCGTCAGTCGGATCGCCTGAAACAGAAAACATTTCTGCCAGCGGAATTCGACGATTGCCGTGGAAGATTTCGAATCGCTCAATCTCAGCCAGCGATTTCTCGCAGACCCAGTCGGGAGTCAGTCCTTCAATCTCCACCGGAACAGACGTTTCCGCGTTGTAGGTCAATGTGATCGCCATGAATCCCGTGATCCTCTAAAATCGTGACCAGTCGTCAGACAAGTTTCGGGACACTAACTCCTCAACGGATTTCACACAATTGTCAGTTTCCGCACTTCACAACGATGCTTCAAAAAAAGGCGCAATTATCCTTTGTGGAGGCAAATCCAGCCGCATGGGACGCGACAAGGCAACTCTGCCTTTTGGTCCGGAACTCATGTTGCAGCGTGTTGTTCGACTGCTTTCAGAAGAAGTTGATTCCTCAGCAATTGTGGTGGTGTCAGCAATGGGACAAATTCTCCCACCACTTCCGCCTGAAATCCGAGTCGCCTGCGATGAAACCCCAGAACGGGGACCACTGGAGGGACTTGCCGCCGGTCTGAAGGCCATGCCTAATCGCGTGGAAGCAGTTTATGCCACCAGTTGCGACGTGCCATTGATGGCAACCCGTTTTGTTCGCGCGATGTTCGATCATCTCGGGAACCATGAAATCGCCGTTCCCGTGGAAGGACAGTTTCACCATCCGCTGGCGGCTGTTTATCGCCCGCGAGTCCTGTCGGTTGTGCAGCAACTACTAACCGCAAATAAACTCCGCCCACGATTCCTGTTCGATGAAGTCGACACCATAGAAGTCGACGTGGAATCTCTCCGCGTATGCGATCCGACCTTGTCGACACTGATGAACTTGAATCATCCGGAAGAATATGAGGCAGCGTTGAAGCAATTGCAAAACCGAACCTAGCTGCTGAACTTTATGCGGCGTGCCCCCTCTTCCCGTCGGCGGAGCGACGGGCGTACGGTACACCCGTCGCTCCGTCGACGGGATTCTCATCGCCCCAACACGCATCCACTATGCCGCTATTTGCAATACGTCGCCTTCATGATTCCAAACACAGCACCACCCATTGCTAAAGGAATGGGCATGTACGAAAACGGAATGCTTTGCTCGTTCAGGAAATAAAGAATGCCCGCCGTTCCGATCGTCGCCCAACAGGCAACAATTGCAGAAATCGCGGTTCGCTGCTGAGCTTCCTCGGCGGATAACGGTGCCGACTTGCTTTTGGCTTTCGCAACAGGCGCGGCTTTCTTTTCCGGCTTGCCACTCTCTCCTTTGGCTGCTTTCCCATTGGACTTGGCTGCAGGCTCTTCAGTCGCCGAGTCTTCGCGCAT
>CAIXQV010000574.1 GCA_903921605.1 uncultured Planctomycetaceae bacterium | reverse complement strand
GGTTCAAGGTTTGCTCACAAATCTTGTCCAACAAGTGGGACCAGCAACAATGGACGTGGCCTGAAGACCGGACGCAGCGGCGGAGTGACTCAGTCAGGAAACCGGCATAACAGCGCGGGACGCTGCGATGAAATCGACCGATGTTACACACGGTCACGGATCGGGACGACTCAGCCGAAATCGAACAGCTCGTTCCAGAATGATTCCCGCCTTTTCGGTTGTGAGCCTTCTCTCGAAGCCGCAGACTCATCTGAATCGTAATGGCGATCACGATCCGCAGAGAGGCGACCCACATCAGAGACAGGAGCTGACCGCTCGATAATCTTGTCCAGCTCACCGCGGTCAAGCCACACGCCACGACACTTTGGACAGTAGTCGATTTCAACTCCCGACCTTTCAGTCATCTGCAGGCTGGAATCGCAAACAGGGCATTTCATCGAACACACTCCCGGTGAAACCACAAACCTTAATCACAATCTCCGACATCAGTCGCGCTGGGATTATCTCGAGCAAAACAGAAAGAATCAGAAAAACAATGCGGCGCGTTGCCACGAGATCTGCTTCTGCTCATTGCAACCATTGGCACTCATCGACCAAATGGTAGGCAGCCCATCACCAACAACAAATCTATATCACAAGGCACTTTCATTGATTTAATCAATACTTAGCCCGCAGTGCGACTGGACAGAAAACACGAAACCACACGCCACCAACACTTCGATTAAATCAATGTCTTGATCGTTTAGTTTAGATTAGTCAATTTCCGAAACAGGGCTAGAGTGATCGTGTGGCAAGTGGGCAGACCTAAGATTTCAGGAAACAGTTTTCAGGAAACACGAACAATGGATGTGCAGATTCTGGACAGAAACATTGGGATCACTGCAGCCCAGCAGGAGCATGTCGATCGCTGCCTGCAGTTTGCATTCGGTCGATTCTCTTCGCAAATCCGCAGCATTGAAGTCTCGCTGACGGACGTTAACGGGCCCAAAGGTGGTGATGACCTTCAGTGTCGAATGAAGGTTGTTCTGCAAGGAAAAGGAGACCTGCTGGTCGAAGGCAAGGGCGTCTCTGTGGAAGCGGTTGTTTCCGAGACTGCCGATCGAGCAGCATTGGCAGTTTCACGACGGCTCGACCGCCTTCGAGACTCGCAGGGAACATCGATGTCGGGTCAGTAATCAGCCTCTGTAGACAATGACGGTTCAGAGATTCCTTAAATGAACGCGAAGAAGATTGGTATCCTTGGCTGTGGAATGATTGCGGAGTTGGGCCATCTGCCAGCATTGAAACATGTTGCTGGATTGAATCCCTATGCGGTCTATGACATCAGCTGGAGCAGAGCTCTGGCGATGCAGGCGAAGTTTCAGATTCCTCATGCCTTTCCCACGCAACAGGCATTCTGGGAATCGGATATCGACGCCGTTGTCATCTGCACCCCGGCTCCATTTCATCTGGCCAACGTGATGGAAGCGGCTAAGCACAAGAAGCATGTGCTGTGCGAGAAGCCCCTTGCGATGACCGAGGCTGATATCATGCAAATGATTCAGGTTATGGATCAGGCCGGGCTGAAGCTCTTCACTGGCTTCACATATCGATTCAGTGGCTCGGCAAAAGAGATTCATCGACTTGTCAGGAGTGGGGCAATCGGGGAAGTACGCGCATTGCGACTGAGCTATCTCTGGAACCTGCATGGCAAATGGAACTGGAATGAAAAGGGCGAACGAATTGCCAGTCCACTGCGTGTAGGTCGAATGC
>CAIXQV010000573.1 GCA_903921605.1 uncultured Planctomycetaceae bacterium | reverse complement strand
TTCGACGACTGGCATGCAAAACTGCCCTCGGATGCGGATGAGTGGCCCGACATCTGGTACGCCAGGGGCGTGCGAGCCCAGTTGCTGGGACATCAGAAGATTGCCGCACGATGCTTTTGGGAGGTGCTCCGGATTTCACCGATTCACCGGCGAGCGAATTATCAGCTGGGGCGAGTCCTTGCAGAACTTAAGGACCCCAACGCGGATGATTTCGCAGAACAATCGCGTCGCCTGTTCAGTCTCACAAAGGCGCTTCAGCAGGCGATTCGCTCAGAGGGCAGGAACGAAGTGGTGATGCGTGAAATTGTGCAGACTCTCGATGAGATGGGACGTGTTTGGGAAACGTGCGCATGGGCTCAACTGTCAAGGAAGAATTTCCCTCAGTCCGAATGGCCGTCAGAGTTTCTGCAACGGCTCGCCCCTTTGCTGAATGATCAGCTTCCGATGATGCTGGCAGACAGGAACCTGGCGATGAAGTGTGATCTCAGCTCGTTTCCTGAATACACAGAGATTCTTTCAACCGGAATTCCGGAGCCGAGTGCCGCTGCAGACTCCACTGCCGACACTACGATGCAATTTCGTAAAGATTCAGCAATCGGGATTGATTTCGTCTACCAGAATGCGGCTGATGATTCCACAAAAGGTGCACGGATGCAGGAGCAAACGGGGGGAGGTGTGACGGTCGTGGATGTAGACAAGGACGGCTGGCAGGACCTGTATTTTGTGCAGGGGGCACAGTGGCCGACGGGCAGCAACTCGCCGGTTTTGACCGCCGGGTTGATTGATCGCATCTACCGCAATCGATTTGGCCGGACATTTCAGGACATCACGACGTTGACCGAGATCGATGAGCGGGGATTTGGACAAAGTTGTGCCGCTGGCGACTTGAACAACGACGGTTTTGATGATCTTTACGTGGCTAACATTGGCCAGAACTCGTTGCTGCTCAGCAACGGCGACGGAACCTTCACGTCAGTTCCGTTGCCGAAGGAATCGCTGGCGCATTGGACATCCAGTTGCGCCATCGCAGACATTGATAATGACGGACAGCCGGATCTGATTGAGATTAACTACGTGTCCGGTGCGGATGCTTTCACTCGAATCTGCAGCGGCCGTGCATGTTCGCCGTCGGCATTCAACGGAACTCCGGACCACGTCCATTTCAGCAATGGCGATGGCAGCTTCAACAGCATTTCGGCCTCAACTCCTGTCACTGAATCCAAGGGACTCGGGCTGATCGTCTTCCGCAATCCTGAAGACGAATTCCCTTCGATCTTTGTCGCAAACGATCAGACCCCGAAATTTCTGCTGTCGCTGACACAAGCTGAATCCGGCAGGCCACGCCTGACGGATTCAGCTTTTCAGACCGGGCTTGGTTACAGTGGCGACGGGCTGCTGACAGCGGCGATGGGAATCGCGGCGGACGATTTGGACAACAACGGGTTGATCGACTTCTTCGTCACGAACTTCAAGGACGAGGCGAATACTCTTTACCTGCAACTTTCTGAATCTCTCTTTCAGGACATGTCCAGGACGGCGGGGCTGGATGCTGCAGGCATTCCCTTTGTAGGTTGGGGGACTCAGTTCCTTGACGGCGATCTTGACTCCGATCTGGATCTCGTCGTCGCGAATGGCCATGTTGAAGACTACCGCGATGAGGACGGCGAGTATCACATGCGCCCCCAGTTGTTCCGCAATTTGGGGGACACGCAGTTTCAGGAAGTCGGCTCCGAACAGGGCGGTGACTATTTTGAAGAAAAATTTTTGGGCCGTGGCCTCGCCACACTCGACTGGAATCAGGATGGACTGACGGATTTTGCAGTGTCCAATATCGGGAGCCTCGCTACTGTAGTCACAAACACAACAAAAAACGCCGGGCATTTCATCAACATCCGGGTTCATGCCACGACGAGTTCCCGTGATGCATTCTTTACACGGGTTGAGGTTCGCACAGATCAGCAACACTGGACTCGGCAGCTCCTTGCCGGCAATGGATATCACGCGTCAAATGAACGTGTTCTGCAGTTTGGACTTGGTTCAAGCGTGGATGTCAAGTCCGTTCGCGTGCATTGGCCATCCGGTGCGGAGACGCTTATTGAAACCCCCGGCGTCGATTGCACTCTTGAACTTGTCGAAGGTAAAACACAAGGGGTGCTGTGGAAAAACCGGGATGTGTATGAATTCAATGGAGCGAAGATCTTTCCTCCAGCTGGCCGGTAAGCTTTATGGCAAAAACGAAAGTTCAAAATGGTTTTCGAATATCGCCGACCGTCAGATGGATGTTTTTCGCGGCCCTGATTTCGATCGCTGCTTTCTTTGCCTCGCCAAAATCATCCGTACCAATCGATCAGCTGCTTCAAGACGCTCGCAGGTCCTGGCAACGCGCTGAATTTGAAGCGGCCCTTCTAAGCACTGAAAGTATATTGCAGCGTGAGCCCGAGAATCCAGACGCGCTGTGGATTTCTGGTCGCAGTCATGCACGTCTCAAGCAATACACCGACGCCGTACGTGACCTGCATCTGATCGATCTGGATAGTCCAGACGGTATTGATTCCCGACTGCTTATCGCTGAAATTCTTCACTATCATCTGTATCTGTTTGACGAGGCTGAGCAGGCCTACCGTGCCGTGCTTCGCCAGAACCCTGTGAATGCCGCTGCCAATGACGGGTTGGCTCGACTTTTGTCAGTGTGCGGGCGGCGCAGCGAGGCGATTCCATTGATACTACGGCTTGTTCAATTGCAGCAAGCTTCGGATCTCCTGATGGTGCCGGCCAGAGAATCCGGTGCGATCAATGATGAAGAACTTCTGACCCGGGCACGTCAGGCAGGCCCGGATTCTGCAGGCCCGTTGCTGGGACTTGCAAGGCTGGCGGATCTTAGGCAGCAAACGGATGAAGCAGTCACGCTGTGTCAGAGGGCCGTTGAGAAGTCTCCGCAGTCCGTGCCCGCTCATTCTGAACTTGGTCGCTACCTGCTGCAATTACAACAGCATGAAAAGTTGAATGACTGGCGTCGCAATCTGCCGCCCGATGCGATGTCATCCGCAGAAATCCAGACGCTGATCGGGTTCGTGGAGTTGCGGAATGGGCACCGAACGAAGGCTTTGAATCTGTTCCTCTCCGCGGCAAAGTCGCAGCCAGATTCACGAAACCTCTGCCATCAGATTTCACAATTGCTGTTTGCTGCGGGAGATTCAGACTCGGCACAATTGTACGTTGATCAAATGGAGACCATTCGTCAGCTCTACGATGCGCAGGATGCTGTACTGTTTTCTTCCGGTCAGGCTTCGCCTGAATCCATGCTGGAATTGATCGCAGCCTATGAAAGATGTGGACGATTGTTAGAAGCGTACGGATGGGCTCAATTGGCCGTGCAACGCTTTCCAGAGAATGCTGTTTTACGACAGTTGAATATGCGACTGGCCAAAGAGACTGCAGCCTTGCCGCCAGCCCTGGTCCCGGAGTCTGTGAATCCGGCGTTTGTTGTGTCACTCAATCGATATGAAATCGAGGATATTGTCAGGTTGGGACCGAATTCAACACTGAAACATCCCGGCACTGCGTCTGATCTCAATGAACCAATCGCGGCAGGCATTTCATTCTCTGCGACGTCGGCCGAATTAGGGCTGGATTTCACGTATGTCAACGGAGGTGAGTTGAAGCAACGGATGTTTGAGTTTGGTGGAGGAGGAGTTGGCTGCGACGACCTGGATGGCGACGGATATCCCGAAATTGTTTTTTCGCAGGGCGGTGACTGGTACCGTCGCGGCACACCAGACAATCAGAGTGACGCGTTATTCAGAAACTTACAAGGCGAATCTTTTCGTGAGGTTTCACAGGTGGCATCCTTTGGCAGCACTGACTTTGGTCAGGGAGTTGCCATTGGCGATATTGATCAGGATGGTTTGCCGGACGTCGTCATTGCCAGCATTGGAGGCGCGAAGCTATGGCGAAATCTCGGTGACGGAACTTTTCAGGAAACAGGACAGTCTGTCATCCCTCGCACTCCTGAAGAGCCATGGCTTACGAGTTGTGCGATCGCGGATCTCAACGAGGATTCTTTTCCGGACATCTATTTGGCAGGCTACTTGAGTGGAGCGGACGTATTCGAGCGAGTGTGCATGGATAGTGAAAGAACCAGTCGAGTTTGCCAGCCAACGGCCTTTATGGCTGAGATGGATTACTTGCTGTTAAACGACGGTGCTGGTGGTTTCGTGGATTCATCAGCTCTTTTGCCTGCTTCGGCCGCGGAAGGCAAGGGACTGGGTGTCCTGGTTTTTTCTCCCGGAGAGAGCGGCAGCCCCGGAATTTATGTGGCAAATGACACCACACCCAACTCGTTGTTAATCAGAGAAGCAAACAATGACATCTGGACCGACACCGCGTTCACATCGGGAGTTGCAGTCAGCTACCAGGGAAAACCGGAGGGGTCAATGGGCATTGCAATTGGAGACGCGGATGGGGACGGTCACTCGGATCTTGTGGTGACGAACTTTCTGAACGAAGGCTCGGCTTTTTATCAAAGTCTGGGAGAGTCAGCATTTCGGGATGAGCGATCGGAATCGGGGCTGGAGAAAGCATCGACAGGCGTTCTTGGATTCGGCGTACAGTTTCTGGATGCAAACCTCGACGGCAATCCCGAAATGTTTGTCTCGAACGGTCACGTTGATGATCTCGAGCGAGAGGGCAAACTCTTCAGGATGCCGGCACAGCTTTTTACGATTCGGGACGGACTGTTCAGGGTCCTGCAGTCAGGCGATCTCGGTCCGTATTTCCAGAGGAATCATCTTGGGCGAGCCGTTGCCAAAACGGACTGGAATGTCGATGGAAAACCAGACCTTGTTCTAGGAAATCTGTTGGAGCCATCTATTGTCCTCACAAACACAAGTCAATCTTCTGGAAAGTCATTGCAACTTCGTCTGATTTCGCTGAAAAGCAATCGCGGAGCCATCTGTGCGTCGGTCACTTGTCAGGCAGGTAAACATCGACAGGTCCAGCAGCTGACGGCGGGAGATGGCTATCAGTGCAGTAACGAAAAGCTCATCACGTTCGGGATCGCAGGAACTGACTTTGCAGACGTAATATCGATTTCCTGGCCATCAGGGGAAATCCAGCAATTTCATAATATCGCTGTGCCCAATCGGGTTATTGTCATTGAGGGCCGTGCTACCGCGTTCACTTCGCCACAATAATTGAGTGTTCATCGGAGCACATGCAGTTGGTAAAACTCGTACCTCTAGATTCAATCATGAAGTTTTGCTGTGCTGTAATTGTCCGGTGTCTAACGAGACTCGCTGCCGTATGGCTGCAAACTGGCTCGCGCGGTCGATTCCTCCGACTGGTAGTACTTGCGGCGTTGTTCCTGACTGTCTCCGTCTGGGCGGTGTGGCCAATGCCAGGAGCGATGGAAACTCAGATCCCGACGTCTGAACATGGAATCGCCACGGTTCCTCTCTTCAACGCCTGGACAATTGCGTGGAATGCACACTGCGCCGCGCGAGGAATGAAGGGGTACTGGGACGCACCCATTTTTCACCCTCACAAAGGAACGTTTGCACTAAGTGAACCGCAGCCCGCGACTCTCATTGTTGCCCCGGCAATCTGGTGGTTGCGATCTCCAGCGCTTGCGTACAACGTTTATCTGCTGTTTTCACTGACGCTGAATGGTCTGTTCACCGTATATCTGATGCGCACATTGAATACCCGCTGGATGAGCTCCGTAGTCTCCGGGATTGGTATGATCCAGCTGCCTGTCATTCATCTGCAAATCGATGTTCTGCAATTAATTCCTGTCTGGGGAATTCTGTGGACTTTGGCCGCAATCCTCCGACTTCGCGAGGCTGCGACTCCGATTCTTCTGCATGAATGGCCGCAGCAAACCGGTCGCCGAATTCGAGATGTAATTCTTCGTGGCATTGAGGCGGGTGCGGCATTCGTGGCAGTGTTTGCAGTCTCAGTACATCACGGGATTTTTCTGACTCTCCTTTTGGCCGCAACGGGACCATTGATTGTTCCGTGGCGGTACTTTTTGCGATGGCTTCCCGGGGCTGCGGTTGCTTTGCTGATCACTCTCGGACTCTTGATACCGCTGCTACTGCCAATCAATCGTGTCATGCGGGAGCACGAATTTGAACGAAGTGACACGCTTGTCGCACAGTTGTCAATCACGCCGGCGGATTATCTGATCGCACCCAATACAGCCGCCGTCAAGTTCCATCTGATCGCGACAGAGGGTCGCTGGCAAATGTCTCCTGGCTGGACGCGAACGGCACTTGCTGTGTGTACGATTTTAATTGTGCTATTGCCCGGCTTCAGAACCAACGCCATAGGAGTCTGGTTCCTTCTTGCTGTTGCGAGTGTCGCGTTCCTGCTTTCGCTCGGCACCAATCTTCAGATTGGTCACTGGAACCCCTGGAAAACACTCAGCCAGTATGTACCTGGAATTTCCCAGGTTCGAAATGTATTTCGTTTCGCCTATTTCGTTCAACTTGCGACGATCACAATCTCCAGCGTTGGCCTCGACTGCCTCTGGAACCAATGTCGTTTCCGACTGCGTAACAGACAGCGTTGGCAATGGATCAGCGGCGGAGTTTTATTGCTTCTGGCGCTCCTGACAATGTTTGAAATACCGCCTCCGAAGATTCAGTTGGTTGGTGTCCCCAGTGTCTTTTCTGCGGAGTGGAAATCGTATGTGAAGGCTCACTTGAAGAATGGTAACGGAGTTTTGCTTGTACCCTATGTTCAGGGGGCCACGGTCCGCGACTTTGATGTAACAACCCGCTGGATGTTGAATACAGTTCTTGATGACATTCCGATGATCAACGGATATTCAGGGTTCTTTCCGGAATCACACTTTCGCTTGCAGAACGCGATCAAAGCAGATCCGCGTTCTGACGCGACACTGGGACTGCTATACGATTCGAACATTCAGTTCGTGGTGCTGGGCAATCATACGGCAGTGAAAGCAGTGGCTGAAAGCGATCGCAGGTTTGAATTGCGAGCTGTATTCGAAGACAAGAAGGGCACCCAGGTCCTTGAACTGCTGCATG
This sequence comes from uncultured Planctomycetaceae bacterium, assembly GCA_903921605.1. The sequence goes on along the minus strand of CAIXQV010000573.1, from coordinate 1,596 downwards.
ATGCCGAATAGCAAAATCGGGAACAGCACGTTCGTCGCCCCCTTTTTCAGCAGGTTAGATTCACGCGCTGGGGGCGTTTCCGTCCTGTGATTTTTTCCCTCGAAAAAATTGACTCTCCTGTGGCAAAAAAGGTGTCAGGAACCGTTTTTTGGAATTCGTGGCCTTCCTTGGGAGCGAGTCGTGATTTCCAGGCCCAGTTTCTTCGTGGCGGAAGTGGCCCACGTTTCGTCTCCGAACGGGGAGCCGCAATTGACGCTGCGGAGTGCTGTGAGTTCTGCATCGGTCTGAGAAGAATTGACCTGTTCCAGCCAGCCTGCTGATCGCCGCAGCGGGCATGCCGACAGCAGGGTTCTTTCGTCCGCCGTACCCGAATACCACCGATGCAGACTACTCCAACGCCAGTCCTCAGCTCGCTTCACCAGATTGGCTCGCAGAGCATTGCGTTCCACATACCGGCAGACAGTATGGAAATGGGCATCGTCCTGAACCGGAAACGATTTGAATCGCCCTTGGTAGAGATGGCCAGACCCCGTCGACTTGCGATAAGCATGCCAACGCTGGGTGTGAGTCAGCGTCAGCCAGCCCACAAACCGTGACAGCCCATATCTTCCCGAGGCCACACGACGAGGTGCCAGTGATTCCCCATCACCGCATAGCCGAGCACTTCAAAGCCCATGATTCCCGCGAGAAACTCCATCGGCTGGCGAATACGTTCCCGCAGATGCTCGTAGTCCGTCCCGGTTAACGGATCCTGCCCGCAAAGACAGGCTTGTCACACGCACCGACTGATGCAGTGAGCCACCTGAATCTCGTCGTCCGCCAAAACATCCCGCCGATTGATGCGTGCCATGCGATTCTCCGATCCCTCTTCCCCAACTGAACTCAAGCACCACCCCGTTGACAGAAGTATTCACCTTCTCCAAACTGCGCGAGACCGATGGCCCCCCGGAAATTCCTTGCAACAGACGGATGGCCCCGTGATATTCGCCCCGTGATATTCGACAGTCGCAGAAGCCCTTACAGTCTCATCTGGCGTTCTTAGTCTTCGTCGTCCGGAGTTGGCAATACGTAGCCGTCGGCATCGACTGCGTATTCGAGCAGGATCTCCATCGAGATGTGTTCGATCGCTGAGATGTGTGTGGATCGCAGGGCAAGTTTTGGAGCCAAACCGGCGTCGAGTGCTTCCAGCCAGCGTGGTAAACACAGGCACCAGCGATCGCCGTCCTTGAGACCTGGAAAGCGATATTCGGGCACTGGCGTGGACAGATCGTTTCCGGCACGTTTTGAAAACTGCAGGAACTCGGCGGTCATCACAGCGCAAACGGTGTGCATGCCGTGATCGTCGCCGCAGGTTTCGCATTTCCCGGTGCGAAAAAAACCAGTCAGCGGATCAGCCGAACAGACCGCCAGATCTTCACCAAATACATTCTTGGCCAAGGACATGTTCCTCTGAAAAGTTATGACAGTCATCATGTTTCGAAACGAGGTTCCGCATCGTCCACCAATACAGTTTACTCATTGAATTCAATGGGTGCGAATGTTGGCCCACGAATTCTTTCCTGAGGCTCGGTTTCGTTCGTGAGGCTCGATGGTGGT
>CAIXQV010000572.1 GCA_903921605.1 uncultured Planctomycetaceae bacterium | reverse complement strand
CATTCGTGTTTCGTTCCACTTCGCATAGAAACGCGGCTTAGCGCCGAGCGGCGACGATGTTTGCAAGCCCCTCGCTGATGCTTTCTGAAGTCGCGTTTTTCAGGCCCGGAGGGTCGACAAATCCAATGCCGGTGGCGTGAGCCACCGGTATGCGGACATACAGAATCTAAGGCCCGGAGGGTCGACACAAAGGGCAAATGTGTCGGCCCCTCAGGCCTTAGTTGCAGTGTTTTTGTCGTCCGTTGGCTCACACCACCGGCAGAGGATGTGCCGGGCTTCCAGCCCTAACGACAATGCGCAACTTCAAAACACTTGAGCGAGAGATTTACGGAGGCATTGGTAAACCGCGAAATCGCAACCCCTCGCTGACGCGTCGGGCTATGTTGTTTTGAGGTTTGCGCGCAAAAAAACAGCTCTGAAAAGTTGCCTCTTCAGAGCTGTTTCGTCAGCAGTCTGGATTCATCACGATACCGGGTCAGCCATTACCAGTTCTTTGGGCTGAGGATCCAATACCATTTGTCTTTTTCTTTATTGAAGTTCAGGTTCCACTGGCCATCGTCCCACTCGAGGGACACTTCACGCCAGCCCATCGGTACCTGTGGGTACGGATAGAATGGACCAATGTAAGGCCAGGCACTGGCACTGTACTGAGTCGGGTAGCTGACTGCTGCCGAGTTCGGGTACTGTGCGTATGATGGCCATGCATGTGATGGCAAGTGAGGATTGTTGAAGCTGGTCGGAGCATAACCCATCGCTGATGGATTCATCATGCTCGGATCCATCCCCGGCTGCATCCCTGGCTGCATATGGCCAGTCTGCATCATCTGAGGAGGCATGCCCGGGCCCATAAGCTGCGGAGGCATTCCCTGTCCCTGCATCTGCATCATCTGCGGACTGCCTGGATAGCCCATGGCTTCAGGATTGTGTGCGGTCTGAGTAATCGGCCCGCTGACCTTCAACTGATTGTTGACACTGCGAATGCCTGGCGTCTGCGAAGCAGCAGCACCAGCCGCCTGTCGCTGACCGACGGTCGCAACTTCACCACCCAGAGTGGCCACACCATTGTTAACGCGAATCTCGATGTCGTAACCGACAAGTCCGACCTGCGACAGTGATGAAGCAACCTGATTGGCCATTGCGGTATTATCCTGACCAGCAGGAACTTCCGCACTGACTCGCTGAATTGGTCGAGATGTCTCGCCGGATTCAGCGCCACCAGCCTGAGTAACGCGGCCCTGACGAGGATCGGCAGGACGAGTGGCCGAAGCACGCTCGATCTGTCCGTCCGCTGGCACGTATCGCAGGTTGTTCTCAACCTCACGAATGCCTGGCACAGACGCAGCAAGCTGCTGAGCATGTGCTCGCTGGCTGGCTTCGTGTACTTTGCCGCTCAGGATCGCAACGCCATCCTTCACTTCAATTTCAATTTCGCTGCCTTGTACACTGCCGCTTCTCAGAGCCGAGGCCACTTCGTCGGCCTTTGCCTGATTGCGAGCTTTCTCGGCTGATCCCGAGAATGGCATCTGAGGCTTCATTCGCCCACCCAGAAACCCGTCCGCGCTGGCGACGACCGGATTGGCCGCGATAACGCTCAGCACGAGCAACCACTTACCGTACTTTCGCATGAAAGTTCTCCTCCGTGAGGTACCTTCCGTTCCGGACCGCACTCGTACTGCTGAGAAACCGTCCCGGTGGTCTACTGTCTACAATTCTCGGACGCTGACTGCATCTGGCAGACACATCCGCCAGAACTCCAGACTGCTGCAACCGCCGACGTCAGTCAGTGGTGATCGGTCTCCTGACCCAATCACCTCCGCGTGTCCGTTCTCACGGAAACATCATCGCGACAGCGCAACAGAACTACACAATCCATTCTTCGGTCCTGTCGTACCGGTTGGATAAACATTTCTGGTTTTTTGGCTCGTGACGATTGAAGGGCAGGCCAAATCCCATGTTGGAAAGGCACTGCCGCAAATCCAGCGGCAGTTTCTGCCGCCGGACGTGACGTCGAGCAAGTCATAGACTTCGATTTAAGGGATCAGCCTTAAGGCGATCGAAGCTGCGTCGAAGACCGCATTCTCAGTGTAATAAGCTGCAGTCAATTGAATGATTCGTTCAAGCAATCCTCACCCTTCCGGCACGATCACTGAACACAACCTCATCTTATTCCGTCAGTGCAAAATCCACGACGTTCTCGTTGTCTTCGTTGACGACCGCAATCAACCCGGAAGTTGCAGCGTCAGCATATTTTGCTGGAACATTGGATTTGGGGGCCGGCGGAAGCGTCGATTCACCAACTCCCGGAGGTTGGTAAGCGGTATCTTCAGTTGCCGGCAAGGCCGGTGTACTGGCCACTGGTGGAGTGTGGACAATTGAAACAGAGTGTTTTCCCGGGACTGCGCCATCAAATGCAGAGTAGGTCGTCAGTTGATACTCACCCTTTTCATCTGTCTTCCCGAAAGCCCCCCGGTTGGCCTCTGCATTCAAAAAGGTGATGTCGGCGTTAGCCACCGGATTTCCCTTTAGTGTTACAACACCCCGCACTTTGAATACGGGAAGGCGATTCAACTTTTCACTTTTTGAGCACCCTGCAGTGAGAAGCATCAGTCCTACCAAGGCAACGCGAAGTAACATCACAAATCCCTTAAAAAAGCTGTTGAGAACAACGTTCCGTGCAGGCTACCGCGATCGGAAGCAACTAAAAGGTGAACCGCCGCGTCACACTGTAGTCTAACAGGAACGGTTCGTTCGGCAAGTTGTTGCGACCTCACCGCGTCCATGATTTGATGGCTCAAGTCGCGGATTTCGGTAGTCCTGCATGCAGGGCTGCACTTCGCGGCTCGCCGCAACTTCGGTGCATGCGATGCTCTACTTTGCAGCCAGCAATCCTCACCTTGGTGCAACCAAGGTTCGCCTAGCGGCGAAAGTCCTTTCCGGCAGAAAGGACCTACTTAGACAACCAACTGCGACTACACCCGCTTCCATGACTCGATGGCTCCAGTCACTGACAAATGAACAAAGAGTGAACGAAAAACGTCCACTCGCATTCGGATTATACAAGTGTGATAAAAAAGTGTGCAAAAGGCTGCTTTTCAGGTTGCAAATGTCCGGATAATTAAATATTGATGAATTTCCCATCATTTTCACGTTGTAATCTTTCCCTTTCTAAGGAACGCTCCATGTTGAGCCAACGACCAGCTACTAGACGACCGGGCTTTACGCTTATTGAACTGTTGGTAGTGATTGCGATCATTGCCATCTTGATTGCACTTCTGCTCCCGGCAGTGCAGCAAGCTCGTGAGTCCGCTCGCCGAACTCAGTGCAAGAACAACCTGAAACAGTTCGGCCTCGCCCTGCACAACTACCACGATGTCTTTGGTGTGTTCTGCAATGCCAAAGGCGGGACAGTCGGCTAT
>CAIXQV010000571.1 GCA_903921605.1 uncultured Planctomycetaceae bacterium | reverse complement strand
GGCGTCGCCAACTGCAAGGACTTCAACTCCCAGTTCATGGCCGGGAACTCGCGGATACTTAAAAAACGGAAATTTCCCAAGAAAACCGCTGAGATCTGTCCCGCAAATCCCCATTCGATGCGTGCGTACAAGAACCTGACCGGGACCTGGTGGACCGGGATCAGCAATGTCCACGTATTCAAAGCGGCGCGGTTCTTCGAGTCGAATGGCTTTCATGAGCGGTCTGTTTTTCAGGACGGAGTGAAATGACGTGATTCTGCAATGAAACTGCCGGTGCTGGCTTCCGATGGAGGCGGACTATAGCGATGATGTCTGCCCGATCTCAATCGTAGGCAACTCTTTGGCGGGACGTGGCCGGCAGGTCTTGAAATATATCGTTTAACGGCAAGCCGCAGGCGACAGCGAATGGTGTTTTCACGTACGCCTGCGGCTTGCCGTTAAACGATGAACACCTTTGGGAGAATGAGTCTTGCTGGTTAAAGGTTCCTGTCTCTTCCCGAATTGATGTCGAAACGCGTTTACCTGACCATTGACGCTGATAACTTTTCAAAGCCAGTACGGTCAATTCTCGTGCTGCTTTCTTTCAGGAATCCACCATGACCTCCACGGTTCTTCCCGAAGTCGATCTGAAATCTCTGCCCGGTGTGCGTCAGTTTGATCTGACGGGCCACGTCGCCATCATCACCGGTGGCTCCAAAGGCCTCGGTGCGGCCATTGCAGCCGGCTTAGCATCGGCCGGAGCGACGACCGTGATCGTCAGTCGTGGTTTGGATGAAGCGACAGCCGTTGCAAAAGAGATCACCACTGGCTTCGGCAAGCCCAGCATTCCGATTTCCGCTGACGTGACGGACCCCGAGAGCGTCAAGCAAATGGTCGAGCAGGTGATGGCTCAAACGGGGCGCATCGACATTCTCATTAACAGCGCGGGAATCAATATTCGCGGCAGTATTGCTGACCTGACCTATGAGGAATTCCAACAGGTTCAGAAGACGAATGTGGATGGTACGTGGCTCGCTTGCAAAGCCGTATTGCCGCATATGAAAAAGGCTAAGTACGGACGAATTGTGAACATTGCCAGCACGCTGGGAGTTGTCGGTTTGGCGAATCGCACGCCTTACAATGCCAGCAAAGGAGCGGTCGTCACGATGACTCGCGGACTCGGTCTTGAGCTGGCTCAGTTGGGCGTGACCTGCAATGCTTTGTGCCCCGGTCCGTTCCTGACGCCGATGAATGTTCCGATCGCAGATTCTGAAGACGCGAAGAAGAACATCATCGGCGCGGTGGCGATGGAACGCTGGGGAACTCTGAATGAAATTCAGGGAGCCGCGATTCTGCTCAGCAGTCCGGCCGCCAGCTATATGACAGGCAGCCTCATTACCGTCGACGGCGGCTGGACGGCTCGATAGAGTTTGTTTCTTTTCATCAATGATCACAGGAATATTTTCGTGAAACTTGCACGCGTTCGAATGAATGATGGTTCTTTGCGAGTGGCTGCGGTCCATGCGGATTCTGTTCAGCCGCTGGATCTGACTCAGATTGATCAGTGCCATTCGCTGATGGATATTTTGAACTCCGCAGACCCCGTCGGGCTGGCTCGTTTTCTGCTGAAGCCGGACACGAAGCTCGTGCCGCTCGCGGAAGTTAAGTTTCTGTCGCCTGTTGACGAGCAGGAAGTCTGGGCCGCCGGCGTAACCTATAAGCGCAGCCAGGTGGCTCGCATGGAAGAGTCGGAATCGGCGGCATCGCATTACGACAAGGTTTATACCGCTGATCGTCCGGAGTTGTTTTTCAAGGCGACTCCGCATCGCGTTTCCGGCCCGGGCCAACCGCTTCGAGTTCGTTGCGACAGCAAGTGGAGCGTACCGGAGCCCGAGTTTACTTTGGTGATCAACACCAGCGGCAAGATCGTGGGCTACACCATCGGAAACGACATGTCAGCCCGCGATATTGAAGGTGAAAATCCTCTGTATCTGCCGCAAGCCAAGATGTACAACCAATGTGCCGGTGTTGGTCCGTGTGTGTTGCTGGCAGAGAAGCCTCTGGATCAGGATGCGATTGATATTCAGCTCGATATTCGCCGTGGTGGCAAGTCCGTTTTCGGCGGAGCAACAAAGCTGAGTCAGATGAAACGAACTCCGGATGAGCTGGCAAAGTGGCTTTTCAAGGAAAACGTCTTCCCGAACGGCGCCTTCCTGATGACCGGAACCGGAGTTGTTCCGGACGACAGCTTCACACTTGAAGACGGCGACGAAGTGTCGATCACCATCACTGGCATCGGCACGCTGACCAATCCGATCGTGAAGGACAAGACATAGTGGGGATATGGTGAAATCAGCCGGCACGCGTCAGCGTCCGGTTCTCTTGCACCAGTTGGGAACTAATCCAAAACAGCAAAGGCCAGGCTCCAACATCGTTGAGTCTGGCCTTTTCATTTTCCCTTGCACTTCGCTATGTCGTTTTGCTTTGCAGCCATTCCATCATCGCAAGAGGATCTCGAAACTCGGTCACATGAGCACGGCACTTTGCTGAGAGGAAGCCGGTGTTCATCATCGTGTCCATGAGCTGCATCAGGCCATCGTAGATGCCGAACAGATTGAGCACTGCGATGGGCCGAGTGTGAAGATCCAGTTGAGCCCACGTGACAGCTTCGAAGAATTCCTCCATCGTCCCGAAGCCGCCGGGCAATACGACGTAAATGTCGGACAGCGAATGCATCAGAGCTTTGCGTTCGTGCATATCCGCGGTGACTCGCATGTCCTGAACTGCGGCATGCATGAGTTCGACACGAGCCAGATGGGTCGGGATAACTCCGGTGATCTGACCGTTCTTTTCCAGTACAGCATCAGCGATGGCTCCCATGATGCCGGTACTGCCTCCGCCGTAGATCAGTCGATGGCCCGAGGTTGCAAGATAAACCCCAAGAAGATTCGCCGCTTGAGCGTACTCCGGGCGATCTCCGGAACGCGAACCACAGAAGACGCAGACGTTGGCCATGGTGATTGTCTTCGTATGAAAAGTGACGGCAAGTGGGGGATTGGAAACTTTAGTCTGAGAGCCTGGCTCGGTCAGGAGACCGGCCAGAACAGCAGTCAAACAGACCGCTCAAAGACCGACAGGCTTCTTACTCACCGACCACGTGTCATTCAGATGTTTGGCAAGCTTCTGTACAATTTCCGGATGGCTGGACGCCAGATTCTGCTTCTCATGAGGATCCGCTTCCAGATCAAATAACTGCGGAGTTCGCTCGTTCACGGAGTACACGAACGCATAGCGATCCGGCGGACTGTCATAGCTCAGAATCAGCTTCCATTTTCCTTCGATACACCAGCGATATTGAAGCGTGGCCTCGTACTGATCCATATCAATGATATCATGTGAGAAGCTTTCGCCGCATAAGAACGAGCGATCTAAAGGAGTCTTGTCCTTCAGCAGCGGCAGCAGGTTCACACCGGGTAAACCGTTAGGTACTTCCAGTCCAGTGGCTGCAAGAAGAGTTGGAAAGACATCGATCGTGCTGGCCAATTCCTGATGATCTCCGGGATCAATCTGCCCGGGCCATGAAATCATTATGGGCGTGCGAATCCCGCCTTCGTAAACGGTCTGCTTTGATCTCGGAGCAAACCCGTGATTCCAGTCCGGCCCCAGTTTCATCTCCGGAGTCGCCTGAATCCAGCCGTTGTCTGTGACATAGACCACGATGGTGTTTTCAGTCAGCTGCTTCTCGTCCAGATGATTCAACAGTTCCCCGCACGTCTCATCAAAGAGCTCACACATTGCGTAGTATTTTGCGAGTGCTTCCGGGCGGCCGGGCTGCCGATATTTGGTCAGCAATCGTTCCGGAGGATTGTGCGGTGTGTGGGGCAACATCGGAGCGTACCAGAGAAAGAACGGCTTCTCTTCCTCTGTCGCATGCTGGATAAAATCAAAGACGGGCTGCATTCCTTTGCGACCAATCTCAAGGCCATCATCGCCATGCCGTCCGCCTTTCTGAGGAAAGCCGCGAGTCATCCCGTGGGTGAAACCGCCGCGAGAAAAATTTCCTTCCCACCATTTGCCGGACTGCATACTGAGATAGCCTTTCTCAGCCAGCAGTTTTGGCAGTGTCGCCTGCGGATCGATCTTTGAAATCAGCTGTTCTCGCAAAGCGTTGTACTGAGCGTCGCTGAGGGATTTATCGGGCTTCGGATCATTGCCGGTGACGCCATGTTGATGCGGATACTTCCCGGTAATCATCGACAACAAGGACGGACGACAAAGCGGAACGGGCGTATAGCCTCGGCGGAAGACCGCACTGCGAGAAGCCAGGCGATCCAGATGAGGAGTCTTGATATCCGGATGTCTCATCAGGCCATAATCGGTCCAGGCCTGGTCGTCGGACAGGATCATCACGATATTGGGGCTGGTCGGAGTTTCCTGAGCTCGTAGTCCTGGAATGGCCAGGAAAAGTCCGGGGATAAGCAGGAGGACGAACGTTCGCAAGTGGCTCATCAAACACCTTCAGGAATTTCAGCGGGCGGAGAACAGTCGGGAGCGTCAGATGCTCCGACGTGGGATCTGGAATGGGAGTGATCGTCGTCAACGAACATCAGATATTCTCATATCCCAATCTACTGCAGAACAGAAGTCAACGCGAGCGTGGACTTGTCTCGACTGGACAGCGGCCGATTGCCCCAACTTACTCCTTCGAGATGAGCCTTATTCGATCGACGTGATTTGGCAAAAGTCGACTTCTAAATTCAAACTGCGTCCATGAGAAGGAGAGGGTGTTGAGAATCAGCCCGGTGATTCCTCAACCACATCCCCCAGCAAGGCCTCGTCTCGACGGAGCGAGACGGCTACTGTCGCCACTCGCTTCGCCGAGATGAGCCTTAAACTATGCATGTGGCGCTGCCAAAAGCGACTTCCATATTCAAACGGCGTCCAGGAGAAGGTGAGCAATCCCTTGTCGTGAAGAGGCTCCGGACTCGGTCTTGCGCTAAAAGGGCACTGGCAAGTCGTAAGCTGCGGAAAACCACGGCGGCATTCGGCTTGGCTTGAAGTTGGACGGAATCTTTGCGTTTTGTCGGGAATCACATTACTCTATTGAATCCCGCCCGAAACCTTCCTTCCCATTTTCATCAGTGTGATCCTCATGAGAATCAGGCTGCCCGTTGTTTTTGCTCTGAGTCTTGCTGCTGGCTTTGTGCTTGCGGCTGGTGGTATTGAGTCTGCTCAGGCGGCTCCCCAGGATGCCGCTGCAACTCAGAAGAAGATCAGCTATTACCGCACCGTTCGCCCGATTCTGCAGCGACGATGTTCCGGGTGTCACTTTGATGGCAAGCGGGAAGGTGGGCTGTCGGTCGTGGCCGTCAGTGAACTGCTTAAGGGGGGAGAAGCAGGAGCTTCGCTGGCCGTTGGAAAGCCGGATGAGAGTCCTCTGATTCAACGCATCTCCGGTGAAAAACCTGACATGCCGTTGAACAGTGAACCGCTAACTGCCGAGCAGGTTTTGACTTTGCGGACGTGGATTGAACAAGGTGCCGAAGATGATACTCCGGCCGACGTAGTTCAGGCGATCACAGCCGAGCATCCGCCGGTTTATACCTCGCCGCCCGTTGTGACCTCGATGGATTATTCTCCCGACGGAAAGTTGCTGGCGGTTTCGGGATATCACGAAGTCCTGGTTCACACTCTTGATGGAAGTGCTCCTCCAAAACGACTGGTCGGGCGATCTCAGCGAATTGAGTCCGTCGTCTTTTCACCCAATGGGCAAGTTCTGGCAGTGGCTGGTGGCTCGCCGTCATTGTTTGGTGAGGTGCAGTTGTGGAATGTTGCCGAAGGCAAGCTTCTGCATTCCATTATTCTGTCTTACGACACAATGTTTGGGTTGTCCTTCAATAATGATGGGACCCTGGTCGCCTTCGGTGGCGCAGATAATCGAGTGCGAGTCGCCAAGGTGGAGACTGGTGAAATCGTGATGCGAATGGATGCTCATTCGGACTGGGTTCACGGCACAACGTTTTCTCTGAAGAACGACCACTTAATCACTGTCAGTCGTGATCGTTCGATGAAGCTGGCCATCGTCGCCGGTGGTCAGTTTGTGGACAATATCACCAGCATAACGCCCGGAGCACTGAAGGGCGGACTTGTCGATGTGCAACGTCATCCAACCCAGGAAATGGTGATCTCTGTGGGGGCTGACGGGGAACCTCGCATGTACAAGATTTTCCGTGAGCAGGCGCGTCAGATTGGTGACGACTTTAACCTTGTCCGAGCCTTTCAGAAGCTGCCGGGGCGATTGTGCGACGTGGATATTTCAACGTCCGGAAACAAGTTTATTGTCGGATCCAGCACGGCGGTTGGCGGGGCAGCTCGCGTCTATTTGACTGAGGATCCCGCAAAGATTGTGGATATTCCGGGCCTGACAGCCCCGGTGTTTGCGGTAAGTTTTCGGCCGGATGAACTTCAGGTTGCAGTTTCCGGTTTCGACGGCATGATCCGCCTGTGCAATGCAGAAACGGGGGCCGTTGAAAATACGTTCCCAGCCGCGCCGGTCACCCCGGCCACTCCTCCTCCTGCAACTCCTGCGGCCGGTGGTTAGTTCTGTTCTGGAATGGCGTCCGTCGCTGGGAAATGCCTCCTGCCGACCGCAGTTTTTGTGACTGATCAAGAAGAGATTGTATCCATGATTACGATGACCAATGCACTTCGCTGGATATCTTTCGTTTGTGGAATGGGACTTCTGCTGGCCTCTTCTGCGCTTGCTCAGGAGCAGCCAGCGGCGGAATCCACCGGGCCTGCTCGGACGTTCACCGCGATTGAAGTCTATCCGCCGGAGTTGACGCTTTCATCAATCCGCGATTCTCGCCGAGTTCTCGTGACGGGCGTGATGAGCGACGGGCAGCGGATTGATCTCAGCTCCAAGGCCACTGTTTCGACTCAGTCCCCAGTTTGTCAGGTTGACGCCGCAGGCTTTGTGGCTCCTGTCGCTGCTGGTGAAGGGGTGATTATTGTTGAAGCGGAAGGACTGAAGACAGAGGTCAAAGTTCATGTGACTTCGGCCGATCCGATGAATGTCGATTTCATTAGAGAAGTGAATCCGATCCTCAGCAAAGTTGGATGCAACCAGGGAACCTGCCATGGATCTCAGGCTGGCAAGAATGGCTTTAAGTTGTCGCTTCGCGGATATGATTCGGTCTACGACTATCGAGTACTCGTGGACGACCTTTCCGGCCGACGGTTCAATCGTTCGGAGCCTTCCCAGAGCCTGATGCTGCTGAAGCCTACGCAGGGCGTGCCTCATGAAGGCGGATTTCTATTCGACGAAGAATCTCGATACTACAAAGTTCTCGAACAGTGGATTGCTGAAGGGTGCCAATACAAACCGGACGCAGCTCGCGTAACCGGAATTGAAGTTTACCCGCCGACACCACTGCTACAGCTTCGTCATGATCAGCAACAGCTGATTGTGATCGCAAAGTATGCCGACGGCACGACTCGCGATGTGACTCGCGAAGCCGTTTTTGATGCGAGCAACTTCGAAGTCGCGACAGTCTCCAAGCAGGGACTAATCACCGCCGTTCAGCGAGGTGAAGCGGCCGCTCTGGTACGCTTCGAGGGCAATTATGCGGCGGCACCGATTTCTATTCTGGGCAATCGTGATGGTTACCAGTGGGCTCCGCAGCCGGAATACAATTACGTTGACACGCTGATTAACGGCAAACTGCAGCGTATGAAGATCCTGCCATCCGCCGCAGCGGATGATGCCGAGTTCCTGCGGAGAATTTCGTTGGATATCGCGGGTGTTCCTCCGACCAGCGAAGAGGTTTTGGCGTTTGTCGCGGATACGACTGAACCGGTTGCCAAGCGAACAGCGATGATCGAGAAGCTGTTGTCCAGCCCGATGTATGTCGAACACTGGACACTCAAATGGAGTGATCTTCTGCTGAATCGCCGCAAGACAGTCACCGAGCGTGGTGTTTGGGCCTTCCGCAACTGGATTCGACAATCAGTCGCCGCCAATAAGCCTTTCGACCAGTTTGCAGAAGAACTGATCACGGCGAACGGGAGTGCCTATGAAAATCCAGCGGCCAACTATTTCCGGATCGCTCGCGAGCCAAAGCTCGTGATGGAGAACATGACTCAGGTATTCCTGGGAACTCGCTTCAACTGCAATCAGTGTCACGACCATCCTTTCGAGCGCTGGACACAGCGACAGTATTATGAACTGTCCGCTTACTTCGCTGACGTTGGGCGACGTCCGCTGCCGGAAGGTGATGAATTCATCTTTACGATGGCGTCACCTGCGGCCGTTGTGAATCCGGATACCAATCAACCGGCTGATCCAAAGTTTCCGTTTGCTCACGCCGGCGCGATTGATGCGGCATCAACTCGTCGTGAGCAGCTGGCTCAGTGGTTGACGGCTAAAGAAAATCCGTACTTTGCCCGCAGCATCGTTAATCGCTACTGGAGCTACTTCTTCGGTCGCGGAATCATTGATCCCGTCGACGATATCCGCGCAGGGAATCCGGCTTCCAACCCGGAACTGCTGGATGCATTGACCAAGGATTTTGTAGAAAGCGGTTACGACCTGAAGAAGCTGATTCGAACGATCTGTAACTCCGCGACATACCAGAGAAGTCTCGACGCAGGGCAGTGGAATGAAGATGATACGATCAACTTCTCCCATGCGTTGCCGCGACGACTTTCTGCTGAACAACTCTATGACGCGATCATTCAGGCGACGGGTGCTCCGCGAGCATTGCCGGGAGTTCCCGCCGGGTTCCGTGCTTCCGAGTTGCCGGACTCTGACGTCGAAGTGGCGTTTCTGGATATGTTCGGCCGTGCTCCTCGGGAATCACCATGCGAATGCGAACGAACCAGCGATGTTAGCTTGGGCCAGACATTAAACATGGTGAACGGGCCGACGATCGGTGATGCGATCGCGCATCCGCAGGGAGTCATCGCAAAGACCGTCGCAGCTGGAGTGCCGAACGACAAGCTGATTGAAACAATCTATCTGTCAGCTCTTTGCCGTAAGCCGTCGGCTGAGGAGTCAACGAGAGCCGTTGAATACTTTGCAACGGCTGGTGATGCGAAGGCAGCTGGCGAAGACCTGATGTGGGCCTTGATTAACAGCCCCGGATTCCTCTTCAATCGCTAGTCACGATTTCAGTTCGCTCACTCACTGAGCCGGCTGAGAATTCGAGACCTTAAACAAAGAGCGACGCAGAAGTGCGTCGCTCTTTTCGTGCGCGGCCCAAATGTTTCAAGTCGGTTTCCACAGCCAATTGAAACTAGCGATGTGGCGATTGTTCAGCCGCTGTATTTAGTTTCCAGGCTTGATTGCGAAGAGCCTGCAGGTGTCGACAGGGACCATTTCGGACACCGGACTTGAAATGCCAGCTGCATCGGCACTTCCCCTTGCGGACCATTCCATCGCTGTCGATCAGAACTTCGCAGGACTGATTCTCCACTTTGCCAGTAACAATCCATCCTCCTCGCGGAGCTGGAATCTGGGTCTCGACCTTTATGCCGACGCCAATCGACATTCGGGCTGCTGCTTCGATTTCCGGATGCGCCGGGCCAAGCTCCCGATCTGACAAGGCCATCGGAAGTACCTGACGCCAGCGAAACAATCCCGCATGCAGGTCGTAGATGGCCTGACCTCGCAACGCCAACTGGTTCATGATGGCGGTGGATTCCGCTGATGAAGTATTGAGCTCCGCGGACAAACGTGCCGGGGAGATGGTTCGAAGCTGACTCAGTCGTTCTGCTGCCGCCGCCACTTTGGACAGGCCAGCGTCCGCTTGGGGCAACAACATCTGAACCGCGCTGCCGCGAGTCCAGTCGTTCGTCGTCCAGCCACTTAATCCAAGAGTCAGTCGCATGTTCCCCATCTGAACCACCCAAAAACTGGGCAGGCCAGTCCCAGTTAGATAGACATCCACATGAGAAGCGATCGGTAGCAATCGAGCCAAACTCAGCAGCCGTCGTCGTCCCCAGATGCGAATCGGTTCAGACGCTGATCCCTGATAGACGGCGCCAGCATTCTCAATCGGTACGTTCCATGGCTCGAGAACCAGCCGTGGAGAGTGACCGTCCTGGAGTTCGAAGCGGATCGCTCTGGGGCCGCTCTTTTCACGATGACGCTTCAGCCAGGCGAGAAGCGAATAGACCGCGTCAATGCTCAGTGTCACCTTTTTCATCGGCAGAGCCATCGCCGCCTGCAACTGCATGAATCCTCTCAGCCAGCCATCCGGTAGTGCGATCTTTTCTTCGTGGTAGTCGGTGCGATCAGCCGTCTGAACAGAGAAGCCGTCAGGGTTAATGTTGAATCGAGTTTCTCGATAGGTTCGCAGAGACTGAAAGTTGTGGTAGAGATCCCACGAGTAGTCCACATTCGTAGTTCCCGGTGTTGCGTGTTGAGTTCCGCTGAATCCCGAATTGCGATCAATAGTCAGGCAGCCGTAGCTGGATTCGTCGGTGGAGAAACATTCGAAGAATACAACATCATCAGCCACAGTGATCACCGGATCGTAGGGCATGAGCCGGCGCCACAGTGTTTGATTCTCTTCACGAAGGCGAGTATTCAACTGACTGCGGGCCTGCCAGTATCGGGCCAACGCGGATTGATGTTGTTTCTGTTGTTCGGCCGTTGCACGAGGAACATTACCCGCTCGGACTGTTTCACGAGCCGATTCCCGGGCCTGTTTTCGCAACGCCGATTCGCGGGCGACCTGCTGTTTCTTCCAGTCTTCGTATCCGGCCTTATCGCGAGAAGTGAACGTCAGATCATTAATCACAACATCATGCAGCGCGCTGATGGCTTCTCGAAAGCGAATGGGATCGGCGAGGCAGGCGTTGAATTCGACTTTGTCGCGAGCCAGATTGGGGGCGAGGTCAAGAATTCGTTCTCCGCCGGACAGCAGTTTCAAATGACTGCGTCCTGCATAACTCATGCTGACGTCCACGGGGACACCTCATCCATTTTCCGGCGATTCAATGCAACAGAAGATGTGTATATATATGGTGTCAGAACGGTGGATCAAGCGACAGCCGGTTCTGAAGTGAACAATGAGATTTGTGCAACGAGATTGGGTAAAGCGAGTTTAAGCTGAACAAGGCGTGGCATCAGGACGCCGAAGTTTTCCGAGTATCAACGCAGAAACGGCGATGAATCAGGAAGTGATTCATCGCCGTTCTGTTGTTTTTCCAACGGTTCCACCCTGTTGCTGATCCATTCTGGTGGAACCGCTGTTTCGGGTGTACATCCCGTTGAGCGTGTTCCCCAAGTGAGTTTCCTCACGATCCTCAGCATCGTCGGGGCGGAAGGCTGGGCTATTAACCGTGACTCAGGCTAATCTGCCGGCGTCCACTTGAACTCCTCAATCCGCACGATCGAAACTTTCAGGGACGGTAGAGAGCGAATCACGACGTTCGCTCTCTTTCACCGTCAGACTCTGAAAATCACGTTGGCTAATCACCGCACCTTACGCCAACCTGATCTCAGTTACAGCCACCGCATGGTGCTGCACAGGTTGGGTCGCAAGCTGCTGGTGCACAGCAAGAAGCTTCCACTGGAGCACAGCAAGATGGCTCGCAGCAGCTGTCGCCGCAAGATGAACCGCAGCCCAGCTTAGGGAACTTCAGCTTTGGCAGGCGGAACTTTGGGCACTTGAACTTAGGCATCTTGAACTTAGGCATCTTGAAGCAAGAATCGCCACAACCATTTCCACAACCGCAACCGTCGTTGCAGCAATCAGCTGGTGCACAGCAAGTTGCTTCAACTGGAGCACAACCACTGCCACAAGCAGCTGGAGCACAGCAGCTGGCTTCTACTGGAGCACAGCAAGTTGGCTCGCAAGCTGTTCCGCAAGCGGCTGGAGCACAGCAAGTTGCTTCAGCTGGAGCACAACCATTGCCACAAGCCGCTGGAGCACAGCAGCTGGCTTCAACTGGAGCACAGCATGAAGCTTCAACTGGAGCACAGCACGTTGGCTCAACGCTGCAACCGCAGCCGTGATTGCTCTTGAAACATCCGAACAGCCCAGCCTGAGCGCTGCTAGCCATTGAACACACTACCAGAGCCGCAAACAATTTCATCGCCTTCATCTCAATTCTCCTACACATCGTTCTTGCTGAGTGAGCCTCGGAAACACCTTGAATGCACACGCCGCATTCAGAATTTCTGGTGAGTCTTTGACTCGCTCTCTTGGGTAACACTGCCAATGTTTTCGGACTACAAAGAATGGGCGGTCGAGGCAAAGCGCAACGATTGCCGGTCAGTCTGCGTTCTGCGCGCGGATGTGACGGCTGTACCGATTATGCAGTCAGCGGCCCCAGACCGGCTCTCGCGCTAGTCGGCCGAACTGGCATAACCCCTTTGTTTTCTGTAATCCGATCCCCAGTCGCAGTGGGTCTGGCAGAGTGAAGCCAGTCCGGCGTCGTTCCCGAATCGATTGGCAAAATGGCGCGGAGCGGGGTATGCTGTGGTGAACTGAACATGGTGGAAGGGAAGCCAACCATGGTGAATCGCCTCCCACAATTCCTGCCGCTGAATCTCAATGCCTCCGACTTCCCCTTCTGCAGAGCAAACGGCACGCGCCATCGCCGACGTCGATTTCACGGTTGCGTTTCGTCATCGGCTGCGATTCACGCACGATGTGCTTGGTGCTGATTCCGAAGTGCTGATAAGATTGCTGGAGTCTTCAGAGGGCCGCATCCCGCGAGTTCAGTTCTGGCTGGATGAGCATGTCGCGAATGCAAATCCGGACCTTCGGCAGCGACTCCACTCGATCGCTCGGCGCAACACGGACAAGTTTCAGGTGGTCGGGAATGTTCAAATTGTTCCCGGTGGCGAAGCCGTCAAGAACGATGTGCATATCCTGGAACGAATGCTCAAGGTGTTTCACGAAGCCGATCTGGATCGGCGAAGTTACGTCGTCGTTATTGGGGGCGGCGCGGTTTTGGATGCGGTGGGTTTTGCGGCCGCAATCGCTCATCGCGGCCTGCGGCTGATTCGTATTCCCACGACCACACTGGCTCAGGCCGATTCGGGGATTGGCGTTAAGAACAGCGTCAATCTTTTTGAAAAGAAGAATTGGCTTGGGTCTTTCGCTGTTCCCTGGGGAGTCATAAACGACCGTTCGCTGCTGACGACGCTCAGCGATCGCGACTTCCGTTGCGGGTTTTCAGAAGCCGTCAAAGTGTCCCTTCTGAAGGATCCTGACTTCTTTGAGCGAATCCTGAGCAATGCAGATGCGATTGTGGCTCGAGGCGATGCCTGCTGGTCCGTGATTCAGGATTCGGCGAACTGGCACCTGAAACATATCACAGCCGGGGGCGATCCCTTTGAGATGCTTGAAGCTCGACCATTGGATTTTGGGCACTGGTCCGCTCATAAACTGGAAGCTATGAGCCATTTTGAGTTGCGGCATGGCGAAGCGGTGGCGATCGGTGTGGCAGTTGACACGGTCTATTCGAGTCTTGTTCATGGCCTTCCCGAATCCGAGGCGGATCGTGTCCTGCAATCGCTGGAGCGACTTAAACTGCTGAATGATCACCCCACTTTGAGGCGAACGGACGAGCTTTTTCAGGGATTGGAAGAGTTCCGGCAGCATCTGGGAGGACGGCTGACCGTCACAATGCTCTCCGAGATTGGGCGGCCGATTGATGTTCATGAGGTCGACCGGGCTCGTATGAAAGAGGCGATTCAGCTTGTGGTTGACCGCGTGGGCTCGATTTCCGGGGGATCAGCCAAACAATAACCGGCTCGAACGTTCAAACGATCTTTTCTTCATCAAGGGTGGATTCCCGGACGGAACCCTGCTATTCTCCCCCGCTTCAAAGTCCCGGATTTCGCGCGTCGAAAGGATGTTTTGACGTGTTCCGGATAAATTTCTGATTCACATTGAGCCGTCGTTTTCCTGACGTCGTCGGGAAAAGCGAAGGTTCTCCAGTCCGCGTGTTTGGCAGGAAAAATGGCTAAGAGTCGTCTCTCAATGCGTCGCGAGGTTGAAGCTGCGGAAGCCGCAGAAGCTGAAACCGGCGTCAAGAAAAAGGCATCTCGCAAGACTTCTGAAGAGAAGGGCGAGGGTACCCCAAAGAAACGAGCCTCCAAGGCAGACAAAGACGGGGCTCCAAAAAAGAAGAAAGCTGCCAAACCACGTACGCGCCGAGCTAAAGAAGCGATGCAGCGTCGCCGGCTGGTTTGGGTCGTTTACAGCAGCACGATGCGAGAAGAAGGCCGATTCCTGTTTCACGAAAAGGAAAAGGCTGACGAGTTGCTGGCGACCCTGCTGGGGAGAGGCAAGCGTCGCTACTTCATGCAACCGGTCAAGGAAGCATTGAATCCAGACGGCACTCCAATGATCAGCGTGGTGGTGCCTCCACCGGATGAAGATGTAGAAGAAGAAGTCAAGATCGATCCAGAGGTCGAAGTCGCTGAAGACATCGATATCGATGCAGACATTGAGATCGAAGACGAAGCCGAAGAGGGCGAAGCGGAAGAGGCTGAAGAAGCTGCTCCGGAACTCTAGTCCTTGTTTTTGACAACGATGAGCAACTGAAAGAAGCCCGGGCTCTTCCAAGACGCGGGCTTCTTTCTTTCATTTGATCTGGCCATTCTTGACGTCACTCGCGAACAGGTGCTTAGTGTTCTCAGGAATTCCACGCCTGTTAGTTTCCGTTCGCAACGCAGAAGAAGCCCTGATGGCCGTTCGTGGCGGGGCGGATATCATCGACGTTAAGGAACCGTCCAATGGTTCACTCGGTCGCGCTTCGGTGGAGAATCTGCTGGCGATCGCTGACGTTCTCAAGCTGCAGCAACAACATGCTGATCGTGTGAGAATCGAAGCGGTTCCTCTTAGCGTTGCGTTGGGGGAAGTGCAGGAGTGGAGTGAGTCATCATCACTCTTCGGAAGCAACTTCGCTGGTGAATCCAAGATGTTATCCAGTGAATCCTATGACGCGATTTGCCGGTCAATCTCCGAGTTGCAACCGACCTATATGAAACTTGGGTTATCGCAGGTCGCAGCAGCGGGCTGGAAGGGCATTGGAAGCTGGCGGAACTCCTGGATCGATGTGCGTTGTCGTTTCTCTGGCGATCATGAATGGGTTGCGGTTGCATACGCAGATCACCAGCGAGCCCACGCGCCAACTCCGGATGATGTCCTTCAGGCGGCTCTCGAAACGAATTGCTCCGTCCTGCTGGTTGACACTTTTGTCAAGGACGGAACCAATCTGCTCGACTGGTTGCCCGTAAAAGAAATCACCTCGCTGCGAAAAGCGACAGCTGCTCATGGATTGCAGCTCGCCCTGGCGGGCCGTGTTACGCTGATGGATTTACCAATGCTGTTGCCTCTGCAGCCTGACATCATCGCCGTCCGCGGAGCTGTTTGTAGGTCGGGCGAACGAACGGCAGCAGTCAGCGAAATGCTGGTTGCAGAGTTTATGGAGCAGTTGTCGGCTAGCGGCTAGAGTCGTTTACCGTCGAGCCGAATGCCGACGGCTCAGTGGCACTCACTGCGTGCCGCAACGCGTCGAGCGTGTGTGTGGGCATGTACGTCAAGTACTCCGCGGTTCCTGTGTCGTGGTGGCCTCGGCTACGACACTCTTTACGAATCCTCTGGCGAATTCCGCGAAGGGATTCGGTCAGCCACCGGAGTGGCATTAGCCTTCGGCCAACAACGAAAGCGGTAGCCTTCGGCTTGGCAGTAAGCATCGTGGCATGCCGCAAAATACGCCCGCGACTAATGGCGCTGCGGAGTTCCCTGGATCTCGCGGGCCCGGGCCATCGCTTCTTCGGCTTCAAAGATCTTTCCGCATCGCTGGTAGATGACGGACAATTGCGTGAATGAGAAGGCATCCGTTGGTTCCAGCTCAGACACCTTCTTGGCGTGAAAGATGGCTTCCTCGAATCGCCCAAGCTTCTGCTGATGGACTCCCAGAGCCATGTGAGTCTGCACATGGTTTGGGTCAATCGTCAGGATGTTTTTCAAAGCATCCACGCAGCCTTCAAGATTCCCTTCTGCTTTCAGCTTCATGGCCGCATCGTATAGTTTTCCGGGAGTCTGCTCGGACATAGGATTGCTCATTCGGTAAATTGTCAGCCGTGTGAAGTTCTTCACTTCGTATGGTAAACCGGGATCCGGTGGACTCAACCAACCTACACCTGATTCCCACTTCAAAATTCCGAACCGGAGCGTGGACGAATTCATGGATCTCCAATTCGCGAGGTAATCTCTGATGTGTGACTCGCCCATGGGCATGGAACCCTTTACCTTGTGCACTCCCTTGCAAAAGTTGACTCACGGATCCTTTTGATGACCCAGCCCTCACCAAAGACTGAAATCGCTCTCGTGGCGGGATTCTTTGTGCTCGGTCTGCTGCTGCGATGCTGGCATTTGGATCGTGAATCGGTCGAGCACTTCGATGAGGGCGTCTATGCGTCGGTGCTGTGGCACGATGGAATGGTTGGATTGCCCTATCCGGCCCGTGAGTTCTATGCTCCACCGATGCTGTCGGGAATGATTGACTTCTTTCACATCGTTCCCGGGGTCAGTCGTTTCGCCCCGTTTTTGCCATCGCTTTTGTTCGGGTCGCTTTCGATCATTGTCTTCTGGCGAATGGCACGGGCGTGGTTCGGAGTGGCAGCTGGAATCTTCACGGCCGCCGTGGTGTCGATGAGCGACTTCCACATCATCTATTCGCGAATGGCACTGACGGACGTCACGTGCCTCTTTTGGATTGCAACATCGGTCTACCTTGGAACTGTCGCTGTTGCGAAGTCCTCGTTTCGAATGGCTGTCCTCAGTGGAGCGGCTTGCGGGCTTGCCTGGTGGACCAAGTATACAGGCTGGCTGCCATTGGCGATTCTCATCAGCGGCACGACCCTATGGTGGATCTGGCGCGGGCGGAAAGTGATCAGCTCCATTCGAGTGCTTTCGATTCTGGCCACGATTCTGGTCTCCGCGTTTGCAATCTTCGGCCCTTGGTTGTGGCGATTGCAGTCGGTCGGTGGATACTCGGCCGTGACGAAAAATCACGCTGGATATTCACAATCGTTGTCGTGGGCGAGCGTGGATGCGTGGACCAATCATCTTGGGCAGCACCTTGCCAGTCAGTTTTGGCACGACGGAATGGCTGGCGCGATTTCACTGGGAATCGGGATGTTGGCGGCTGCATGGTATCGATGGAACTCAGCCGATCGTTCCACGGGGAACGGGAACGCGGGGAACGGCAATGAGGCAAAAAATACCGGAGAATCCGCCGTTGGCAGATTTCCGCCTCGCTGGCTGATGATTCGCTTCGCAGTCGCTTCAGCCGCAATGATGGTGTTTGCACTTCGAGTCTGGACGCCGTTAGTGCTTTTCAGTCTGGCGTTGGGGGGCTTTGGAGGCATCTTCCTGTGGCCCGTTTTGGATCGAGCGTGGCTGCGCCGAACAACCCGCGACCTCTCGCCCACATCTGAGGGTGCGTTGCCGTTGTCCCACGGTGACCTGTTGGCGGCTCCAATAGTCGACCCCGCACTTGGCTACTGCACCACTCTGGCGTGGTTTTGTGGAATGCTGCTGGTGACACCGTTCTATCATCCCTATGCCCGACTTTTCTTTCCGCTACTGGCCTCCGTCTGGTTGGCTGCGGCCGGAGGAGTCAGTTGGTGGCTGGAATCGAACCTGAGTGTTGCCAGACATCCGGAATCGGCTACCCCGAAGGCGAATGCAGGCGGGGCTTGGGGACAACGCTTGCTGCGGTCGTTGCTGATAGTTGCGGTGCTCACGGCCGTGCTGCAGCGAGATGAGGCTGATGAGATTGTCGTCGTTTCGCCCGCGGAGCTGTTCCGTTCTGAACTCTTCAAAGATCGAACTTCGATCGATCGGGCGGCTCGGCAACTTGCGGATGTCTGCGTGCTGAGTTCTCTTGGAGAATGGAAACCGTTTCGTCTGCCACTGTCGAACGGTGAAACGATCAGTCCACGGAAAGTTCTCGAATCGCGCCCCGCTGAGACTCAGAATCGCGAGTTTGCTATCGAAGAGCGTGCGAAACAAAAATTGGTCGTTTACGGTTATGGCGAGCCAGCTTTGCTGCTGCATTTAGCGCAGTCCGGTCTGCCGGTTGGTCCGGTGAGCCATCTCAATCTTGCTGAGCCGGATGGAGGTTCGCCCGCGGTGCCGACGTTCCTTGTGATCGGTCCAAACGCGAAACGGACACCCGGATTCTGGGAAGACTGGTTTCTGCAGGATCGCCATTTCGAACTCGTGACAGAAGTTCGGTACGAACCGGGTGACGTTACACTGCTGGATTTATTTACTCCGAAGTGGCTGTCCCAGCACCCGGAGGTGTCAACTCAGGTCTTTGAGCTATACCGAGTGCGCTGACTCGAGACGCTCTGATGCGGAGTTGATCTGGCGGAGTTGATCTTATCGTTTACTGCCACGTCGCAGACACGGTGGATCCACTTCGCCCCGTACTTGTTTGGCCCTTGAGAAAGCATGCTCGATCGTTCGTTTGGCCGCCAGCCCAATGTGTTCAGTGGATAGGGCCGTGCGAGGAGTTCGTCACCAGTCGTTGAGGATAGCGGTCCCGTTGCGGCAGATTTTCAATCTGCCGACTCTTCAACCTCGAGCATCAGCAATCAAGAAAATCTGTTTGCGCGGCAGGTTAAGAACCTGACCCATCTCAGTGACCTGACCGGTTGATCGGAACTCCCCGTTCCAACGCGTTCTGAGGGTCAGTCAGACTCTTATGCAGCTCGGCTGGAAATCAATTGCTGTCTGTTTCGGTGGCCGATTAATTGGTAGCCAGCTACATCGGTGTCTCGGGTGATGTTTCCGAAAGGCAACAACCTTCGTCGTATTTGCGCACCAGCGGGCGATTCGCGTTGCTGGCGAAATCCGGAAAAATGGCTCGCAGGTCGCGCCGAATCCGGCATTCTGTCAAAAAACGATTCCCCGAGATGAGACGGCGTGGTTTACTTGATTGGGGTTTCACTTGACGGGGCCAGGTTGGGCCGGGTAGACCACGTACAGAACAAGTAGCGTGATCCAACCTGCTTGGTAATGAGATCCCACCTGAAATTTGATTGGCTCGGGTACTGAACCTTGTTGGTGTCCGAGATTCTTCCTTCCTCAACTTCTTCCGACGATTGCCACTGTGACCTGACTCAGCCATGAGTCATCAAGGTCATCCTTCCTCAGGCTAATCAGACGAAGACCAACGGAGAAGCCGCGATGATCGCGAGACTCCGATCTGCTGCCTTTGCAGCGTTCCATGTGGAACGCGGGATGATCGTTCGCCTTCTGCTCGCCTGGATCATAATCCCGGCCGCAGTGCTTCAGGCCGATGAGCCGCTGCGAGAACTCATCAACCGCGAACTAGCTCCGCCTTCCGGAACCGCGTGGCCAAAAGCCAACGACGCCGAGTTCCTGCGACGTGTGTCGCTGGACCTCAATGGGATGCCTCCCGGTGCGGATGAGGCTCGATCGTTCATCAACGATGCCGATCCCGCGAAACGTGAAAAGCTGGTTGATCGCCTTCTGGCATCGCCTCTTTACGCCCGGCATCTGTCCACGACGATCGACGTCATGCTGATGGAGCGTCGCCCAAATACTCATGTGCCACAAGAACTGTGGCAGGGCTGGTTACTGAAGTCTGTCAGCGACAACAAGCCGTGGAATGTGCTGGCTCGCGAGATCCTGACGGCTGACGGCGATACACCAGAAAACCGCGCCCCCGCGAGGTTCTATCTCGACCGCAATTCGGAACCGCATGTGATCACTCGCGACCTTGGTCGCATGTTTTTCGGTCGCGATATGCAGTGCAATCAGTGCCATGATTCTCCACTTGTGGCAGACTTCCTGCAGCGAGATTATCACGGTCTTCTGGCGATCGCCTCCGTGGGCTATCCCGTCACAAAGAAGGTTGCTGAGAAAGACGTGACCGTGTTTGCGGAGCGAGCTCCAACGGATTTGTCGTTCGAATCCGTTTTCGAAAAAGGCAACATCCACCGCACCATCGCCCGACTTCCCGGTGCTCCTTCATTCACCGAGCCCGTCCTGTATCCTGGCGAAGACTACACTGTTGCTCCCGCCGATGGCGTGCGAGCTGTCCCGAAATTCAGTCGCCGGGCGATGATGGCGGAGCTGGCTACCAATGGCTCGAATCGCGCATTCAATGAGAACATCGCCAATCGCCTTTGGGCCATGATGCTGGGGCGAGGCGTCGTGCATCCTCTGGACATGATCCATCCGGACAACCCGGCGGCCAGTCCGGCCTTGCTGTCACAACTGGGTTCACGATTCGCCGCGATGAACTTCGACATGAAGACTTTCCTCCGCGAGATCGCTCTGAGCGATGTCTATCAGCGTCCGTTTGACCTTGCTCCGGAAGCTGTCCCTGCATTGGCTGCTGCGAAGTCTGAACATCAACAACTCGCTGCTCAGAAGGAATCACTCGACGTAGTTGCCCGCGATGCTGGTTCACTATTCAGCGATGCTGACACAGCCTTCGCTGCTGCCGAGACGGCAATGCTGCCTGTGGCCGCTGAAGTTGACGGTGTTCGAACTCAGTTCACCGACGCAAAGAAGAAGGTCGACGAAGCTCAGAAGGCTCTCAACGATGCCACTGCCGCATTCAACACGAAGAAGAACTTCGCCGACACGCTACAGCAGGCCGCCGCTCCACTTCAGGCCGCGGCTGTATCATTGCCCTCCGATGCGGAGCTTGTCGCGACGTCCGCTAAGCTGACTGAAAAGGCGAACGCGGTTACGGCCGAACTTCCAGCTTTGGAAAAGGCGGTTACCGAAAAGACTGCGGCGATGACTCCGTTGACCGAAGCGCAGGCAACTCTCCGCACAACACTTGATGCCGCTGTTCAGAAGCTTCAGCCACTGCAGGCAGCTTTCAGAGCTGAAGAGGCCAAAGTGGTGGTGGCTCGGCTGGCCATGCAGGAGGCTCAGTTAAAGGCAGCCTCCGTCGCAAGTCGCATTGCCGTTCTGGAGAGAGTCACCTCAGCCTCTGATCTGAACGCGTCGCTCGCCAACTTGACTCAGACGACAGCTACAGCGGAAGCGGCGATGACCACAGCGACTCAGCAGGTCGCTGACTACACACCGACCGTGGCCGCACGGACCGTTGCAATGACAGAGGCCGAGCAGGCAATGGCCTCCGCGGAGTCTGCTGTGAAAGTAATTCAGGAACAAGTGAGCCGCGATCGAGTCGCCGCGACAACGCTGACCGAAGCCGCAGACGCCATGAAGCGTGCCCAGGCCGCGTTGCCCTCCGATGAGACGCTGACAACAGGGCTTGCGACCATCAACACCAAGGTGACGGCTCTGGATGCGGCATTGAAGTCTTCTGAAGCCACTCTGGTTGTTGCCAGCCAGATGTCTTCTGCTGCCACTGAGGCGATGAAGACGGCGAAGTCAGCCATGGACGAAAGCAACGCAGAACTTCAACAACGGCAGCAGGTGGCGACTCAGGCCGCGTCGACATTGACTCAATCGAAGGAGTCGCTGCAGGCAACAACAGTCTCCTATGAGAAGGCGATGGACACTGTTCCGACGGATCTCTCATCAACTTTTGCCTTGTCCCAGCTGAAGCCGCTCAGCCCCGAACAGATGTGCTGGACCATCTTCAAAGTAACGACGGTCTATGATCGCTACGTAGCCCAGGAAGCGGCCGAACGTGAAAAAGCGAGTCCGTTCAGCGAACAGCAAAAGCAGGATCCGGTGGCGATTACAACGCGAGCCGCGGAAGTGGAGCAGTTGGCCTTCGACAAGCTGAAGAGCAACATCGGAAGCTATGTGCAAATCTATGGTGGTGCTCCAGGGCAGCCGCAGAATGATTTCTACGCGAGTCCGGACCAGGCTTTGTTTACAGCCAACGGTGGTGCCATCAACAGTTGGGTTGTTCCAGCCGGCGACAATGCCGCGGAGCGAATTGTAAAGACCACGGATGCAAAGCTTGTGGCCGAAGAACTCTATCTGGGCATCCTGACTCGCATGCCGACCGAACAGGAATCTGCCGATGTCGCGGCCTTCCTGGCGGCTCGTCCTGATCGAGCAAAGGCCGCTCAGGAACTTGTCTGGGGCCTGATCAGCAGTGCGGAATTTCGATTCAACAAATGATGGTGTGACGTATGGGCGGACCAATGTGGAAACCGCCTGACCACGGAATTCTTCTGGGAGCAACCGACCATGAAACTCAACTATCCTTGCAACACGGTCGCACATGGACTGGCTCGCCGACAGTTTCTGGGAACTCTGGCCGCTGGAGCCGGAGCCATGGTTGGAGGACTCGGTGCCTTCACTTCGCCGGCGATGGCCGCTCATTTGAAGTCGGACCAGAAACGAATCGTCGTCTTCAACATGCACGGCGGCTTGAGTCAGCTTGAGAGCTGGGATCCAAAGCCTGGCACCGAAACCGGTGGGCCGTTTCTCTCGATCCCGACTTCCGTGCCCGGCATTCACATCAGTGAGCTGTTGCCGCTGACGGCAATGCAGATGCATCACCTCTGCCTCGTCCGCGGGGTCAACACGTCCGAAGACGATCATGGCAAAGGCGCTTATTTGATGATGACCGGTCGGCGTCAGACCCCGGCCGGTGAGTTCCCTCAAATCGGTGCGGTCGCTTCGAAGACTTTGAATCCTCAGGATAGCTCACTGCCAGGTCACATTCTGATTACTCCCGGTGGCGGTGGCGGACGAGGAAACGACTCCGCCTGGTTGGGACCGAAGTACTCCAGCGTGCAGCTTGGGAACGGAAATCCTCCGCCGAATACCGTTCGCCCGGATTCCATCACGGAAGACTCTGATAAGGCTCGCAACGACTTCCGTCGTCAGGTCAGTGAGCGATTCCTGAATCGTCGTCGAACCGCCGTCACCGAAGCGTTTACTTACTCGTTCGAGCAGGCTGAGAAGCTGATGAGTCAGCGCGATGTGTTCGACGTCTCGAAAGAACCTGCAAGTGAAATCGAACGATACGGGAAGCATGACCTCGGACGTCACTGCCTGCTGGCTCGACGTCTGCTGGAGAGCGGTGTGTCGTTCGTGCAGTTGTCGCATTCCAACTATGACACGCACAATGAGAACTTCAATTTCCACATCGAGCAGCTCGCCGAGTTCGACTTTGCGTTCTCGACGTTTGTCGCGGACCTCGCACAACGTGGGATGCTGGACAGCACACTGATTGTTGTGCTGAGCGAATTCGGACGGACGCCGAACGTGAATCTTTACTACGGTCGTGATCACTGGTCGCGAGCATGGTCAGTGTGCCTCGCCGGATCACGAATTCCGCGCGGACATGTGTTTGGTGCAACGAACGATAAGGGCACTGAAGTCGTCGACAAACAGGTCGACCACGGCAACTTGTTCCACACCTATCTGCAGGCGGTCGGAGTTGACTCAACAGGCAACTTCGACATCGACGGCCGGGAAATGCCAATTGCAGATCCATCGTCTCGACCGATTGATGGCTTCCTGGTGTGAGACAACGAAACGTGTTTTGGAGCCGCTAAAGCGGTGTGTTCGTTGAGTCGCTCGATTCTGGTTCGTCATCCCTCGCAGATGCTTTTTTAGAGCTGCCCGTCGCCCAGGGCGTTCAACATCCTGCCACGGTCTTTCGCCTTCGCGGCTTTGCGTGAAGTTGCTTTCTCACGCAAAGACGCGAAGCCGCAAAGGAACGTGTCTGTTCGTTGCGGCTGAAGTACGCGAGCTCTGAAGGCTGTTCACCGTGCAACTCGCGAGTCCAGTCTCTGGTTCCTCGCCACTCACTTCCCGATCAACGCCACCAGCACCGAAGCCGTCAACAGCGCAGCGCCGAAAAGTCGTAGCAGCATGACTCGGGCGGAGTGATGAGATTCCTGGCCGCCAAAGAATCGAGCCAGCGCCCAGGCCAATGCCACCGCCCACAGTCCTCGCAGGGCATACACGATGTTGATCCGAGTCGCATCGCCGTAAGCTGACAGAGACCATGACATGCTGAGCGCATTAGCGGCCATCAGCAGAGTTCCAATCACGATCGGCTTTGTCGTCCCGAGCTCCGCCAGACGAGAGGGACGGTC
>CAIXQV010000570.1 GCA_903921605.1 uncultured Planctomycetaceae bacterium | reverse complement strand
GATCACGTGGCGACGAATTTCTGCCGGGACCGCCGAGGAGCGAATCGCGACGGCGAAGTGCTGCTGCCCCGCGACGGCTGGTGTCCGAAACACAACCGCGTCGGGAGCCTGCTGCTCCGTCTTCGTGTCAGCCATTACGGCGTGGCAAAATGCCGAAACGCCCAGACCCAATGAACACAACGAACCCGCCAAATGCCGCATGAGAATTCCCCTGAGGTTCCGCAGAAGCAGACCGTCCGATGGACATGACTCGCACAACGCTCACCAAACTGAGCGCAGTCCGCGAAGTAGTCTACAGTCGTTCTCGGATGAGCAGGAAAGGAATTCCCGGTAAAAACAGGCAGAACAAAGAGGCAGGGCAAAACTCGGCACAATTGGTCGTGCGAGGTGGTCAACTCCGCAAACTCCGCTGGCAAAGAATTCTGATTTTGCGGCTCTTTTTGCATTCGCTCCAGCAATCGAGGCCCACCGAGAAAGCACCTTTCGGCATTCTCCCCAAGCCCTCCCAGCCCGAAAACACAATCAGATCGTATCAATTTTTACGGTTGTAACGCCGATACTGTCCCTGGGGGCGGCAAAGGACACGCAGATACCATTAAAAATCGAGCCGGATGCCGCGTGGGGTGGGGACCTTGAATGGTGCGGCATTCCGGCTTTTTATCTTCGCTTCTGGCGGTCATGCTGGCCGCTTTGGCGGTCTCGGTCCTTGAACGAAGAACCGATGGAGGCTCCGAGGCTCGGTTCATAAACTGGCACGAGAACTCCCCTGCCAGTCAAATCGCCAGGCAACTTCAGAGGGACAGTGATCGAGATCAAGGTTCGATCACTCGACTTCCAACGAGTCCGGATTCGGTCATCCGATTTCAGGTGCCTCCTAATTCGCTGATCATCGTGGGCAGTCTCGATACTTCCGGGGCTGCTCATTCCCTGAGGATCAGCTCCCAGCCCGGCGGACAATGGTCGACCCGGGAGAACTACGATTCTCAAAGCCGCTGTGATCTGCAGTACATCCCGTCTATCAGACTGTCAGAGAGACACCAGAGCAGACAGAGGCCGAACGGTGATGCCGTCACGATCCCCCGTTCAATGCCCCGGAGCAGTATCCGTCAGTCTGCAGTGCATCCACTTACGGGATCACGGCAGCGTCGCTTCCTGATTCCACATTTCGAACACGACCAAGTAGCTCAGGAAGCCCGCGAGGCGTTGGCGACTGCAGAAGGATCTCGAGTCAAAGTCTACATTGACCTGTCGCTTGTCGATACTCGTTCCGAATTGCCACAGAACCATCCCCTGCGCGACACCGCGAGCAGAGCTTGCGAGACGATCGAAGACGAACTGCTGCCATGGGTTGAACAATGGATCGGCCGCATTACTGATCTCGATGGCGATCATCAGCTCTCTGTGGTCCTGACAGATTTGGATCGGCGAAAGTCCTCGAACGAGACACCCGTCCTGGGCTGTGTGCGTCGCCATGACTTTACGGAATGCGATCAGAACTCGCTAACCGGCGATATCCTGTATCTGGATCAGAACCTTCCTCCGCAGGAACAATTGCGAGCCTTACTGGCGCATGAATTGACTCACGCCGCCGTGTTCTGCATTCGTCATGAAGCTGCGCATGATTCACCGCTGAAGGATCATGCAGTTCCGTCATGGCTGAACGAAGCTGCGGCACACTGGGTTGAGCGTCAATTCTGCTCAGCCCCGGCTGGCTTCGCGGCCAGAGAGTCCGCGTTCCGTCAGAATCCCGCCCAGTGTCCGATCATTCTAAAAGACGAGGATCATTTCCTGACATCTCGGCGAGCCGGCAGTCGTGTTGCCGGTGTCACTTTCCTTCAGCAACACCTGGCTGACGCGAATGCGCTCAGAGAACTCCTGCATCATTCCACGGAGTTTGATCAAGCCATTGCAACGATGGCTAAAGCGCCTTTCTCCGAGCTATTCCGAGAATGGTCAATCCGACAGGCCTGCGTCGACCACGATGCCGTTTCACCGTTGCGTTCACGTGTCGATTGCGGCAGCTTGAAGCACGCAGGCAATGAAACGGCCCGACGTAAACTTTGTGGCACTGCATTCCTGGTCCTGCATTCAGACGCCCCACAAGAAATCTGTATCGATGCTCATCGGGACGCTCAACTTCAGATCACAGTGCTGCACGGCTCACACACGAACAACACTCAGCGTAGCCCGGACTTCTCAGCAATGAATGGCATCCGTTCCGCAAACATCGAAACCTGCCCGGCCCAAGCAACCAAGTGAGTCTATGAGCATCGGCCCCTGAACAGTCACAAGCTCAGGAACGGCACGTTCTACTACGCCGCGTTATTGGCGCTAGCTCGGGAAACAAGTTTCGCGGAGACAACGATCAACACGATCGTCGCGAACACTGTCACGCTCAGGCATGTTAGCATCGACGGCAGCTCGGGGGTGACAGGCAGCGATTGTTCATACAACAGTCGCCGCAAGCCGGCGACTCCATAGGTTAATGGATTGATGCGGATCAACCAGAACAACCAACCGGAATCGCCACCAGGAAAAAATGCTCCTGAAACCAGCCACATCGGCATCAGGAAAATACTCATGATGGCATGAAATCCCTGTGTCGAGTTCATCGGCCAGGCAATTACAAAGCCCAGTGCGGTCAGTTCTGCGGCGATCAGAATCAGAAACACGGCCGCCATCAGCATTCGACTCAGCGACCATGAGACATGAATGTCGGCCCCCGCCCCGATCCACGATAACATCGGACCAATAAGCAGGAACAGGCCGGCCTGCAGAATGGCCAGAATGGTCCCGGCGGAAATCTTGCTGAGCACAATCGCCAGACGCGAAACCGGTGCGACGAGCACTCCCTGGAGAAATCCTTCGCGTCGATCTTCAATGATTGAAATCGTCGAAAAGATCGCGGTGAAGAGGACAATCAG
>CAIXQV010000569.1 GCA_903921605.1 uncultured Planctomycetaceae bacterium | reverse complement strand
CGCTGGGAGGAGTATCTGGATGTGCTCGTGAAGAGCGTTCTCATGAACGGCGGACGAAGCTGCATCAATTGCTCCGGCATCTGGGCTTCTCGCCATACAGAAGCTATTGCCGATGCTATCGCGAAGAAGCTTGGCCCGATTGCTCCGCTGCCGACGACCGATCCTAATGCCGCCATCGCCGCTTTTACAACAGCGGGCGTGGCTGAAGCGATGAACAATCAGATCGAAGACGGCATCAAGGGGCCAGTGACTGAAATGACCGCCAAGTATCGCGGCGGTGATCGTCTGGTGAAGCATGAGCGATGTGATTACATGCGTCCCACCGTGCTGCATGTCAGCGACTGCGACAACAGCATGGCCAATACGGAATACATGTTCCCATTTGTGTCTGTCGTTCAGTGCCCGCAGGATCAGATGCTCGGCAAGATTGGTTCAACTCTGGTTGGAACCGCGATCACCAACAACGAAAAGTGGATCAGCGATCTGGTCGATGCTCGTCATATCGACCGCCTGAACATCGGCCCGGTTCCAACCTGTGCCTTGAACTGGCTGCAGCCGCACGAAGGGAATATCATCGACTTCCTGTTCCGCAACCGAGCCTTCCAGAACAGCCTGCCACCAGCACACTGATTTTGAACTGACGACGGCTGCGGACGTTTGATTCGTGGCCAACGCCGATTCATTGCGAGAACCGGGATGGCTCCATGTCAGTCCCGGTTTTTTGTTTGTACAAGGTGCAAGGATTTACTCACCCTGCATCGACAAGATGCCCCGCACCTTTCGCGGGCGGCGATCCGAACAAGGAGAGTTTCCTTTCCAAGCGTTCGACGCGTGATGTAACCTCAGACCGTTGGGATAGGTTTTTCGAATGTTGTTAACCGTGAATGCTGCCAGTGGACGACGCCCCAAACGGAACCGCATGGTTTCGCGAGTCTCTGTGTATGCTCTGCTCATTGCGGCCTACGCTGCCATCCCGGCTTTTTTTGAATCACGGGACAATCTGGATTTCTTCTCCGACGTTCCCGCCGACATCCACGCAGCACTTACGTTGGTTCTGGGATGGTTGCTGGTGTTTCGCACGAACACGTCTTACTCCCGCTGGTGGGAAGCCAGAACGCTCTGGGGTGGGTTGGTCAATACAATCCGCAATCTCTCGCTGAAGTATGTCGAGCTGATAGACGCCCCTGAGAAGGATCTGGAGAAAACAAAAAGGATTCTGCGACTCTTCCCGCAGGCATTGAAAGATCATCTCCGCGAAGGTGCGTCGCTGGAGGATTCCGAATTGATCGAGGTTGGTCAGGCTCCGCCAAAGCATGTGCCGACGTTTCTGGTTTCGATGCTCTATTCGCGACTTCGATCATGGAGAAAGGAAGGAGTCATCGACGGTTCGCAACTGATCGTGATGGATGAAGACGTGCGAAAGCTGATGGAGATCGTGGGAGGCTGCGAGAAGATCCGAAATACTCGACTGGCCCGCTCCTATCGAACCTTCGCACGGCAATGCGTGTTTATGTATCTCCTGTCGCTGCCATGGGGCATCGTTCACGATTTTAACTGGTGGACGGTACCGCTGTCTGCCATGATCAGCTATTTCATGCTGGGCATGGAAATAGCCGCGGAACACACCGAAGAACCGTTTGGCGAGGACGAAGATGATCTGGACCTGGAAGGGCTCTGTCGCGTGATTGAAGCGTCGGTGGATGAGGTGTTTGAGAAGTGATTGGGCGAAGCAATGATCTCGAAAAGGCGGTCGATAAACGTCACTTCCGCCGTTGGGTTTATCCCGGTGGATATAGGCATCTGCACTACTTCGGTTCAGATTCCAGATGTGTGGTGCAAAAGCCCGTAGACCACCGGGGTAGACCCGGTGGGGAATGAAGTGTTTTCGTTGACAGACACAGAGCCGCTTATCGCAGCAACCCTGACGCTTCAATCGGCCAGACATCCACAACGCGGCCGTTTTCGTGAACGACAAATTCGCGGTGCAGATTGCAGGTCGTGCAGGCATGACTGGGGATCAAATGCAACGGCTGTCCGATCGACCAGTTCGGTGAGTTATTAACAACCACGTGTTCTTCTGCGAGGAAAAACGGAACGACCACATCCGGGTAGTCTTTAATCCCGGGCACGCCAAATTCGCCGCCGGCCCCCTTCACACCAACATCCAAAACGGCTTTGTCCGCTGTTGGTCGACTAATCACACGCACCAGCAGCGACATCGCAATTTCAAACTCCGGAGCCAGACGATAATACTGGCGATCCATAGTCGCATAGCTGCCAGCCTGAATCTCATCGACACCGTCCATCGCTCCTGTGCTATCGTAAGTGGCACTTGAACAACCACTGAGACATGTCACCGGAATACCGGACTTCTCCAGAAGTCGACGTGTATCGATTGCCAATTGCATCGCGGCCTGAGACTGAGTGCGACGTTGATCACGGTCGATCACGTTCACCAGATGACCTTCGTAGGCCTGAATTCCGTCCAACTGCACGCCGGGAAATTTC
This sequence comes from uncultured Planctomycetaceae bacterium, assembly GCA_903921605.1. Next base: position 3,033 of record CAIXQV010000569.1, on the reverse strand, counting down.
ACGATCTGCTTCGCCAACTCGACAACACTTTCGCCTGGTGGAAGTCCGCAGCGGCCCATCCCGATATCGACTTCCACAAGCAGGTGAACTGTGGAACCCGCCGCGACCGCAGCACGACTGATGGCTTCAACCTGATCAAGATGATCAACGGCCACGGCCACGCGTGCCCGTTTGGCCAGTTCCGCAAGGCGACGAACCTTCACGGCACCGACAACCTGGTTCGCAATCAGCAGATTTGTGACGCCATGATCTGCGAGAATCTCTGCCTCCCCAAGTTTCGCGCAGGTGATGCCGACGGCATTGCCGGCTGCCAGCTGACGCTTCGCCAGGGTCACACACTTGTGGTTCTTGAAGTGTGGCCGCAGCTTCGACTTTCGATCCGCAAAGAACTGCGCCATCTTCGCCAAATTGCGGTCACTGGCCGCGCGATCCAACAACAGCGTCGGTGTATCCAGATCCTCAATCGCTTGTCCGATTCGAGCATCCTGAGAAACAGTGCCAATTAAGTGCAAACTGGCTACTCCGGCCATGGTGATTTCTCCGTGGAAAATGAATAGAGAACGGCCTTTGAAGCACAGTACTCATGCACGGCTTCTTCAAAACCCAGCTCGGCCCCGATACCGCTCAATTTGTAACCGTAGACCGGCACATTCGCTCGCAACGCGCCGCCGCCGTTGATGGCGATTCGTCCGGCCTTGACCTGGCGAGCCACTCGCAAAGCACGAGCTCCGTCGGTAGTCCAGATGTTCGCCATCAAGCCAAATTCGCTATCGTTGGCGATGCGAATCGCTTCTGCTTCATCTCGATACGTCATGACGCTCAGCACTGGCCCAAAGACTTCTTCACGAGCCACCGTCATGCCGGGCGTGACATGATCGAAAACCGTCGGCGGATAGAAGCAGTCATTCGCATCTGTGGGACGTTTCCCGGTCAGCACGCAACGAGCGCCCTCCTGTTCGGCCTGAGCAACGCAGCGACGAACAGTTTCACAATGCACGGGAGTTGCCAGACAGCCCAGCTGCATATTGGGATCGGTGGGATCCCCCTGACGAAGATTCTTCACCTTGGCAAGGATGCGTTCCATCATGTCATCGTGCTGGCTTTCATGAACCAACAGGCGAGAACCTGCGACGCAGACCTGCCCCAGATTATAGAAGATGCCGGTGATGACGCCGTTGACAACATTCTCTATCGGGGCATCGGGGAAGACTATGCTCGGAGTCTTCCCGCCCAGTTCCAGCATCACGCCTTTCATACCGGTCTTGGCGGCTTCCAGCATTTGCGCACCCGTCTGATGCCGTCCCGTAAACGTGATCTTGTCGACACCGCGATGTCCCACCAGCGCCGCGCCGGCTTCGGCTCCGGTGCCGTGAATGACGTTGATAACTCCGGGCGGAAAGCCGACTTCGTGTGCGAGTTTCGCCAGCATCAGAGCCGACAGCGGAGAAACTTCCGACGGCTTCAGTACGACCGTATTCCCACACGCCAGCAACGGGGCCAGCTTGATAGCGGCATTTGTGAGCGGAAAATTCCACGGCACAATCGCGGCAATGACTCCGAGCGGTTCGCGAATCTGCAGCGTCATATTGTCGGGCAGCGTCCCGAAACACTTGCCGGCAATCTTGTCCGGCAGGCCAGCATAGCTTTCAAACAGATCGGCCGCGCAGGGAATATCAAATCCTCGCGTATCCCGGATCGGCTTGCCGACGTTGAGCGTGTCGGTCATGGCCAGGTCTTCGAGATTCTCGCGAATCTTCTCCGCCAGCTTGTACAGCAATCGACCTCGCAGCAGCGGGTCCATCCGAGGCCATTCGCCATGATCAAACGCATTTCGAGCCGCCAGGACCGCGCGATCCACATCCGACGCATCGGCCAGTGCGACTTCTGTCAGGAGTTTGCCATTCGCGGGATTTGTGACAGACCACGTTCGTCCGCTCTGGCTACCGGTCCATTCGCCATTGATAAACAGTTGCTGGGGCCAGGAAATCATCAATCTTCTCCGGTCTCAGATTTCAGGTTTTTCTCGATACGAAACCAGCACAACGCCAGCATCCGCCTGAACAGCTTCTCGGCATGTTGTAGAGGCCCCATGTGCAACTCGCCAGCGATCAGGGAGTTTTCGCCGCAATGAGTCATAGTTCATTGTCCAGCGCTAAACCTGGTGGGACTTTCCTCCGTGCCTCTGTGCCTCCGTGAGAGTAACTTTTTTTCTCACAGAGGCACGGAGACACAGAGTTCCTGATCATTGCGTCTGCCGCTCTCGTCCCTGCACAGATTCATTGTCGCGGCCCACAGGTCTGACTTCCTCCCCAGTTGCTCATTCCGCCCGGCGGAGAAACGAAATGGTGTGTCCCTCTTTCTCCCAATCCACGGTTCTTCCTCCGTGCCTTTGTGCCTCCGTGAGAGTAACTTTTTTCTCACAGACGCACGGAGACACAGAGTTCCTGACCATTGCGTATGCCGCTCACTTCCCTGCAGAGATTCATTATTGCGGCCCACTGTTCTGGATTCCTCCCCAGTTGCTCATCCCGCCCGGCGGAGAAACGAAATGGTGTGTCCCCTGCTGCTCCAGCTGCTTGTTTCTCCGTGCCTCTGTGCCTCCGTGAGAGTAACTTTTTTTCTCACAGAGGCACGGAGACACAGAGTTCCTGATCATTGCGTCTGCCGCTCTCGTCCCTGCAGAGATTCATTATCGCGGCCCACAGGTCTGACTTCCTCCCCAGTTGCTCATCCCACGCGGCGGAAGAACTAAATGGTGTGTTCCCAGTTGCTCCAGCTGCTTTCCCCACTTGTTCCCAATCCACGGTTCTTCCTCCGTGCCTCTGTGCCTCCGTGAGAGTAACTTTTTTCTCACAGAGGCACGGAGACACAGAGTTCCTGACCATTGCGTCTGCCGCTCTCGTCCCTGCACAGATTCATTGTCGCGGCCCACAGGTTGGAATTCCCCAAAGAAAGTAGGCGCTTGAAAAGTGTGGTAGAGTAGAGACCACAAGGAGCGCAAGCGATGACGAAGAAGCCGGTTGGTAACGCTGG
>CAIXQV010000568.1 GCA_903921605.1 uncultured Planctomycetaceae bacterium | reverse complement strand
GTGCAGCCTGGCTATTCGTTTCAGGTCGCGGAAACTCGGTTTGCGACGAACGCGGTACCGTCGGCCGTGTGTGAGCAGTTAGCGAACGTATGTACGCTCAATGATTCCGGCAGTATTCAACGCTGGTGCCAGGCACAAATTCGTTCGAGCGGTGTGCAGACGCTGAGATTCACTTTGCCTGACGGCGATCGGTCGTTTCTGTGGTCGACGATGCTGAACGGAGAACCCGTTGAGGTACGTCGTGAAGCGGGTGAGTATCTGGTTGCGGTTCCGGCGGGGTCGGATCGTCAGGATTATTCTTTGACGGTGCTGTTTGAATCCGAAGCGAAGCAAGTCGGTTCATTTGGTCAGCTTGAGCAGAGCCCGGTGCAGCTCACGATTGATGCCGGGGATCAGCAGTCGATTCCGATCGATGTGTTGCAACAGACATGGAAGGTGCATTATCCGCGTACTTCACTGCTGGTCGAAAGCGATGGTCAGTTTCGTCCAACGTCAGATGTGGATCAGCCAGGTTGGCTGGTGTCGTTGGGAACACTGGCTTTGCCGGAAGTTTCTGAGCTGCCGCGAAGACTCATTCCTTTGGCAATGTTTCTACTGGTTTTGTTCGTGATCACTGTGGTCGTCAGTCGCCGTCGCTGGAGGACATTAGCGGCGGTCGGCATGGTTGGTGTGATCATACTTTCTTTCACTTCCCTACTATCAGTGCTCACACTTTCGTCGTCATCAAAGTTCAGTCGAGTCGCTTCCGATACGTCTGACAGATATTCCTATTCTGCGCCCCCGGCTGCTTCTGCCCCTACGTCTTCTCCGGCCGTTCAAAGTCAGCCGATGCCAATGGCTGATTATCTCTCGGCAGTTCAGCAGGCGATTATGGCACCCGCTGCTGAACCCGGGGCTGCCACGCCCACTTCTAATGCGTTCGTCGGAATGCTCCCCCCAGCTCCCGCTGCTCCGGGAGGTATGGGGGCAATGGCGGGGGCCGAGTTGGCTGGAATTCCTCAGGCTGAACCTCAAGCAGAGCGAAGACTGATGGAACGTTCGGCCAATGAGCCCACAGAGTTGGACATGCTGGCAGTGGACATAGAAAAACGAGACGGCGTTCTCCCCAAAGCGAAAAAAGGCAGCGCGCGACTCTCTGTGAACGTGAATCTCGATGTTCCCGCTGACTACCAGACTCGCGAGTTTATTTCTGTAGCAGACACGGTTCATCAGCCTTCCGTGCTGAGTCTCGTGGTTCAGCGTCGAGGTCAGATCAGAGCAATTCGGTTGCTCGCGGCGATGGTCATCATTCTGCTCGCCTGGCAAATGCGAAAGTCGCCGTTCCTGTGGAAGCTGACATTCTCAATCGTATTGTTGTTGACAGCTCTGGCCTTGCTGCCATTCGTCTCCAATCAATGGCAAAGCGTTCTGGATGGTGTCGCGATCGGCAGTGTCATCGGAGCCATCATGGCCATGGTATGCGGATGTTGTAGTTGCTGTTCATGCCCGTTGACGTGGTTCCAGCGATGCTGCTTCAAGCCAACATGGCTTAAGAAGATAGCGGCGGTAATCGCAGTGATGACAGCAAGCTCGATGGCTTTCGCACAGGATTCGTCTGGTCTGACACCGGACGTCGTCGTGCCTTATGCGCCGGATCAGCCAGCGTTGCGAGCCGATCAGGTGTTTATCCGTCATCAAGATTTTCTGAAGCTCTATCAGCAAGCGAATCCGGATTCGCTCAGAGGACCGGTCATCAGTCCTCTGGGTTCGACGGTCGTATCGACCTATCTGAAGTCAACAGCACTGACTCCGGTTGAAGGGGCGAAGTCTGTCCTCAGTTTCGAAGGTCGATTCGTCGTTTGGTGTGATTCCGAACAAACCACCAGCATTCCTCTGCCGCTCGGACCAGTGGCCGTTCGATCGGTCATGGTCGATGGCAAAGAGAGTTCCGTTCAGCCATTGCTCGTCGGAGTACAGGGCGTTGAATTGCCCGCGTTTGCCAGTCAGCAGGCCGTCGTTCCCCAGCAACAGCAACAGGTTCTGGCCATCAATTCCGCCGGGCCGATTGCTCCCGGAACTGAGGGACCAGCGTACTCCGTGCAGACTCAGGGCAAGGGATTTCATGTCGTTGATATGAAGTTCGATATCACCGCGCAGGTCGAAGGAGAACTTGGACGAGCCGACCTGCCGCTGCGCTCTGCAGCCACGGGAACGCTCGAATGGACGTTACCGGCCGACGGACTGGATGCCAAAGTCAATGGCCGAACTAATGGTTATCGGCGACAAGGCCGGACGGTCATACTTCCGATTGCTCAGCTTTCCACACTTCGCCTGCAATGGCTTCCTGCAATTCAAAAAGTTGCTGCCGACGTGGTCGTGCATTCGACCGCAGCTTCCACACTGGCTCTGCAGGATTCCGGGCTGACACTGCGCACCAGTATGACCGTTGCAGTTCGACAGGGTGAGGTCCCCGAGCTCGATGTCACCATTCCCGAAGGGTACTCTGTTCAGTCAGTGACTGGAGATGATATTGCCGGATGGGCCGTTCAAAACACAGATGCCAGTCGATCGGTGAAGCTGCAATTTCGCAGAAGCGTCAACGACGGCACAAAGTTCACGTTTCAGCTCTACGCACCAGCGCCGGAGAAACTGGATTCCCTGCCGATTCCAATCTCCATCGTGCGCGGGGCCAGTCGAGATCTCGGCACGGTCATCCTGAAAACGGGTGCTCAGTTTCAGGTTCGTTCTGATGCACTTTCCGCGGTGACTCAGATTAATCCCAACGAGGCCTCCGCACCGGACGGTGAAGACCTGCCGGGACGCCCAATGCTGGCATGGCGATACACGCGACATCCGGCGTCGGTCACGGTGAAAGTGACTGCCACGCCCGATGAACTTAGCACCGACGCCGTCCATGCCGTGCGGCTGGAAGAGCAACGCCAATTGTGGAGCAGTCGTATGACCTTGCTGGTGCAGGGGGCTCCGCGATCACGAATTGACATCTCCGTGCCAAAGAGTTTTCTGGCTCTGGATGTCTCTGCAACGGCTCTCAAAGACTGGTACTTTGTCGACGGGGAAACAGCGGATGCAGAACTAAGAACGTTGAGCATTCAACTCACGGATGCTCGCAACGGCACACTTCAAATTGCGTTGCAGGGACAGATGAATCGCGACGCCGATCGAAGCCTGCTGAAGCTGACGCCTCCGACGGTTTTGAATTCGACCAAAGCCAGCTCGCAGCTCGCGGTCTGGCTGGATGCCGCCTCCGAAAACGCGGGCTATGAAAGCGGCGTTGGCGAAGGTGCCGACTGGATAGTGAAGTCTCCGGCTTCTGCACAGGGAAGCTATCGAGAAATCTCGGCGACTGCTCCGTCGCTGGCCTTCCAAAGCAGTGCTGTTCGCCCGGGACCTCTCGCTATCAAACTGCGACAGGCGGTTTCCACGCTGATCGGTGAGTCGGTCACTGTTACCAACGTCACAGAAACGGCCGCTGAGATTACCCTGGCTCTCAACTGGCAAATCAACCGCGCGGCGGCCGATCAGTTTGCAGTCGAACTGCCGACATCGCTCGCGTCACTGATGACTTTCCAGGTTCCCGGACAACGCAAAGTCACTCGCGATGATCTGGGCAATGGACAAACTCGAGTCACTCTGCACTTACAGCAGCCCGTGACGGATCGACTTTTTGCGATTGGTACAGCCAGTCTGCCGTTGCCGACGGACAAAGTGATTCGCTCCAGCGTTCCCAACATGGTGATCCCGCAGGGAGCACCGTCGACGCTTTCCGGTCAGGCTCATTATTGGGTGCTGGTCAATCAATCCAATGGTTTGCTGCAGCCGAGTGCCGATCAGCCCGAAGACAAAATCAACGCGGAACAGATTACCACGCAGATTCCTCCCGAGCTTTTGCAGCAGGCGATTGCTGTCGTCAAACTACGGCCGGAAACGGCGGTTTGGAATCTGGTTTATCCCGAGCAACATCAGGTGTCACCGGCCGTTGTGAATCTGGCCTCGCATACAACGGTGATCGTCGATGATGGAAGCTGGCGCAGTCGACATGTGTTGCAGGTGATGAATGAATCGCGTCAGTTCCTTCCCGTGATTTTTCCGCAGAACAGCCGCTTAATGTACTGCCTGGTTCAGGGCCGACCAAGTCGAGTCGTTGTCCGGGGCGAAGGCGAGGAAACTCGCCATCTGATTCCGATTCCTCAATCCGGCGCACTGGCTGCGGGATTTGAAGTGGAGTTTGCTCTGGCTGGTCGATTCGATGATGCTGCGGCCGGCATTCGCAAAGAATGGAAGAGCCGTCGACTCACGATTCCTGTGCCTCGCTTCCCTGAGTTCCGAGAAGACCCGGACTTCGGCATTTCGATTTCTCGCAATCGCTGGAGTGTTTATGTCCCGGAGTCATGGAATGCCACTCCGGTGATCGATCCGGCGGCCACCAATGTGCTGAAAGCGGATGTCCAACAACTGGAAGATCTGGTTCTGCTGTGTGCTGTCGACGAAACGGAAACGTTGCTGAAGGCCGCCAAGGGAACCAAAGGCGGATTTCTGCAGCGCAAACTGCAGACAGAACTGCAAAGACAATACGAAGATCTCAGCCGCTTCTCCGGGAACGACATCAGCGTGGAACAACAGCGAGGAACTGTGCTGGGAAAACTTAACGAGGCGAATTCCAGCCTGAACAGCTACGTTGGAGCCAACGACGTGCCCCAGATCCAACTTGGCCAGGTCATTACTGGCAACGGTTTCCTGTTTGAGCAGGATGCGGCTCAGAACTTCGTCAACAATGCAACGTGTAACAATTTAATGGTCTTAAACTGCCCGACCCCCGGAGCACTATTGAATAACAGCGGAGCAGAGCAGCAGCTCCAGTTGAATCGAGCAGATCAGTCAGGCGCTGCAGCTTCAGAGAATGCATTCCGGTTTGGAATCACTGTTGAAGAAGTCGAAAAAGCCCTGCAAAATCAGACGGACAAAAGTGAAAAGAAGTCCGGTGATGGCAAGTCGGGCGAAAGTAAGCAAATGCCGCAGCGGGGTGCTCGCAAGAGAATGATGAAAGACGACGCGCCGGCAGAGAAACCAGCATCCGGCGAAGAGGCCGCTGAATTTGAAGGACAGCAGTCAAATCTGCGTTCGAAGTTGATGCAGCGTCGATCGGGAGCACAAGAGGCAATGAGTGAGTCGGAGGCGTCAGCTTCGCCATCCGAGAAGCGAAATGTAATGGAAAGCATTAAGAGAGAGGAACAGGCTCCAGCCCCGGCTCAACAGCCGTCCGATCCATTCCAGGTTCCGTATGTCGCTCAAAATGATGCATCGCAGCAGGCTTTCGGAACAAACGCGCCGGCTCAGGTTGCTACACCCACAGGTCTGTTGTCGTTGCAATTCGAAATCCCGACAGATGGACAGCGAATCGACTTTCTGCGAGTTGATGGCAATCCGGCCCTGGCTCTGGACGTTCGCTCATCGGAATCGGTTCACAAGGGCTTCGGATTAATCTGGCTGGCCGTCTGCGTGATCGGCATCCTGTTGCTTATCGGACCTGCTCGACGAGGTCACTCGCTGGTATTCTGCCTGCGGCTCTTCCTGATCCTTGCTATCTCCGGATTGGCGGCCTGGTTGTTCATTGCCGGGGATCTCAAAGATCTCGGTCTGATATTGTGCCTTGCTGGTGCTCTGGGAGTCGCAGTCACATCCGCCATCCTGAAGTTGTCTCAGCCAGTCACGGTGGCGTAAAGAAAGGAAATCAACAATGCTTTGGATCAGTAGTCGAATCGCGCATGGATGTCTGTCGGTATGGGTCTACCTTGGCACGCTGTGGATAGGAGCCTCCTCTGCCATGGCCGACCAGTTTGTTCTCTTCGATGCAACCTTCACGTTTACGAAGGACGACGCAGATAACTCAAAGCCGAGCCCTTCGCACTATTATGTTCGCGACAAACTGATGAATGAGGAGCGTCCTCAGAACTGGACGACGCCTGTCGACTACCGAAATGGAACAGCGCACGTTCGTTTGGAGGTCCTGGAGAAGCCTGCAGGCGGCGAAGCGACAACGTGGTCCGTTTGCTACATCCCCAACAAAGGCCGTGATAAGGGATATGGCTGCTTCAACACGCCGGTATACGAGCAAGCCGGCGTGTACGAGAAGGACATCGACATGACGAAGTTCTGGCAGCACGACTCCATTGTCTGGGAAGAGGGAATCAAGGAAATGCACCTGGTGATTAAGGACAACAGCGGTGGCGGCGGCCACGCGCACAAGCGAAAGGATCACGAGAAATTCTTTCCCACAAAAGTCCGTATGACGGTAGTCCAGGTGTCAGCGGGATCAAAGTACGACGCCAGCCTTGTCCCGGATCTGCCTCCGGTCGCCAAAGGCAAGCTTTCCTCTGAGAAGAAAACGCCCCCACTCAAGCCTGCCGTGAAATCCCAGGAGTAAACTTTTCTCTCGGTGACTTTACGCTCCGTGCATCGCTCATGTGACCAGGCATCGCTCATGTGACCAGGCATCCGAAACGCGGCACGCCATCGATTCGAGCCAACAGATCTCTGTGCTGATCGCACACTTTCTGAAACACTGGAAAGCAAACGCAGATGACTTCACGACGAGACATGCTCATCGCATTGGGAGGCAGTCCGATATTGCCACTCGCTGCCGGTCTGGGCCACTCACAGCTTCGGGCTGATGAAGCAGCAAAAGCGACGGCGACAGGACTCAATTCGGTCAACGAACTGAACATGGTCGGGCCGTACGGTGACTGGCTTTCGAATCAGGTGCTCGGAGATCAACCCGGCAAACTCTCACTGCGATCCGGTACGTGGAACGACATCGACGCATGGAGGATGGCGGCCAGAGAGCGAACATTGGAGTGCATTGCTCCGGTCGATCATGGCAAGACCCCTGAAGTTCGCGTCGATTCTCAGCACGACTACGACGGCCTGCACATTGAACACTTGTCGTGGCAGTTGCCGGGCGGCCCAAGGTCCGAGGCTGTCCTTTTACGCCCGGCAAACGCAACCGGACCATTTCCGGGGATTCTGGGTCTGCATGATCATGGTGGCAATAAGTATCTGGGCTGGCGAAAGATTGTCAGGACAGACGATTCGCCATGGGAAGTTCAGCGCCTGCATCAGGAGGAGAGTTACGATGGCCTTGCCTGGGCCAATCAGATTGCGAAGCGAGGCTATGTCGTTCTGGTTCACGACACCTTTCCGTTTGGCAGTCGTCGTGTGCATGTTGCGGACGTTCCGCCAAATATCCGCGCGGGCGGGGTTGACCCGGATCCTCAGGACCTGGAGGGCATCGCGAAGTACAACCGCTTTACCGGGCAGCATGAGCACATCATGGAGAAATCACTGCTGAGTGCCGGAACCACCTGGCCGGGCGTTTATCTGGTGGAGGATCAGCGGGCACTTGACGTGCTTTGCCAGCGGCCGGAAGTCGATGCCAGCCGCGTTGGTTGTGCGGGGCTCTCCGGAGGCGGCATGCGAACCGTTTTTCTGGGCGGACTCGATGATCGTATCCGCTGTGCGGTGGCTGTCGGATTCATGTCGACGTGGCGTGATTTTCTGCTGCACAAGTGCTTTACGCATACGTGGATGACATACGTTCCGCTGTTGCCAAAGGACCTGGATTTTCCAGAAATTCTTGGCCTGCGAGCCCCCGCGGCGACCATGGTTCAAAACTGCAACGAAGACTCACTGTATACGCTCAGTGAAATGCAACGTGCCGACACGATGCTCAAGGAGGTTTTCGAACGGGCGGGAGCAACAGACATGTATCGCGGCATGTTTTACCCCGGCGGACACAAGTTTGACCGACCGATGCAGGAAGACGCCTTTGCGTGGTTTGACAGCCATCTGAAGTGACGAAACTGCGTAGGTCATTATCAGTCGCGAAGTCGCGTTCCTGCGCTTGTTAGACCAATGAGTAAGTGCGAAGGTGATGGTCCACATGGGCCACGGCAACCTGCTTGCCGTCGGGCGACAAACTCATTCCACGTCCGTCATTCTTCAGTTGCAGACGGAAGAATTCATCTGCGCCATCGCCCTTCCAGAAGTAGAGCCAGCCGCCACCACCTCCTCCGGATAGACCAACCCAGAATCCGTCCGGATGCCAGGCCAGTCCCCAGGTGGTCCCCGTGACTTTGTCTTTGGACTGCAGAACGAGATCCAGTTTTCCATCGGCAGGGCTCACAAGAGCGACAATGATTTCCCCCACGCCAGCGAACGCATTCGAGACTTTCGTAATTCCCCCCAGAGCAATCTGACCGCCATCGCCTCGCAGTGCAATGCTGCGAGCTCCTCCGATGTCCGCTCGAAACGTCGTGTCGTATCCATGCAGTTGCTCGACAGTCACGAGAGCCCGAGGCTTGTCCGCATCAGGTGCCCAGGCGTTTACGACGCCCTTGAGGTCACATGAAAACAACTGGCGGGAATCCTGAGAATAGATCAGGTTGTAGACGTGATTTGCGTGCCCGGAAAACTCACGGACGAGCGTTCCAGTGGCCGCATCCCAGACCTTGACCAATCGATCATTGCCGCACGTTGCGACATGCTTCCCATCAGGACTCACAGCGATCGCGCGAACCCAGCCCTGATGCGCTTCAATAATTCGCGATGGTTCCGGCTTCTCAGCAGAAGCTGGCCAGTAGATCAGCCGACCGTCGTATCCTCCGCTATAGAGCGTCTCTCCATCGAGAGATGATCCAAAGGCACGAATCCAACTGTCGTGCGCGGCCAACGAGATCTTCTGGCCACTGGCCGGATCGATGCGATGAATCAGAAAGTCTTCAGCGCCGCAGAAGATGAAACGTGACTGGGGATCCCAGTGGCACGCAGTCAGAGGGCGATCGAGCTTATACTCCTGCAGCAGCTTTGTCTGTTGAGGATCGACGGAGGCGTTCGCAGTCATGTCAACAACTCCGCAATGGCTCCCCGGGAGGGATCAGCAACCGGAAATGTTCGTCCGGCAATCTCGAACTCACCCATCGAATCAACACCGACAGCCTGAAGAATCGTGTGAAAGATGTGACCATGATCGACCGCACGATCAGTCACCGCTGTTCCGTTCGCGTTCGTCTTGCCAATCACCGCACCCGGCTGGATGGATGAACCGCCCAGCACAACGCTCCAGGCTGTTCCCCAGTGATCACGTCCATACGTCTTGTTGATTTTTGGAGTGCGCCCAAACTCGCTCATCACGCAGATGAGAGTGTCGGCCAGCAATCCGCGATCTGCCAGATCGGCGACGAGTGTTGCGAATGGCTGATCAAATTCACCGAGCTGCTCAATGTGAAAGTCGAAGTTCTCATGATGCGTGTCATAGTCGGCATGGTTCACCTGAACGTAGGGAACTCCGTTCTCCAGCAGTCTCCTGGCGAGCAGACAGTGCTTCCCAAACTGGCTGGTGCCGTATCGCTCCTGATCGCTTGCGGACTCTCGGCTGATTTCAAAAACATGCCGGTTAGCCAGTAACTCGCGCGCCTGAGTATAGGAAAAGTTGTAGGCCTCGGTTTCTGCCGTGCGTCGTCGTCGTAAAAACCTTTCGTTGGCCCGTTCGCGAATGGCATTTCGCCGCACGTCGGCTTCGTCCGTGATATCGCCGGGGCGATCGTCAAACTTGGGAGGATTGCCATCATACAGTGCCATGCTGGCGAAACGTGGCCCGAGGTACGCGGCTGAGTGAAATTCCGACTCCACATTTCTTCCGCCGGGAGAGCTGCGAATCAGGACATGCCCCGGCAGCACAAATGTCTCTGGCATCAGGGATCGAGCGGTGACTGCGCCGAGGTGAGGAAAATCAACGCCCGGCATCCGCCCGTGCCCGGTTGTCATCTCCGTGACACCGCGGGCATGATCACCGTTGTTTGTATCAAGGCTGCGCACAATCGACAGGCGATGCATCTGCTTCGCCGTGTGCGGCAGAAGTTCGCAAATATGCATTCCGGGCACCGAAGTTGGAATGGCCCGAAACGGACCGCCAGTGTCTGTGTTCGGTTTGGGATCCCACGTTTCCAATTGGCTGACACCGCCATGCAGAAAGATGTTGAGAACGCGTTTACTCTTCGCCTGAACTTGTTCAGCGATCGCCGTCCTTGATGTAATGATGTCGCCAAGGCCAGCGGCCAGGCCAACAGACCCCAGCGCCGTTCGGTTCAAAAACGCGCGACGGCTGAGTCCGTGTTCCGTCGATCCACACGGGTGATGACGCTTCATAACAATCCCCGGTATTGGTGCTTTGGGAGGCTGGTGGGGCAGGAGGGACCGTCATGGTAGCCTCAAATGAGGCTCATAACAACAGCCAAAGCCGCCTTCATACTCCAGGTCCGGGCGATACTCTCGCAGCAAGCAAAACCTCCTTCGAACTCTACCGGGTGCATTTGTTTTCGAAATTCGACAACATCACAAAACCCGGAAAAAGACAGGACTTGGAGCACTTCACTCCAAGTCCTCTTCTTTTGAAGTGAATCCGTTACACGCGTTGCCGTTCATGGCGGCGTCGTGGTTCGTTAGGCTCGAGGCTGCTGATAGACATACGCGGCAAACTCGTACAGACCGTAGTCGTTGCGAATTACGAAGTGGCGGCTGAGATTGTGGCAGCAAAAACTGGCGAACGTGTCCAACGGCAAATGGAACAAGTCTTCTCGTTCCCAATCCACCTGTTTGGACATCGCGTTGAACACCAAACCGTGGCGAGCTCGACTGAAGGCTAGTTTCAGCATAGCCTGCACGAAGCTCCACATCTGCTCAAAACTCATGGAGCAGCGAGACGTAAAGATGCCATTAATGATGATGTAGTCGAACGACTCCAGCAGCTCTGGCGTTTGCAGAATGTCCATCTGCCGGAAGTCGGCCTGAGGATACTTTTCCACGCAACGCTGAATAAACTGTTCTGACAGATCGATTCCCGTGTATTCGATCGATGTGGCAGATTGCTTCTGCAGATGCTCGTACAGATGTCCGCAGCCACAGCCGAGATCAAGTACACGAACTGACTGCGTCAGCGCGTGGCGGTTGGGGATTACATCCAGCATCACTTCGTAACGCCGCACCGCATCCGGAATATTGGGCCAGCCCATGCCCAGCGCGGAATCACCAAGTCGCGCATAGTAGGATTCAGTACACGTCCGAATCTCGTGATAGTCGGGCAATTCGGAGCCGGTGGAGATCGAGGTGTTGGATGTCTGCGTGCTCATGTGAAGCGTGTTACTCGACGACAAAGTAGGATTCATCGCCACTCCACGGGCTGCGTTTCAGGCGGATTGAAGACAATCCCAGAACCTCACGCACAGCGGTTGTCTCACCCGGAAACGCAGCATGATTCAGTTCATCAAAGCCGACCACCGTGCCTTTGGTCAGGCGGCCGCTCAGCAACTTCAAGCAGTCCACGGTAGGCTGATAAAGATCCATATCAAAGTAGGCCAGCGCCACGATCGTTTCCGGATGTCGCTTCAAATACAGCTCCAACTGCTCGGGAGCGTTGCCTTTGATAATCTCAAACTTACGAACTTCCGGCAAGGGTGATTGCTGCTCACGCAGGGCCATCAGCTCTCGCAAATATTCGGCGTAGTTATCAGTGACGGCATAAGCTCCGACGTGGGCTGCATCGGCGGAACCATCTTCGGCAGCAACGGACGGAAATCCTTCGAAGGTATCAAACCCGACAATGCGACGTCGATGATGGTACGGTTCCAGAATGGACCGCAGAGACTGCATGATGGCCAGATTCTGGCCCCAGCGAGTTCCAAACTCCAGAATGACTCCGGGGACGTTCACGATCTGTTGATACAGATCGCTGAAGAACAATGTGCGGCGAACTTCCATCGGAAGCATGTACAGTCCGAGATTCCGAATGAGTTCGTGCCGCGGAATCGGAGACTCCAGCAAACGGTCGCAGAGTTCTGTGCGACCATTCACGACATCATTCGGCATCACCGATCGATCAACAACCGGATTCTCAACCGCGTTTCTCGTACTGATCGTGGGCATCAACCGGCCTCTCGCAATTTGGTATCTCGATGAACAACTTCACGGACGGTGATCGCCGGACGAGCGGGATCTGCCGGATGATACTGCAGGCAATTCTCTGAACTGGACCACAGTCGCTGAACCTCAGCCGCATGCTGGTGCAGAAGTCTCAACAACAAGCCGACCTTGTGAGCATCTGCGGGAGCCACGGCCGGCCCTGTGGGCAACTGCAACACCGTTTTAGACAGAGTCTCGGTGACATCCAGTGACACTCGAACATGCCGTCCGGAATCCGCGCTACGATAAGGTTCGGCCTGATGACAACCCGGCGAAAAATAGCTTCGAGCGAACACGCCTTCTGCTCTCAGCAGACTCACAATCTGATCACGATTCAGCCCGAACTGCTGTTCGTCGACAGTCAGAACGAGGTACTGCCCGTTGCTCTCATTGCCTTCCGGAGTCGACAAGAGTGACAGTCCATTTAATGATTGACAATGGCAGGCATACACCATGCGATTCGCTCGATTCGCCGCAACTCGGCCGGACATCGTGGCGATGGAATGCAGCCCCGCGACAGCCGACAGCTCGTGCATTTTACCGTTCGTACCGACGTCGGAGATCTCCGTGAGCCCTGAAATCCCGAAGGCTCGCAGCCGGCGACAACGGTCAGCGACTCCATCATCATTCGTGACGATCGCACCACCTTCGAAGGCGTGAACAAACTTTGTGGCATGGAAACTGAAGACTTCTGCGTCCCCGAAATTCCCCACAGGAACCCCGTCCTGCTGACACCCAAAAGCGTGACTGGAATCATAAAGCAGTCGCAGTCGTCGACTTCGACACAGTTCATCCAGTTGCCGTGTGCGACAAACATGGCCCCACAAATGCACTGGCAGAATCGCCGACGTTCGAGGCGTAATACACTCTTCGGCGGATTTCAGATCCAGAGTATGCGTCTGAGGATCCACATCCGCAAAGACGGGCTCAAGACCGATCCATTCCAACGCATGCGCCGTGGCGATAAAAGTAAACGCCGGGACAATCACTTCGCCGCTGAGATGCAAAGCTCGTGCAGCGATCTGCAGCGCGATTGTGGCGTTGCAGGTGGCGATTGCATGTTTGGTGCGACACACACGGGCGATTGCTGATTCGAATTCCTGCAGTCGAGGCCCGTTGTTCGTCAACTGCCCCGATCGCATCACGCTGTCGAAGTCGGCCAACATCGAGTCCGGATTGATCAGAATTGGCTGTCCCACGTGGAGTGGTTTCCGGAACGCCGGTGCACCGCCAAATGCAGCCAGTTGATAAGGAGAAGACTTCATACAAGCTCTCCTGTGCGGTCAACATCGGAGGGATCGTGAATGCCGCAGCTCGGGCCCTGACACCAGACTTTGATTCTTCCGGGAATCATCAGCACTCGTTCGGCGGAATGAACTGGCAGAAGACTCTGGCGCAAATTCTCAGGCATTGGCCCCGGCGATGACGTCGTCATAAATGCAGGACCAAGATCCGGGCGATAGAGCACGGGGTGCCAGTCGCTCAGCGCGACTTCCGGAGTTTCATCGCTGAGGTGGCCGAGATGTCCTGTCACAAAGGCGTGAACGGTCGACAGGTTCGGCAGAGTTCCCTCCTGCCGCAGTGTCTGCTGACGCCCCGTCTCATCGACCACAAATCTGGCCTGACACAATTCTACAGAGTTCGCCATTCCGACCCGTGGCGCGCGATGAATGGCAAAGACAAATACGGCATCATGGCGGAGGAAAACATCCACCGACTTTGCCAGCCAGGGCTTAATCTCCGGCAATAAGGACAATGCTCGCGCGGCAACAAGTCGGCGATAGGTGCGATTTAAGTCCGCGATCTTTGGCGGCAGCTGAGCCAGAGCCACGGCCGCCGCAATTCCAAACGCCGCAACATCGTCCGCCAGAACCTCAGCGTCACTGCTTACGATCGACGATTGTGTTGGCAGAGAGAGGACACTCATGAGATGACTCCCTCATCGGACAGGATCAGCGGCAAGCCACAATCCGCCAGACTGACTCCACAATGCCGTCGCCACATCGCGCGGTAGACCGCTTCAAGATCTCGACTAAAACGTGCGCCATCGCAGAATGCCGCCTGCAGCCGACTTCGCAGCGTTGACCGCATTTCATTCAGCCGATCCTGGTCGCCGACGAGCGATGTTACGATTTCGAGATATTCGTCAGCGTTCCCCGCGATCAGCTCATTCAACCCGCAGAAATGAAGGCAGGAGGCTGATGCACGCGATCCGGCATAGGGGTCGGCAATCGTCGGCATAGGCACACCCATCGACATCGATTCATAAATCGTCGTGCCGCTGGGCCACGGAAAGACATCCAGGAGAATGTCCACGTTCGCGTAGACCTCCAGATGATTCAACGGAACATCTCCCTGCAGGTCCACTCGCCCCACATCAATTCCGGCCGCAGCGAGCTGTTCTAATAGTCGACGTCGCAGCCGTTCGCTCGTTCCAATCACATCGCGAATGACTCGTAAGCGAGCCTGAGGAACACGACGAAGAACCTGAGCCCACAAACTCAGGCATTCATGCGACAGTTTTTCCAGTCGATGAGTTGACCCGAATGTGATGTAACCATTTCGCGTTGCAGGAGACGGCATCTCGATCCGTGTGCCCTGCAAAGCCTGAAAGCAACAGGCCCCGTGAGGCATTGCCACGAGTTGTTCCGAGAAGAACTTCGCGGTCTGGGAGCTTTCGCGAATAGCATCGACAAGCAGATAGTCGATGCGACTCATCCCGGTTGTGTTTGGATACCCGAGGAACGAAACCTGGATTGGCGAAGGCTTGTGAGCAAATGCAGGCAGTCGATTGCCGTTCGTATGCCCGGCCAGATCAACCAGAATGTCGATTCTGTCTACCTGAATGCGTTCGGCTAACTGGGTATCAGAAAGTTCGCTCGTGCGGCACCAGCCGTGCGAAGACTTCTGAACACGCTCTGTTAATCCATCGCAGCCCGAGAATTCCGAGTAACAATGCACTTCCACGTTGCCGTGATCATGAGCCTCAAAGAAGGGCAGAAAGAATCGCATGGTCGCGTGGCTGCGAAAGTCCGGCGACACGTAACCAATTCTCAGACGCTTGTCAGGATCTGTTCCGGACGCATGAACGTACGGAACAATGCTTTCTTCAAGGCTGCGTCCGGAGTTGACGTGCATTTCGAAAACGTCTTCACGACTCATCCCCGGCGTGAGGCTGGAACAGTACAGCAGATTGCTCATCATTCGACGTCGCAATTGCACCGAGCCTGCTCTTGCTTCCGTCTGTGATTCAAGATCCGCCAGGAGGTTGGCCAGGCGAACGGCTTCCAAAGCTTCATTCCACTGACCAAAGACTGGCAGACACTGACTGAGCCCGCTAAGGCCGGCAATCGAACGAGGATTCAACTCCAACGCACGCTGATAATCCTGCAGGGACTGATCCGGCTGGTGCAGCTCCAGGAACAGATTGCCTCGATTCACAAAGGCTTCCGGACGATTGGGAGCCAGTTCAATGGAACGATTCAGCGATGTCAGTGATTCCTGGAATCGTCCGAGTTTTCTGAAGACCGCACCAAGATTCAGATGGATCTCTGACTGATCCGCTTTCAGAGAACAGGCACGCTGAAAAGC
>CAIXQV010000567.1 GCA_903921605.1 uncultured Planctomycetaceae bacterium | reverse complement strand
GAACAATTAATCTCACCGACCACGCGTTGCCCGGCGAACTTGCCACTGCGAGCAATCCCGACAAACTCATGCCCCAGAATCCCACGGAATCCCATATACCCCTGACAGAGCTGCAGATCCGTTTCGCAGATTCCGGCTTTAGTCACATCGACAATGATTTCGCCCGACTTCGCGGCACGCAGCTCGGCATTCGCTTCGAATCGCAGACTCTGATCAAAAACAACAGCTCTCACCGGAGTACCTTAGTTAATATGGGACCGTGTACGATGCAATCAACAACATCATCAGGATTGTAAATGAATCTCGCCGCACTGAGTACGCTGATTATGATCTTGTATTAAGGGCTCTACGCGAAATTGAGTTGTTTACCCATCGTTGTCGGCCGAGGCCGAATCACCTGTAAATCCAGCAATGATTTCACCATACGAAACCTGTGATCCCGCCCCGAATGGGGCAACCACAACTCAGCCTGGGGCAACGCCCCAGGTAGGAAATCAAAGAATACGCCAAGCCCCAACGGGGCGGTACAAATTCACGATAGACGGACGAATGTGACCATAAACACCATTTGTTCCGCCCTTTCAGGGCGCAATCATTCCCGTGGATCTCATTCCCAGGGCGTTGCCCTGGGCTGACATGTTGATGGCCCGTTGGGCCGAATCACAAAGCTTTCAGACTCAACGTGAGGATCTATACGACTCTCTTTTGTTTTGGACTTTCCGCGAACGACGTGAGTAGCGGGCACGCGGAGTTTCTAACCTCCGCACCGGATTTCGCGCAGAGCCAAAAAGAGTGGCGTTGGCCAACGGCCTCCGCGGTATCGCTCAGTACTGTTCAATCAAAAACGCCGTGCAGAAACCATTGGCTGGTATGCAGGTCTCGATACAGCCACATTCGCGAACCGGCGTGAGTTATCACCTGGTAGTAATCGCGGTGACAAGGCTCATCGGTCCACCACGCCGTCTGAATTCTCTCAGGAGCAGAGAACTGACGGAGCTGAAAGGTACGACCAGAGATCAGCAACTGTGTCGGAAAGTTTCTTCGTTTCTCACCCGTCGAGATGGGTATTGGAACCGGAAGCAACCGCAGTGGACGCGAAACAATCCGAGGCCCGATGTTCTCTTCACCGACGAGAAGTTCTGACGCCTGAAGTGGCTCGGTGAGCTTTCCGAGCTTCTCATCCAGCACGGATTGACGAATCATTGCCGGATCTTTCCCAAGGATCGATTCAGAGACAACTTCAAACTCCGGGCGAGCATCCGGCTGGGTGCGCAGTGTTCGTACCGCATCGGTCCCAAGTCGTCCACTGAGCCGAGAAATCAGAGCAGCCAGTTCTTCCTCAGGCACCACATGCTCTTCAGGACTGAAGAGATCCTTCTGACGAGCAACGGGCAACGAAGTAACAACGACATTTATTCTGACGGCATGAAACGGCTGAGACAGCAGAAATTCCATCGAACGTTCAGGATTCGCGTTGCCATCAGTCAATGCAACTGAGGGCACCGAATCCGGCTCTGCGGTTGTCGTATTCCCAGCCTTCTTCGCATCCACAGTCGACGCTTCCATGGCCGACAACGTCGCTTGAGTTTCCACACGAAGACATAAAACTTCATGCAGTAACTCCGCAGACTGCGTCGGCTTCACAACGCCAGCCGTCACCGCCATCTGCGTTCGATCCGGAAACCGAAAGTGACAGGTCACACTGCTGCAGGCGACTCGACGACGCTCCAGTTGTTCAGCAATCTGAGTGGTCAGAATCTGCAAGACGAAACGAATATCATTGAGCCCCAGCGCGGGATCGTCTGAACTCCATAACGCAGTGATCGGATTGGCTTCGGGGATAGGAACAATTGGCTCATCCACGGCACCGGCCAGTTGCTGAACTCGCAGAACACCGGCTTCCGAAAATCGTGATGGCAGATCTTCTCGTGGCAGGCTTAACAACTGCCCCAGCGTACGAATTCCCAGGTGCGAAAGAATCTCCAAGTCACTCAGATTAAGCCGCGATGTTGAGACCGGAAGTCGAGCAAGCTCCTGAAGCTCATAGCCGTCCGGAACAATCGTGATCGGAAGATCGTGAACGATCGACTCAGCGCTGGCCCCTTGTCTTGATCGCCGAAAATCTACACTGCCAACAACCGGACTCTGTGATTGTTGACGCTGCTGGTCCTGCCGCGCGGCGCTGTCTGCGTGAGTCAATGCCCAACCAATGGCCACGGAACTGGTAATGGCGATCCGACAACTCCAGCCTGCTTTGCGAAGATCCCTCAGCAGGGACTCCGCCAACCCCGCTTCACCACCAAAAAGCGGAGCACAGCCGGTCACATCCAGCAGAAGACTATCCGGCAGTGGAACTTCATCCAGACCGACGACCGGAGCGTAGCGTCGAGTCAACTCGGCCACAGTTCGCAACATCGCTCGATCACGCAACGGCTGCCATTCGCGAAACTCAACGGGAACTATCACCTGCGGAGGCTGCTTGCTTCGGGCTCCTCGTCGAGCATCCTGTTTCGGCACGACAGGCTGAGCCATACTGCGAGCTTCCGCCAGTGGCATCCCGGGGCGAACTCCCTGACTCCACGCGTCCATCGAAACCGCCACAATCGCCGGCCCACCGCGAGCTGATGGGAACACTGCTCGAACGTATCGAGTGTCCTCGTCAACATCACTCGGCTTCGCTGTGCTGTCCGTATGCGGCGCAAAAGGCGTATGCAGCGCCAGCGCTGTCGCGGACGGCATCTGCTCCCGCAGCTCACGCCGCAGGCACTGGATGGACCAGTTGGGAAACCGAATACACAACACACGTTTCATGAACGACTCTGGCCCGACACCGAGAAAACAGTACGACTGAGCCCCGCATTGTATACTGCAAAGGATCGAAAAGCACAGATCCCGGCTTGCCTGCAATTCGCCAACTCCCGCGTTCGACTTGCATGTGCAGCGAGCCAATTCACTGGGCAATACGATTTGAGTCTTGATCCAATTGAGATCAGAATGTTGAGTCCAAAATGTGGATGCCCCGGGGTTCGCGGTGTCAAAACTTGCGCAACAAATCATCCCTGCAGAACGAATCCTCCTTTGACGCTGATCAAGATGGCAACCACAACTTTCCTGCCGCCCATGATACGACTGGCTACGTCGAATCAATCACACTTCGTCCAGCCCGCGAAACCGTTTCCAGTATCGAGCCAGTATCGAGGTCTTCGGAGAGCCCGTCTTCCGCGTTGGCAGCGATGGAGTGTTGGTGCATAATACGTTTCCAGGGAGTGACCTGAGCTGCGAAGTTGTTCCCTACAAAGATCGCCTGGCCCCGAGGGGGTATCGATGGCCACACGCACGAATGGAATCTAGTATACGATGCAACGAGATGGATCCGCTGCACTCAGCCGCACCAACTGAGTTCGATCGACGAAACGGACGTATGTTGGCAACTTGTGTTTGGCAGCTACACATGGAACTCTGTCGAAAGCGATTCTCATGGGGCGAGAAGAACTGTTGATGATGCAATTGTTCGGCGGCGGTGGCGGCGGTGCTGGTGGATGGATGCCATCGGGCGGTTGGCTGCAGGTCGTGTATCTTGCGTTTCTCCTGGGCATCCCCATCTTCAGGCCGGAGCGAATCAGGGTTGCCTCATCATATCGTGGCGCGTACTTCTGTTTTGCATTGTCCATTATTGTTCCCAGTGCGGCGTCCGTACTGATGATGAATCTATTGTCGCCAGGCGGAGTAACACCAAATGGTCTCCCGGGCATTCAGTTGTTTCAGTTATGCAATGCGGCAGGGCCGGTCTTTTTCGGC
The DNA here is from genome assembly GCA_903921605.1 of uncultured Planctomycetaceae bacterium. Next base: position 4,575 of record CAIXQV010000567.1, on the reverse strand, counting down.
ATCAGTATCATTCTCGCGATGAAGGCCATTGTTCCCGGATTCATTCCTCCCCAGAGTGCTCGCCGCCCGACCAATCACGACGATCCATCATCAACGGCTGGCGGTGATTCAATCCTCTGAGATGTTGCTGAGTCAGAATCGCCATGAACACTTCCGGCCTATTCAGAATTCTTCGGTATGTCTTCGTCATCCTGCTGATCGCATCGCAGGCCAACGCTGCCGGACCGTTAAGGCTGAAACTTTCAACAGTGACTTCCAATGTCCGATCTGATGCGCCGCTGTCGCTGAATGTTCATCTTGACTGGGCATCACCGGAGCTGGTGGAAGGACGGCTTGAGCTGGCTTGCTATGACGGCGAGAAGCTGCTTCATCGTAACGTGGGAAGTGACGTAGCTTTATTCGCCGGCGACAGGCATTCACGCACGATCCTTCCTCCGATGTCGCTTTCCAGCGACCTTTCCACATTGACGGTGCGTGCCCGCTTTCTAACTGACACAAAAGAATATGATCTGGGCAGTTCTGAATTGCGAGTTCCCGTGTATTGGCGGCGTTCCTTTGTGATCGGAGTTTTGGTTCCGAAAGAGAATTCCGGCGTCGCGGGAAGCGCCGAACTCGGGCAGTCTCTGCGACTTGATCAGTTGGGGGGGAACGAGATCCCTGGCAATCAACTCGTGAGCATCCCGTCGGAGATCACGCCTGATGATCTCCGAGCCAGCGGGCTGGGTCTGTTCTCATTCGACGTGTTGGCGCTGACAAGTCCGGGATTCAATGTGTTGACTGAGGATCAACTCGACGCCATCGGCGACTGGGTGGAGACAGGGGGTAGCCTGTTGGTAAGCGTTGGCAGTGAGTATTCGCCGGCACAGGCTAAGTTCCTGAATCGGATCGCAGGAGTTCCGGAAGACGATCCGGGGATGTTGACCGATGCCGACGGACTGCCGCCGGGAGAACCTGGGGATCGCCGCGATCATTTTCGCATGTACCGCCCGGGACTGGGACGTTCCGTAATTCTTCGGGCTGAGGAAAAAGCCGACACGGTGCTGGATCTCAGAGAGGCCGCGGCGCATCTGTGGAAGATTCGGAGCAAAATGCAGGCTGAGTTTAGCCACAGCGGCACCTCGGGGCAGTTGTCAAAACGGCTGTTGGGGGCGGAGTTCGACCAGTTCGACGATTCCCAGCTCATGTATAGTCCGTTTCAACAGGTCCGCCTCGCCGAAATGGACTCGCTCTCATCGATTCTGCTGCCGGATAATGTGCAGAGCATTCCCTTGAGTGTCGTGATCGTCATTCTGGCGTTGTTTCTTATCGCGATCGTGCCCATCGACTACTACGTGCTGGGATATTTCAATTGTCGCCGATTCACATGGCTGCTGCTGCCGGTGATGTCCTTTGTGTTCACCGGGTTTACCGCTTTGCTCGGCAGTGCATACCTGGGATCGACCGACTATCGAACATCGCTGGAGTTTGTTGATCTGACAAACGGAAATCGCGTGATCCGCAATAGTTGTTTCGAAATGTTGTTTACAGCAACACAGAAGGAAGTTGCGACTGAACTGAAGCAGACTCTCTATGCGCCAGTAAATCTCCGCCGCAACCCTAAAATGAATGAACGGAATTCCACACCTGGCTTGCGGACATCCGACGTCGATGACGTGTCCTTCGACACGACAAACCAGCCACAGGAGTCTGAATCACCACCGTCCGACGGCAACATGCCGGCCTCGTTTACAGTTCGACAGAAGATGGGAAAATGGAGCCCTCAATGGAGTCGTCAGACGGCTCTGCAGACAGAACGTGCCATCCCACAGTTTGACCTGGACGACATCACGACAACGTGGCAGCAATCCCCGGAACTGCTCGCAAATGTCGAGTGGCAGCGATCGCTGCACAAGAAAATCCAGACTGTGTTGCCGGACTCGACCGTTCTGATTTTCACGCAGAACCAGATTCATGATCTTGCGCCAGGCGAAAAACTACCCTTGCCGAACGGGCAGATCGACTCGCCGAAGTCGAAGGATCAGCAGCTTATGGAGTTGGTTCGCAAGGCGTGCGTCCGCCCGGCAGTCGGATTATTCTCGATCGTATCTCAGATCTCACCGAACGCTGCGGGAGATTTCGAGGACCTGTCAATTGTCGATTCGGACGATGCGAATCAACTATTGCTGGTGATCGTGACAAGGCAGGGAAATGACTACGTGGTATTCAGGCGACTGTTTCATAAGGGCTCGTAATGGCGTTCGTGCAAATCAAAGATCTCTGGGTCACATACGGAGCCGTACATGCCGTGCGCGGCGTCTCGTTTGAGATTCCCAAGGGGGAGGTCTTCGGATTCATCGGCCCCAACGGTGCCGGTAAAACGTCAACTATCAAAGTCCTCGCGACATTGATTGCACCTGATCATGGCCTCGTCACGATCGGCGGGATGAATGTGACCGATGATCCTCTGGCGATCAGAAAACGCATCGGATATATGCCCGATTTTTTCGGCGTCTATGAGGACCTGACAGCAAAAGAGTATCTGCATTTTTTTGCGGCGGCTTACGACATACCGACTTCTCAACGCGAACGAACTGTCCGGGACGTGCTGGCACTGACCGACCTGACAGCTAAGGCTGGGGCACCGGTTGACTCATTGTCTCGCGGCATGAAACAGCGACTCGGACTGGCTCGCGTGTTGCTGCATGATCCGGATTTGCTGTTGCTGGACGAACCAGCCAGTGGTCTGGATCCTCGAGCGCGAATCGAAATGCGGGAAATGCTGCTCGCGCTGAAAGAGATGGGGAAAACGATCCTCATTTCAAGCCATATTCTGCACGAACTGTCTCTGCTGTGTACCAGAATCGGCATCATCGAAGCCGGACAGATCGTGACCGAAGGGTCGCTCAAAGATATTTACAGTCGACTTGGTTTAAAGCAGTTGATCCACGTGCAACTGGTGAACGGGAACCAATCATTGATCGATCAGATCGGTCGGATTTCCGGCGTTGAGGAAGTCCAGGTGCAGGCGGATAGACTGGCCATTCGTGTGCGTGCCGAGCATCTGCCGCCGGAAGACTTGCTGGACCGCATGCATGACCTGGGAGCCCGGATGAGAATGTTCCAGCCGGAAGCCATGGACATGGAAACAGCGTTTATGAAGCTGACGGAAGGCAGGACAGCATGAGAGGCCTGGCGCGCAAATGGAAACTTCCGTTGCTTGCCAAAGAGCTTGCCGAGCAGGCGGCCCGGAAGCGAACGTATGCAATCAGATTCGGGTATACTGCGTTTCTGTTCGTCGCCACGTGTTTGCTGTTCTACGGGAATCTTGCATCTGACGGCACGACAAGCATGCTGGGACGCGGACGACCGATGTTCAATCAGCTCGTTACCGTGCAGTTCTGGGGCATCTATCTGCTGCTGCCCGCGACGGTCTGCGGTGTGATCAGCAGTGAGAAGGAGAAAGAGAGTCTCAGTCTGCTGATGCTGACAACTCTCACACCCTGGCAGATTGTTATCCAGAAGTTGTTCGGCCGTCTGATTCCGATGTTCAACTTCCTGTTTATTTCGTTTCCGTTGATGGCGATTGCGTTTAGTAACGGCGGGGTAACTTCGAGTCACTTGTGGTCCGGCCTACTCCTGTTAGCACTAACATGTCTGCAGGTTGGTTCGTTCTCCATTGCCTGCTCGGCATTCTTCCGCACGACGCATGAGGCCTTTGTTGCCAGCTATCTTTGCTTCCTTCTGCTGTGCTATCTGATACCGGGAATGTTTGCACCCAATGTGTTCGCGTGGGCCGAGACACGCACGCTGCCGGAAGCTGTTGCCGGTTCGACGACAATCGTTCTCTCGACCTGTGGTTTCCTGTTCCTTGCTCGCGTGTTTCTTGAATCCAGAGCATTTGTCCCTGCCCGAAATTATCTGCTGGAATTGTTCAAGCTGCTCGACGGGATCTTCACGGATATGAACCATGTGACGGGCGGCATTGTGCTGACGAAGGATGTGGACTTATTGCCGGGAACAGAGCCGGTCGCATGGCGTGAGACGTCAAAAAAATCGCTGGGGACGGTGCGCTATCTGTTCCGCATGCTGGTCGTGCTGGAACTGCCGTTGCTGTGGACGTTTCAGTTAATACGCGGACCAAGCGGTGGAACGTCGGTCAACACGGTGTCCGTGCTGCTCTATGTGCTGTGGGGTGTGTCTGTCGCCATGGTCGCCGTTCATGCGGCGGGCCTGGTTTCGTCGGAGCGATCACGACAGACTCTTGACGTATTGCTCACAACGCCAATTTCGGCACGCAACATTATCCTGCAGAAGTTCCAGGGCGTCAGGCGACTGATCTGTGTGCTGTGCGTTCCGTTTCTCAGCATCTACTTGTTCGAAAAGTGGTTCAAGAACTACGGCTGGGATTATGTCCTGTGGTCAACTGTTTTCGTTCTGATCTACCTGCCGCTGACAGCATGGTTTTCCATGTGGCTGGGGGTGAAGATCCGCTCTCAGGTTCGCGCAACTCTGCTGGCCATTTTCCTGATTGTCGCATGGCTGACATTGCCGCTGGGGATCCAATATTTCTTAGCGACTGGCTTCAACATTGCGATG
>CAIXQV010000566.1 GCA_903921605.1 uncultured Planctomycetaceae bacterium | reverse complement strand
TGGCGTAGGGGGCCATAGAAAAATCGGCTGTGATCGCGGTGATGAGTGGCGCACCAGGCCAGCCCATATCGCCGTCCTAATCGATTCGGTTCGTATCGTCGAGGCAAAGAATGTGACCGGCCCCTTCAATCCTTATTTGGCCAAGTCATGCTCGTTCTTCTGTTCTGCGATGTCGGACGGGAGTTTTTCACTGGAGGCGGGCAAAGATGTTGGAAAGGTGCTCCTCATTCGGCGTCCTGAAATTCGGTCGCCGGTGACAAAGAATAACTCGCGACGCGCATTGGGATCGCCATGCCGATTTTCATCGTTCGATGAGAGGTCGCTCTTGCCGCTGTCGTTGAACATGATCGAATACCCTGAGTTCCTCTCCGCACGCGCGAAAACCATTGTTGCACATAACACCAGCAGGATTCCGGATTGCCTTTAAGAGTGCTTCCTTGCGGCCTCAACCCTCGCCCGAGCAGCGAGAAGCGGAGTGCTTTCTGTTGATAGAGGGCCGGACGGCATCAGAGTCCGCCATAAAACCCTTCTGATGCCGCAAGATTTGAGAAAACACGATCTGGCAATTTGGCAGGCGAACATCGCCAACCCCTGGAGACGCTGAATTTGACGCAAAACCCCTTTCTCTAATGATTTACGGCGTTTTTCTTCGGGCATGGCGTACCATGCCGGGGAGTTCCAAGAATTGGAACATGGTGTGCAGCCTTCGATTCTCTCTTCAGATCTGTCAGAGGACGCTGTCGTTTTCGGAGTGAGCAATGCCAATTTTTCGCTGGGGCCAGCCGTGGGATCCGTTCCGCGATCTTGAGCGAGAAGTCGATCGTCTGTTGCAGGGCGTCAGTTTGACTTTGCACGGCGTCCGGTTTGGTCGCCGATTTCCTCAGATTAATCTGCTGGAAATGGAAGACAGCTATGTGCTCGTTGCTGAAATCCCGGGCGTGGACTTGAAACAGCTTGAGGTCACAACGGCTTCCGGTTACCTGACGATCAAAGGGAATCGGCTACCTCCTGAAGAGGCGCGGGAAGACACTTTCCGCAGGCAGGAAAGGTTCCATGGTCCGTGGCAGCGAACGATTCAGCTTCCCGATCGAGTTGACGAAGAGGGAATGCGGGCAGATTACTCCGCCGGGATTTTGAAAGTGACGTTGCCGAAGGCGCCGTCAACGACTCCTCGTCAGATCAAAGTGAACGAAGGTTAGTCCCATGAGTGAATCTCGAGATCTCAGCCGACCGGAAGAAACTCAACAGCCCGTTGCCTCGGCGACGCCCGATCTGACTCCGTCTGCTGAGTCACAGGCGAATGTGGGTCCGCGTCTGCTGTTTAATCCGCCGATCGATATCTATGAAACGCCCGATGGGCTGGTTCTCTACGCGGATCTGCCGGGTGTTACCGCGGAGGGATTGGATCTGCAGGTTCAGGACAACAAGCTGACCTTGTTTGGAAGAATCTCACGTACGGATGCTCTGCCGATCTCAGTGATCCACCAGGAGTACCAGCTGGGTGACTTTCTGCGATCGTTCATCCTGAGCGATGAGGTTGATCATGAACGCATTCAGGCGAAACTGACCAACGGCGTTTTGAGAGTCGACTTGCCTCGAGCCGCACGGGCCAAGCCACGACGCATCGAAGTTTCACCGGGATAAGAAGTCCGGAGGCCGTTATGCCTCCGGAACTCTCGTGCGTTTTCAAACATCTACGATGCAGGTTGGACATTCTTGTCCGACTGAGTTTCGACGGGCAAGAATGCCCATCCTACGTGAATCACTGCTTAGTGTACTCGCTGGCCAGGAACAGAGCCTGTATCCGGAGTCAGCAGAAACACTTCCGGTCCACCACTTCCGCTGGCACAGACCATGCCCTGGCTGAGCCCGAACTTCATCTGACGCGGCTTTAGGTTGGCGACGCAGATAACAAGTCGGCCGACAAGATCTTCGGGCTTGTAGGCCGCCTTGATTCCGGCGAAGACGTTGCGAGTTTCCCCGCCGCCCAGTGACAAAGTCAGTTGCAGCAGCTTGTTGGCACTGGGCACATGATTCGCCTCAATGATTCGCGCGACACGCAGGTCGATTTTTACAAAATCATCAATGGTGCATTCGGTGGCCAGCGGCTCATTGGCCAATGCGACTCCTGCATCTTTCCATGAGTCCGCCGGATGGAAGCTGACGGCCGGAGTTTCCGCAGCTGGTGCAACTGGTTCAGCAGCGCCCTGTTCAGCGGCCATCTGTTCTTTACTTTCTTCGATCATCGCTTCAACCTGTTTCGTTTCAATGCGTTTCATTAAGTGAGTGAATGGGCTGACGAGCGTTCCCGTCAGTGGGGTTTGTGCGTCGGACCAGTTTGTGATTGGTCGATTAAGCAGTTCTTCGGATTGTTTTGCCAGGCCTGGAAGAATCGGGGCCAGATAAGTCACGATCTGTCGGAAGAGATTTAAAGTGATCGAACAGACGTCGCGGAGTTCGTCGGCTTTTGTCGGATCCTTGCGAATCACCCACGGCTGACGATCGTCGACAAACTTATTGGCTTTGTCCGCCAGAGCCATGATTTCGCGAGTGGCTGCGTTGTAATTGCAGTTCTCGAAATGCTCGGCAATCAGTTCACCCTTTTCGGCGGCAGCGGCAAAGAGCCCGCCGTCATCAGGGTACGAATCGCTCAGCGTTTGTCCTGCGAGGAACCCGGCCGAGCGTGAGGCCAGATTGACAACTTTACCGACCAGGTCGGAGTTGAATCGGGACACAAACTCGTCAAGGTTCAGATCGATGTCATCGAGACCTGTTCCCAGTTTGCTTGCATAGTAGTAGCGAAGTGCTGCGGAGGGCAGATGATTGAGATAGGTCCGGCCCATCACAAACGTGCCCTTCGATTTGGACATTTTCTCGCCGCTTACGGTGAGGAATCCGTGGATATGAACCTTTTTGGGAAGATTGCAGCCTGCCGTCTTCAGCATGCCGGGCCAGAACAGCGTATGGAAATACGTAATGTCCTTGCCGATGAAATGATGAATCTCCGCCGAGGACTTGCTGCTCCACCAGTCATCAAGATTCTGGTTATTGCGTTTGCACCATTCGTGCGTGGACGCCATGTAGCCGATCGGAGCATCAAACCAGACGTACCAATAGTGTCCCTTCTTATCCGGGATCTCAAATCCAAAATACGGCGCGGGTCGGGATACGTCCCAGTCTCGCAGGGGCTCTCCCAGAAAATGTCCTTTGAGATAATTGGCGATCTCAGGCTGCAGATGAGAACCATCCTGAGTCCACTCATTCAGGAATTCATGCAACTGTTCGAGTTCGATAAAAAGATGTTCGGCTGTTCGAATCTCCGGGGCAGCTCCTGACAGCGTGCTTTTGGGATTCTT
>CAIXQV010000565.1 GCA_903921605.1 uncultured Planctomycetaceae bacterium | reverse complement strand
GCGTTGATGATTCGTCATGGTCTGCGTCCCTCAATCGTTACGCCGTGCTTGATGCATCGGCCACACGAGACACACTGAGCCGTTTTTCGAGAACGAGTTCAACTCTGTTCGAAACGTCAGTGCTCAGAACTTTGGAATTCGACTCATCCCGCAGAATCCTGCGGACGGCCAGTCCAAGAATTGCGGCCACACTCCGGCGACGCTCTTCGGGAGTCAGTGTTTTGATGGTGCGTACTTTCATACCGGATCTGCCTTCCTGCAAACAGCAATTCATCAGTCGCTGCAGAAGGTGATATATGCCGTCGCGGGGTTATGTGTCCGGAATTCTGGGCGAATCGTCTGAAGCTCGGGGCTGGATTAACATGAGTGTCCGCAGGATTTCGACGCTTCGTTTGATTTCGACGGAAACGTATTTGCAAAACCTGTTTGCTACGCCGCTGAGATCAACCTTCAAGGCATAGCGATTGCTGTTCACTGGGGACGTCACGATCATAGCGGTCAGTTTCCCACCGGCAGTTACTCACTCATGTCGCTTAAACCTGAGTGAGTAACGACACTGGAATATCTTCCTCCAGAATCGTTGACTCAACTGGGTTCTGGCACTTGCGGGACAGGCCAGAAAGCATGCGTTGCTTGCAATCAATTTGATTGCACCTGCGGGATTGTGGACACAGCGTTCGCTCCCGGGGTCGATGTGACCGGAGCAGTGAACGGCTGGGGCCCAATTCGCATTGGTCGGTCTCACCGGAGCAGGTTCGAGGGGCATGTTGCTTGGAGGAGTTTGTTAAAGCGATGCTTCGTCAATTCCTTCGAATCTCAAACATGTCACACCCTCATGAGTAGTTTGGACTGGGGCGGTTTTATGCCGATGTCGCGATCATGTTCGGGTTCAACGGACTTCAATCTGTGTTAGACCTGACCACGCCATGTGGTGGAGTTCCGCCGACTTGGCGAATCATCTCGATGTCGCATCACCGTGCACCACTGACGCGCCAAGCCACAGGCCAAATAGCCGTCGGAGTGAGGGATCGACGCAGCGCCATTTCTGCTCGGTTTCGTTCGGGCGAGAGGGATTCCTGCGGAGTACACAGTCAGGGCTCCCTCTTGAGGGACGGGCACCAATGCCGGACATCAGCGATCTGCCACGCGCATCGCTGAATGAGAGTCGCGGAGGTCGTTTTACGAGTTGAATTGCACTGCCGCGATTCATCGCGGTCCGGCGGCGACAACAGAGACAGCACTGGCATCGAAGGGGTTGGTTAGCGTGGTGCCTGGTTTAGTACCCTGGCCTTCCGTAGACTCACAGCGTGGAATCGATTCCAATGACGCCCCATTGAAGAACAGGAGAATACATGTCGACCGTCCCGGCGTTAGAAATCAGTGCCTCGCGTCAGTTCACCAACTGGATGCTGGAACAGAAGCTCAGCCTGAGCTTTACCACGTATCAAGCCGGAAAGCTGTTCCTGCTGGGATTACAGTCCGATCATCGGTTGGCAGTGTTTGAACGCACTTTCAACCGTTGTCTTGGATTGTGGAGCGATGGGCAAACGTTATGGATGTCCTCATTGTATCAGCTCTGGCGAATGGAAAATGTGCTTTTGCCTGGACAACTGTCCGCCGGACATGATCGGCTGTTCGTCCCTCAACTCGGCTACACAACCGGCGATCTTGATATACACGATGTCGCAGTTGAAGCCAGTGGTCGTATCGTATTTGTGAACACGCTGTTCGGCTGTTTGGCCACGGTTAGTGAAACTCACAGCTTTATTCCACTCTGGAAGCCACCGTTTCTTAGTCGACTGGCAGCAGAGGATCGCTGTCATCTCAATGGGCTGGCTTTGGAAAATGGCCGGGCCAAATACGTCACGGCGGTCAGCCAGTCGGATGTTGCGGACGGTTGGCGTGATCGGCGTCATGACGGCGGCTGCGTGATTGATGTGCAGACAAACGAGATCATCGCGACCGGACTTTCTATGCCGCATTCTCCGCGAGTCTACCGCGACAAGCTCTGGCTGCTGAACTCTGGCACCGGACATTTCGGATTCATTGACCGTGCAACCGGCCAACTCGAAAAGGTGGCGTTCTGCCCTGGCTATCTCCGAGGCCTCGCGTTTCATGGCGACTTTGCGATCCTCGGGATGTCGAAGTCACGAGAGAACCGGACGTTTTCCGGACTGGAGCTGGATCAGAATCTGAAGGCGAGTGATGCGGAAGCTCGCTGTGGAATTCAGATCATTGATCTGAATTCCGGCGACGTCGTCCACTGGTTGCGTATTGAGGGTGTTGTAACGGAACTCTATGACGTAATCAGTCTGCCTGGTGTCGTGCGGCCCGAGGCTCTGGGTTTCAAAACGGACGAAATTCGCCGCGTTCTTCGTATTGGTGACGAAGGCTCATTGGCAAACTGAACTGCAAAACAGCATGGAAATGTCGCGGGACAAGCCGTTCATGATCAGTTTTTCCTTGCTCTTCCGTAACCCGGGCAAGGCGTAGATCGGCCGAAACTTAATGGCGTGCGTTCTCCTCGTACGGTAGGATGTAGCTCACGATTACAAGGCGATCCACTGATGCAAGATGCACTCGCGGACCCCTTGCGTACCGACAACCAGCTTGTGAACGAGGCTGGGACGGTATTTTTTGACCTTCGATGTGCTGAGTGCAAGAAAGTTGTCGGGGTATGAAACTGAGTCTGCAGATTTCCGAGATCCTGAAGAATCTTTTCGCCAGCGAGCGCAACTTGTCAGATCAGCGTCGCGGTCGGTACTCGCGAATCCGAATGGCAGTGCAGGCGTTGGAGCCCCGAACACTTCTCACCACGATCGACCTCGCCACGCTGGG
>CAIXQV010000564.1 GCA_903921605.1 uncultured Planctomycetaceae bacterium | reverse complement strand
CTGACCGTCTTTCACTCCCGTGCTGGCAATCTGCTTCCGCGACGGGCTTGTTACCGGAACAGCAAAGGTTTCTCCAGCCGATGTTTCTAAAGGCACCGAGGCCGGATGATTCATCTTCCATAAATAGGTCGATCCATCTTCCGCGCCGGTGACAGCCATGGTCCCGTCCACGCTGCCAGCCACCGATCGAATTGGCGAACTGCCGGCCTTCCACACGCTCAGCATTTTCTGGTCAGCCAAACTCCAGACCTGCACGGAACCGTCGGGAGTTCCAATCAGCACTTCATAACAATCTTTCAGATTATCTGCATTCGGTTCCACAGTCCCCGCGCGACGGACAAACGCCAGTGAAGAAATGCCTCCTTCAACTCTCCACGCTGCGATGTCTTTCTCAACGACATTGATTTGCGTCGGCTGCACCGAAATGATGCGAACATTTCCGGCATTGTCGAGCATTGCCAACAAATGGGTATCGCGACTGGATATGGTGCGTTCCAGATTTACGATGGAAGCCGACGAGCGATGCGTCGCGGCCGGCATTTCCCAAACCCTCATCACATTGTCACCGCCGCCGGAGACGATCCAGAACTGCGGTGCGGGACTCTGTTCTGTGGCCTCCGCCATCTTGACAAGTTCAACAACATTGATCGGTGTCGGCGTTTCAATTTTGCCCAACATCGCACCGTCGGCAACGTTCCAGACGCAGATCGACTGATCCAGAGATCCTGAAATCAAAGTGCTTCCATCTTCCGTGAATCGCACCGACGTAACAACATCGGTGTGGCCTGTCATCACCGGCCCGGCAACTCCATCAGCAACTCGACGAATCTGAATCGTATTGTTCGGCCCATTGGCAGCGATCAAACTTCGATCCGCACTAGTCGCCATCACTGACGCGTTCACTCCGGCCGCGATGTTGAGCTTCTGAACGTCCTTTGGTCGCCGCCACAACTTCACTTCTCGAAAACCGCCCGACGCCAGCAAGTCGCCATCAACGTTGAACGTCAACGATTGCACAAGATCCCGATGAGCTCCTCCGGACGAATCTGCCAGCGCGGGGTCCGTCAGTTGAGTCAACAACTGGCCGGTCGGAACATGATGCAACAGAATCTGGTTGCCTCGTCCAAACGCCACGTACTGGCCATCCTGAGTCAACGCCAGGCTCTGTACCGCAACCAATCCACGAGGCAGTCGATTCATCTGTTTCGGCGAGAGCGAATCAATTCCACCGGAACCAATCGCTCCCTGATCAACCCATAGCTTGAGCAATCCAAGTTCTTTCGAAGTGAGATTGCTCGCCGCAACATCATTTCCTTCCGGGGGCATCACTGGTTCAATCTGATGCGACGCGACCTTCAGCAGTAAACTCTCGAGTCCTTTCCCCGGAACCGCAGCCGCCCCGGTATCGCCGCCCTTCAGAATTCCCTGAGCCGACTCCAGAATCAGACTGCCCTGCTTCTCGCTGGCCGAGTGACAAGCGAAACAGTTCTTCTGCAGGATCGGCAGAATCTCCTTCTCAAAGTTCACCGGCTCCGCGCGCTGGATCGTGTCGATTGCAATCGGCGGCCCGGCCAGACTCACATCCAAGTTCGTCGAGCCAACAACCAGCATTCCCAGCAGCACAATCATTTTTCGCATGACGTCAAATTCTCCGGCGATGAACTGAAGGCTGCCAGGAGGCGGTTCTGAAGATCATTTAACGGCAAGCCGCAGGCGATAGTGATCCTCCGCCACATTGACACTGTATCCCCATTGAACAGTTTAGAGTCCCCCAACATGCAGATTGCACACTCCCAGCCTCTCCGAAGTCAAGTCTCTGAGCGAACTAACGTCCACCAACTTTGGGCCGAGTATGCAGCGGGCCACCGTAGAATCCGGACGGCAATAGCCTTCGACGGCCTATCCTCAGCCAGAACTCCATGATTGCTGCAAACGCTGAGAAACCTGTCCCGATTGAGCAGCCGCTGCGTATTTGGCGGGTTCTGACGACCCCGTATCACCAAAACTGGCACGAATCTGGACGAGTTTTCAAGCTGACTTGAAAACATCCCCCGAACCGCCGATACTTCCGCCTGTCTGAAACGCAGACACCGGGCGCTTAGCTCAGTTGGTTAGAGCACCTCGTTTACACCGAGGGGGTCGGGGGTTCGAGTCCCTCAGCGCCCAT
>CAIXQV010000563.1 GCA_903921605.1 uncultured Planctomycetaceae bacterium | reverse complement strand
GTGCTGTTCCCGATTCTCGAAGCGCCAATTCTTCAGGATTCAACCGGCACGATCATTTACGACGAGGGTCGGGACTTTCTCTGGCATCGTGATTCCCGGGAGATCATTCTCCCGCGAGATTCCCGAATTCCGTCGCGGACAATTCAGAAATTGCGACGCCCGGCAAAGTCACAGAAGTATGAACTGACTCATCGGGACGGCAACGGCGAGATTTTTTTCGGATCACGGCTGGAATATGCAGAGATGCAAACCTGCGTCACCTACACGCACGCTCCGGATCTGTGGAAAGCCACTGTTCCGAAATTCGATCCGACGTCGCTGCCGCGAACGGTCAGCAGGCTTCTGAACAAAAGGCCGGTTGCGATTGTTGTTGTCGGCGACAGTATTTCCGCTGGCTGCAATGCTTCGGGCTGGGCAGAAGGAATTCCCTTTCAGCCGCCGTATCCTGAACTGCTGCGTCGAAATCTGGCCGAGCGATTTCAAGGAATGATCACAGTCACGAATCCATCGGTCAGTGGTACCGACACAAGCTGGGTGCTCAATGCGATCGACAAGGTGGTCGAACCAAATCCGGACCTGGTGATCATCGCGTTTGGAATGAATGATTCCGCTGGCCGACCTGCTGACGAATACCACGCCAATACAGAAGCCGTGATGGCGAAGATTCGCGAACGACTGCCGGAAGTTGAGTTCATTCTTGTCGCGTCAATGCTCGGCAATCCAGACTGGGTCCGTTTGCAGCAGCCGTTGTTTCCGCAGTACCGAAACGCGTTGAGGAGTTTGTCGAAGCCAGGAGTGGCGATCGCAGATCTGACGTCGATCTGGACAGAATTCCTGCAACTCAAGAGAGACTGGGATCAAACTGGCAACGGTGTCAATCATCCCAACGACTTCGGCCATCGCGTCTACGCTCAGGTGCTGTCGACGCTGCTGATTCCCAGTGGAGAGCCATCGGCTGAACCGGAAGCGGCAACGACTTTTCAATCTGGCCCACTGCGGTTGACGGAGCAGCGATTGCTGGGGAATTACACATATTCCTATGCCTGCGCGGCGGCTGATCTGGACGGGGACGGTGATCTTGATCTGACCAGCGCGGATGCTGAACCACACAGCAATCTGTATCTGCTTCAAAATGATGGACATGGTCGCCTTCAGCAGTCCTTCATTCAGAAGTATGCCATGGAGAATACTCAGCCGGTACGGCTGGAACGACATGCCATCGGCGACATCAGCGGCGACGGCCTTCCGGATGTGGTGATCGTCGACAACCTGAAGTGGGACGTTCGCTGGTTCGAAAATCCGGGCTCTGAGGCCGTCGGTCGGCCGTGGAAACTTTATCGCGTGTGTTCTCCCGGAGAATTGCCAGGATCTTACGACGTCGCTCTGGCAGATTTTGATGCGGACGGCGATCTGGATATTGCGGCCTCCAGCTGGAGATTCGGAAATCGGTTTGACTGGTTCGAGAATCCGGGGCAACCTGCAGGAACAACGCAGTGGGTTCGCCATGAGATTGAAGGCATGGTGGGAGAGACACGTACGATCACTGTTGCCGACTTCAACAGAGATGGAAAACCAGACCTGCTTGGGACATCCAGAACAGGCAATCAAGTCATGTGGTATGCGAACTCCGGTCAACCCGCGTCAGACCGCTGGGTGAAAACTGTGATTGACGACACAACACTGGCGCCAGCCCATGGTCATCCGACGGATCTTGATGGTGACGGAGATCTGGATGTGGTGATGGCATTTGGGATTGCAGCCGGTGTGGGCAACGAGTCACCCGAGTCTCATCAAGTGGCCTGGTACGAAAACGTGGGACGACCGGGAACCGCCGTCGAGTGGCACAAACACTCGATCGCATCCAGCTTTCCACAGGGATTTGAGGCCGTCGCAGGCGATCTTGATGGTGACGGAGATCAGGATGTCGTGGCCACCGGTTGGGGTCCACAGGGACGCATGGGCTGGTTCGAAAACAATGGTGATTCCACGCGGGATTGGCAGTATCATGCGATCAAAGTCAACTGGCCGAACGCCGTGACGGTGATTCTGGCAGATCTCGATCATGACGGAAGACTGGATATCGTGGCCTGCGCTGAACGCGGCGCGAATGAACTTCGGTGGTGGAAAAACGAAGGTCGACAATAGTGTTCACAATAGATCATCAATGGCTGCAGCAGTTAGGTGGAATGCAATCGGGATCATCGCGAAGAGAAATGCTGCGCGTTGGCGGATTGTCAGCGCTCGGGCTGACGGCAACACAACTGGCAAAACTGCGAACTGCAAAAGCAGCGAACTCCGCGATGGAGAAGCGGAGACAGAATTCTTGCGTGTTCTTGTTTCTGTTTGGTGGTCCAAGTCAGATTGACCTTTGGGACATGAAGCCGAATGCCTCGGCCGAGATCCGCGGTGAGTTTCAGCCGATTGCTACGAAAACAACCGGCATTCAGATTTGCGAACACCTTCCGCGACTTGGTCAGCAAATGGACAAGCTGTGCTTGCTGAGATCAATGCAGCACAGAATGAACGTGCATGGACCAGCCTGCAGCGAAATATTCAGCGGCCGACCCTATCACTCGGCGCCGATCACCGATGAAGCGACTCCGGAGGATTGGCCGTCACTGAGTTCAATGATGATGCGGTATGGAAGCTCGGCGACCGGGTTGCCTCCGTCCGTCGTATTGCCGTGGTATCTGCAGTTTCCCGGACAGAGTCGCCGAATCGCCGGCCAGACTGGAGGGCGGATGGGCGAACGTCACGATGCGATGTTGGTTCAGGGTTCCGGAAATGGTGACTTCGCCGTTGACGGCCTGAACTGGCACGAGACCGCGCCACTGAACCGTATCGAAAGCCGTCGACAGTTGCTCAATCAGTTACAGCCGGGAGATCAAAGGCAGATCTATTCAGAGAAACTGGTGAACGATGTGGAGCGACATCGCGAGCGAGCGTTTTCACTTCTGAAGCACAGGGCTGGGGAAATCCTCGATCTGAAGCAGGAGCCCGAGTCACTTCGTGACAAGTACGGGCGAACATCAGTGGGTCAGAGTCTGTTGATGGCAAGGCGACTTGTCGAAGCCGGAGTTTCGCTCGTCACGATCAATTGGGAAGACGAAACGAAGATCGACGGGACGAATACCTGCTGGGATACGCATCAGGACAATTTTGCCAAGCTGAAGAACCTCTTGTGCCCAATATTCGATCAGGCGTTTCCGGCGTTTCTGCAGGATCTTGATGATCATGGGTTGCTGGAGACAACGTTGGTTGTCGCAGTGGGCGAATTTGGCCGGACTCCAAAGCTCGGTCAGTTCACGCAGAGCTCGAACACTCGGAAGACAGGTCGCGACCACTGGCCTCATGCCTTCACCGCATTGCTGGCCGGTGGCGGAGTCCGTGGTGGTCAGGTCTACGGCACTACTGATCGACATGCTGGATATGTGACGGATAGTCCCGTATCTCCAGCCGATTTGTCGGCGACGATCCTGCATCATCTGGGTGTAGATCACACTCAGGAATACGTGTCCAACAATCAGGGACTTCGGCATCACCTCAGTGAAGGCAGCCCAGTTCACGGTCTTGGATAGTTTTTGCTGCGTAGCCGAGAGGTGCCGAATGTTGCCGGAGCATTCGGCTGGGCGGTAAACAAAGAGCGAATAAGGCGGCTGTCATCAAAAAGGGAACCGAGCTATGACTGCATTCGGATGTCAGCGAAGAGATCACCCGACATTTGCACGACGAACGGCTCTTCGGCCCTAGCATCATTGCCTGTCCGTGGTAAGCCACGGTTGAACTCCAGCGAAAGTCATAGGACGGACGAGCCCACTGACAGGGATCTCCGGCAACACCGACAGCATTGAGCCGAGCAATGATTTGCTGATCAAAGTCACCTCGATGAGTAAGTGGCCAACCGCCGGCTCGCTCAAGCCCCTGGCGCGTAAACGCTAGCCCAACTTCCCCAACTCGTTTCAGAAACACTGTTTTTTCTGAGGATTCTGGTCCATTTTTCTCACTACATTTTGCGTTGGATTATTTTGGAGGGCAGTTTGAGGCCCAGTTTCTCGATAAGAATCTGCTGGTGGTCCGTGGGTTTTGAAATGCAGCGGGTCCGGATCTCTGGTCCGGAGCGGGTTGGCAGCACCACGTCCATCGAGCGGATGTCAGACAGTTCGGCCAGGATCCGCCGGGGTTCGTTGCCAAGGCCAGCTTTCGAGCACATCTGGCCGAGGGTCTTCCAGAGCACGTATGCGACAAAGCACACAAAAATGTGAGCCAGTACGCGGTCCTCTTTCTGGTGCAAGATCGGCCGCAGTGACAGATCGCTTTTGTGAATTCGAAAGGCAGCCTCGGCTTCCGTCAACTGAATGTACGCTTTCCACATGTCTTCATCCGACCAATCCGCGACGTTCGTGCGAAGTAGATAGCAGCCTGCGCTCAGAGTCGCCCAGTCGCGCGACGCTTCGATCTTTGACCATTCGATGCGAGCCGCACCCGTGTCAGTCTTCGTCACCTTCACATCGAACAGTTTCGACGCGCGAGTGTTCTGACCCAGCAGTCTTCCGATCTCACGCTCGACTGTCATCGGTTCGCGTTTCTGCTTCTCGCAACGCGCCTTCATGCGAGTCAGGCCATCGACGATCTTCTTTTCAAATCGCTGCGTGATCCCTTCTTCCTTCTTTGATCGTTCACGACTGCGACACAGGATGAAACGTTCGGGCGATCCGGAAGATGTCTCTGGTGTAACGTTTTGTATGCAGGCAGAATCACTGGAAGGCATCGTCACAAACTTCACTTCCAGACCATCCCGGATGCTGTGCCAGTCGTCTTTCAGGATGTCCTGTTCAAATTTCTTCAGCATCGACTTCGGAGTGCCGATGATATAGCGTCGGCCACCATCACGAAGGAACTCGATATTGTCTTCACTGACCATCCCACGGTCCATCACCCAGATGCGATTGCTCTTTCCATAGCGAGCTTCCATCATCTCCACGATGTGTTCCACAGTGCTGACATCCGCCGTGTTACCCGCGAAGACTTCATAGCCCAGAGGGATGCCGCACTTTGAAACAACCAGTGCAATACAGACTTGTTTGCAGTCACTTCGCTGATCTCGTGAGTAGCCTCGCTGAGCCAGCGGGAAGTCGGCGCGACCTTCAAAGAAGGTGCTGGTGACGTCATACATCAGCAGGTCATATTCCAGATCAAACAGTTCGCCCATGCGATTCTTCAGAGGAACTTCGAGTGCCTCTTTGTGCGGCAGCAGCTTGTCGAGACATCGATACAGACGATTGTCATCGACCTGGTCTTCGCTCACACCGAGCAGATCAGGCATTGATGTTTTCGGATACCACTGCTCAGAGACATAGAGCTCACTGGAAGGCTCAAGCAGTCTCGCGACGATGAGGATGAGTGATGTGACATCCCACGGGACGGTTTCTTTGCCCTCTTCCATCACGTTCTGTAAAAACGTGTCGAGCTGCAATGTTCGGATCAAATGCAGGGCCATCCATGGTCCACCAAACTGACGCAGATTCTCGACGCGGACTCCGGCAGCATTGATTTCCACCCAGCGAGGTTGCGGCGTCGGGTCATCGTCGAATTCAAACTGCAGTTGATGATTGAGCGGCTGCTGGCGGCCGTGCTGGTTATCCTGCGCAGCAGCCTGCTTCGCTTCTTCGGCAGCGCGAAGTATTCCGAGCCGTCCGGCTTCATCAAGCTTGCCGAGCCAGGCGACCACTCGCTGCCGCGGCCCGGTCGCCGTTCGATACGATTCGACGAGCGCCCAGTACGCTGTGCGCTGACCATTTTAATTCTTGAAGTACTGGCGAATAAACATAGCCGAGCATGCTATCGCGTCATTCTCGGCCCGCCAGAGCGTTTCTTCTCACTACATCGCGTCTAGAACCAATCACCAACGACTTACGAAAAGCCCTCGAAGAAAATGCAGGCAGAAATTTTCCCGTCGCCCAATTTTCTTTCCAGTTGGGGAAGTTGGGCTAGGCTTGCGTGGAAGCAGCCGGTGGTATCTTCTTCCTGAATCTCGCCAGTGTAGTCGCTGAGGACTTTGGAGGGTTTCGACCAGAGATGGCCTTCCATGGCTTTGACATGGCTGCTGATGTGATGGGGCAGGTAGATGTCGTCGTCTTCCCAAACCACCAGAACTTGACCCCGCGCGAATCCGGCCAGAGCATCGAACTTCTCCGGCAGCGATCGGAAGCGGCGTTGGATGCTACTGACTTGCCAGCCGTCACCGGTTTGATTCTGCAGTTCGCCAGCGTCGTCGAGCACGATGAGTTCGCGTCGATCGGCCGGATAGTCCTGGGCCAGAAAACAGGCGATGGAGTTCTCGAGCAGCTTTGGCCGCCGACACGTGGGACACAGACAACTCACAAATGGCAGTTGACTCAACATGCGACACCACCGGTTTCTGGTTCCATTTCCCGAGCGGACATCCGCTGGATCGCCACGACGCCTTTCCCGCCAGGAAGCAACCAGACATACACTACACCGATCGTCGTTTTGCTGATCGCAGAACGTGCAGATCTACCGAAGTCGTTGGAGTTCTGGAGCGTCGACCTTCTGCAGTCCGTCCGCCACGTGTGCGGCGAGGAATTTCGTTAAGTTCGCTGCCATCCTTATCCAGCTGGGCAGTGGGTGCTTGTCGCAGATCCCACGTGATGAAACTCTAGTTGGAGACGTCACGGGATCCGGAGCCAGAGCATTAAACTATTCCGTAGTGAGCCTGCCCAGATCGCCCTCGCGCTTGACAATAAGCTGCTCCGGTCACATCGACGAATGGCACTTAGTTATCGCCTCTTCGTTTGAGCAGTTCACGCCTGGCCTCATGTCGTGGCTTCATAAGCATGGTTGCTCTTGTGGGATTTCTTTTTCTTGCACGCGGTTCGCAGCGATCCGGTCGAT
>CAIXQV010000562.1 GCA_903921605.1 uncultured Planctomycetaceae bacterium | reverse complement strand
TTCTTTCAGGCGCTGGCCACCTTCATGCTGAATCTGCATCAATGGCTTTGCCAGAATCAAACTCTCTGTCGGAGTTTCAGGATCCAGACGACCGTACAATTCGTCATGATCGAGGACAAAATCGTATCCAAACAGGCTCATTCGAAATCCGCCTCGCCCCTGGAAAGATCCATGACAACTACGGCCGTTACATCCCAGCTTTCCGAGCAACGGAACAACGTGCTTCTGAAAATCCGGCGATTCCCCGCCAGCTTCCGCACTGACATAGCGCTGAGAAACAGAGGCCGTCACCTCTGCTGAAGCTTTGAGAACTTCCGTCGTCACAGCAGGAGCAGTCTGCTCCTGAGCAACCCCGATCAACGATCCGACGGCCACAGCCAGTCCGAATACGGCGACGGAAATCCATTGTTTGATGCTGATCTGCATGACAAACGCCTTTTCAAAATCAACAAACGTAATCTACTTTTTGTCCGCAGCAACCGGGGGCCCGGAAGCCTTCTTGCCGCTGTTTTTCGGGTTCCCCGCCTTCTTTGCGAGCTGCTCCCATTCTTTATCCACCTGCGAATCCATCGGATCCGACAGCGCCGTTAACTGCTCATCAATCTTTCGCTGTTGCTCAAGTAGACGTTCCTTGTCCGCCTTTAACTGAGCCATTTTCGCTTCGCGACGCTGCTTCAGTAAACCCCGGATCTGCGTTTCCAGTTCCGCATCACGACTTAACGACCACCGCGCCGTAAGCACTCGAATTTGCGATTCGAGCTTCCAGCTTTGGAGCTGAGCGTCGTATCGAGTCGGATTCTTTTCGCGAGTTCGCTCCAGCTGCTGCAATTGCTGATTCAGATCTCTTATGGCTCGAGCGAATTCATTGGGGCGAGATTTCTCAAGCTGCTCCAGCAGACGAGCCAACTCCGGATGATGCTGAGTTGCAAACTCCATGGCTGATTTACGATCTGCCTCGGACTTTTCTATCCGAGATCTCTTCTCGCCTTGTTCCGGCTTGTTAGGTTCCGCGACCGTGGACTCTCCCTCGGGCTTTTTTTCCTCAGGCTTTTTCTCATCCGCCGAAGTCTGCGCTACGAAAGCCTGCAACGGCATCTGTACTCCAGACCCGAGCCCCACGATCGCAACAGAAAACAAAGCCAACAGTCTCATCAATTCAACTCTCCGATGATCAACTTACTCGGCACTGAACCATTCCGTCAAAAATCTACGCCACCGGGTTTACCCCGGTGGTTCAACGGCTTCTGCAACACGACCTCTTCTCCGGGTCACTAATAAACATCCAATTCCTCATTCAACTGTGGCTGACCACTACCGTCTTCCAACTCGATCGCCATCAACAACCATTCCGGAGTCGCCACTTCCGACAAGGCCGGATCCACATCCGTCTCAACATCCTGCAATGCCAGTAGCTCTGTGGTTTCCGATTCCGAAATCAAATCCGCAAGAGCATCCACCGTCTCTGCATTCACAACAGCCAACTCCCTCGATGATCGCTCACCGGAGCCAGTGGCAAAAGTCAGCAGAATTCCCGCGAGTCCGAGACCCGCCAGACTGACCGCGATGCGAGACACTTGAGAACGAACCGCGATAAATCCGGGCGTGGCATCCACCACTGACAGCTTAACCACAGCCGAAGCAGTCTTGGCAGATGACTCGCGGCAAGCCACTGCGATCCCGGCCTGCAGGCGAGTCGCATTCAGGACCAGCTCACACAGTTCCGCATCATCCAGCATCGCCAGTTCAAACGCATCGGCGTCAGATTCGGAAAGCTCACCGAGCACGTACTGGGCCGCCCGCCAAGCACGTTCGTCGGCCGCGGTCCCGGTCGTCTCTGAAGTTTGCAGTTTGCTTGTCATAACAATCCCAGCCTGTCTTTCGGAAGCATCAGCTAACTGATCCACAATTCTCTGAGCCCGGAGTCTTCTCTCAGCCGCATCAACGCCCGACGCATCCACGTCAGAACTGTTCCCAGCGGCAATTTCATTTCAGCAGCAATCTCGGCAAATCCCTGCCCCTCGTAAATCCTTCGCCGAACCACTTCCTGTTGATCCGCCGGCAACTTCGCCAGTGAGCGACGAATAGCCATCGCCAAATCATCATTCACAAGAACCGCATCCACCATCCACATCAAATCGTTCGACCGTCCAGAAGCGTCCCCGGCCTGCAAACCAACACCTTGATCAATTAACTTCTGCCGCCGCACTGTTTCGCGTCGTATCTCCCGACGCATCTGGCGAGCCTCGTTCAAGGCCACCTGAAACAACCAGCCTCGCAAAGAGTCCTGCCGTCCAGACTGACTGGTTTCAATCGCCCGCACGACTGTTTTCTGAAATGCATCTTCTGCCAGATGACGATCCTTCAGGACCCCCGCGAGAAATGTCTTGAGATCTGCTTCCCACTGAACGCAGGCCGCCTCAATTATTTCGCGAGTTGCCGCGCAATCTCCGGAGACCGCTTGTTGCCAATCAAGAGATTGTTGCGAACTGGCAGGACTCTCTGGTTCCATCTGCGACAACGACCATCCTCCGAAGATCACACCTGACGGGAAAAGGATGCCCGGCCTTCAGGGATTATTTCAGCATTTTTCGAGCTGTGAGAGAATTCCTGGCCACGTTTGTTCGGCAAAACATGCCTAACTGTCGTCATCGTCCAACTCAACTGTCTCGTTTTTGCGCCATGAGGGCCAGATGTCTTGTAAAGCCGCGAATGAGCCCCTAACATCCCGCCCCGGAAAACAGCTCCTTGGCACGACTCAGTTTACGGACCGTTCCACACGCTGTTTGGGCAGATAGCTCAGTTGGTAGAGCACAGGACTGAAAATCCTGGTGTCGGGGGTTCGATTCCCCCTCTGCCCATTTAAAAAGAAAAAGGGTTCCCGAGAAATTCGGGAACCCTTTTTTCGTTTCCGCCCGTCCCTTTTCGGCGAGCGGCAGGGCGTCAGCCCTCCGAGCAGT
>CAIXQV010000561.1 GCA_903921605.1 uncultured Planctomycetaceae bacterium | reverse complement strand
GGTGCTGGTGTCAGGAACTGATCAATAGCGGCCGAGCGATCAATGACCGGTGCATTTTCTTCTTCTGATTGTCCCCATTTTCGGAACGTCGGGAAGTACCAGTCATTCATCGGTTTGAAGCCAGGGGCAGGAGCCTGAGCGTCGTTAAAGAGAATCTCCGGATCGGACAGCATTTCAGGAGGACATGTCATCACATTCGGAAGTGACATCACGTCGATTTTTGATTGTTCAATTTCCCTCTGAGAAATGCGACGCGCATCATCGTCGTTATAGATGATCTCGGGAGTCAAAAAGATCAGCAGCTCTTTGCGGCGATGGGTGTAGTATTCGTAACGAAACAACGGACCGACGATCGGCCAGTCTCCGATGATCGGAATCTTCCGCATCGACTCAACTTCCCCCGATGTGATCATGCCGGCGAGGACCACTGTCTGACCACTGGTGATGTTGACGGTCGCAATGGCTTCGGTAATGTCCTTGATTGGCGCTTCAATCACGTTGCCGTTGGTTGCGTCCGTGAAGATCGGAGTCCCGGAACCCGGGCCGGAACGGAATTCACTTTTCTCTGCCTTCACATCCAGGAAGATCACTCCGGTATCTGAAATCTTTGGCGTCACTTCCAGAATGATCCCGGCCTTATCCTGGCGAACAACCGGGTTGGCTGTTCCGGTCGGGCCCAAAGACACGCCGTCCACAACAGGCACCTGGGCACCCATCTGGATTGAAGCTTTGCGATTGTGAACCGTGCGAATTGTTGGTCGGCTGAGAATATTGACTTCGCGATTCGCCTTGAGTGCTCTCAGGAGTACGCTGAGCGATTCGCTGCCAGCGGCCAGCACAAGACCACCATAACCTTCGTCCGGGTTCATACGGCCAACGCTGAGGTTGGACATCGCCTGTCCCGCGAATCGGTTGGGGCTGGCGGCCGTATTATTTCCCATCGGGGCATTATTGAAATTGAATCCCGGATTGGTCGTTTGATTTACGATTCGCTGCGTCGTGGTCACGATTCCGGTGGCCGGATCAGCAATGGAGTCCGTGACTGTCAGAACATCGTCCACAACACTTCGTCGAAACAACAGACTGTCCTGCACACCCAGCTCAACACCGAACTCGTCGGTATCAGAAAGTTCAACTTCAACCAGCATAGCCTGAATGTGAACCTGCGCCGGCAGGCGATCGAGATCAGAAACAAGATCGCGAATCTTCTGCAGCGCGGGTTCTCGTCCGCGAATGATGATGCAGTTGGTTTCCACAACGGAAACGACAGGAGCCCCGTTGCCGCCCACACCGCCACCACCACCACCGCCACTGGTGCCATTGGCGGCGACGGCGACGGCGTTGCCCATCATCTGCTGGAGTGATTTGACGACATCTTCAGCCTTGGTGTTCTTCAGCGTAATGACTTCGCTGCGAATGCTGGCGGTTTCAATATCTCCGGTTTTGATCAGCCCGAGAACCTCCTGCAGCCGCTCTCGCAAATCAGTCACCACCATGCGATTTGCGGAAGCCACAGGAATGATCTTTCCCAGCTTCGTCATCAGAGGCTGAAGCTCGGTCGCCAGATCTGCGGCTGACGCTTCATTAATCGCGACCTCAACAGAGACCAGTTCGAATCGTCCTCGGTTTTCCAGCTCTTCTTCCGTCAGTCGTTCAACCAGGTGCGTAGGCACATCATCGACGGAAACCAAAAGCATCAGCTGACCGTGACGCAGCAGAATAAACCCTTCACGGATCAGGAATCCGTTGACGATGTCAATCGCTTCCGCCACGCTGTGGCCGGCAGGATCTGTGTACGTGAAAACACCGGCGGGATTGGCCTTCATTTCCAGAGCATAGCCAGCCTCTTCGGCCAGTTTCTGCAGGACCACAGACCACGGAGCACCAGCAAAATTGAAGACGATTCGAGCCGAGTCGGCCGCCGCACCACCTCCCGAAGAATTCTGAGCTATGGCTGGACCAGGCTGAATGATTGAGGATGCTCCGGCCGCGGGAAAAGCAGGCTGAGAAATCACAGAACCTGAAAACACGGCAGCTGGAGGCTCAGGGACATCCGGAGGTGACTGAGTCTGCCACGAGGCTGGATTCACAGTTCGATTTCGCGAACGGTTACTGCGTTCTCGGGGGGTTAATCTTCGGTCGCCAAACAGTGGCTCCGCGCGCTCCGTTGATTCGTCCGCAGCGTTTTCGTCCGTTAGTGCTTCGAAATCTTCATCCGAGATGCTTTCTGAAACCTGATTGAAGTCCGACCGTGAGTCGTCCTCAGTGCGATTTCGATCAGCTCTGCTGAGACCTCCGACATGACCACGAGAAGGTCGAGGATGATCCCAGAAGGATTCTGTGTAATCATCAGGCTCAGCGGGAGCCGACTGCCCTGCACTTTCAGCAACCCAGGCACTGCCAAAACGCACTTTATCCAGCGGCAGAACGAGCACAGCGACCACACCTGACAGAAAGCAAGTCGCGATCAGATAATACTGAGAAGAGTTGCCCCTCTCAGTATCTCTTTTCTTTCGTCGCTTTAGTGGTGGGTCAGATGACATGTCTTGGCCGTTGATGGTTTACCTGGTCGCGATGCCGCGAATCCAGAGACAACCTGTTGCAGCAGGAATCCCAGAGCTCGTTCGGTGAGTAGCCCTGAGAATCTATGGCAACTTGATTTCACCCAACAACAGGGACCGCCAGTGAAACTTCCACCTGTTTTGGCATTCTTTTGTCGGACTGCCGACAT
>CAIXQV010000560.1 GCA_903921605.1 uncultured Planctomycetaceae bacterium | reverse complement strand
GCCGACTGGAGTGCACGCACGGCAACGTAGTTCATCAGAAAATACAGGCTGCCGATGATGACAAATGCCGCCAGAAGAATGCTGAAGACTCGAGACACAATAGCCGCTGGTTCTCCGCCCTCAGCCAGTAATGGAATCAGGATTGCCAATGGCACAACAGCCATGTCCTGAACCAGCAACACCGCCAGGGAGTTGCGCCCGGAATGTGAATCCATTTCCCCTCGGTCCACGAGCACTCGCAGAACCGCAGCAGTACTGCTCAGGCAGATCATCGCTCCAATGGCGACGGATGTTGTGAAAGGCAGCCCCCACAGCCGGCATGCCAGCGCTCCCAGAATCAACGTCGTCACAACCTGCGCGGCGCCGCAGAGCAGGGTGGACTTGCCTAACCCGATCACGCGTTTCCACGAAAATTCCAGGCCCAGACTAAACAGGAGCAGGGCAACGCCCAGTTCTGCGATCGATTCAATTTGTTGCTCAGCTTTGACAATCGCAAGACTTCCAGGTCCTCCCATGACCATGCCAGCCAGGAGATATCCGACCAGTGGACTTTGCTTCAACGCGGACATCAGGCTTCCGGCCAGCAAACATGCCAGTAACAGCAGAATAATCTGCAACAGCATGTTCCACGAATCCATGTTTCTACCTTTTCGATTGTTTCCGTATCGACGATCGCAGTGTCATTCTAGTCGAGCCGCCGATATTCTGGTGCGGTTGTTTACTGTTTTCCTGGCCTTCCTGTGCTGTTGATAAAACCTCATAGAGTTACAGTCGGCCAATGCCTGCGCAGACCAAAGGATGATCTGGTGACCATTTCGTTGAATATGCTCTTCAGATCGAAAGTACCGTTGGCTTGCTGGATTCTTGCGATTATCAGTGGTGTGGCTTCCGCCGATGGTCTCGAGAAGCTCAAGGCCGAACGACTGGAAGCAGTCCGACTCAGCGTCGATGCGCTTCGCAATCAACGTGTCGACATTCCTCGAACGGACGGTTATCAGGAGCATCGAGCCAACTTGCATGTTCACTCACACTGGTCGCATGACAGTGTTGGCACGATTGAAGAGATCGTTGCGGCGGCGAAGCAGACCGGCACCAGCGTGGTGATGTTCACCGAGCACCCCGCTGATCACTATGACTTTTTCGTCGATGGGCACCGCGGCCTTCGAGATGGCGTGCTGCTGATTCCCGGCGCAGAAATGCAGGGGTTTCTGGCTTATCCAACAATCAGTCTGCGTGGTGTCACTCCGAAGTCGCCGCAGGAACTTTCTGATCTGATCCTTGGCAGAGACGGGCAGGCATTTGTCTCTCATCCTGAAGAGCGTATGGATTGGGAGATTCAGGGCGTGACTGGCATGGAGATTTACAATACTCACGCCGATTTCAAAGATGAAAAGAACATGATCTCCGCGCTAAAGAATCCGTTTCGGATGATTCAGCTTTCAGAACTGATTCGCAAGTATCCTCAGGAATGCTTTGCTGCCCTGCAGAACTATCCGGCGGACTACCTGAAACGCTGGGACGAGCTGTGTCTAAAAGCTCCGCACACAGGTGTTTCAGCCAACGACGCCCATCAAAATGTTGGCTTTGTGATTCGATGGACTGAAGGTGAGAAAGGACAACTGGAAGATGCGTTGGGAGAAAAGCTGATTGAAATGGACTTGGCGTTTCTGCCTGACAGCGAAAATCTTCGCAAGGGCAAAAAGCCGGGCGATCCGATCTTCAGTATGTATCTTGATCGCTACGAAAACAGTCTGAGACACGTCGCGACTCATATGCTGCTGAAGGAACATTCCGAGCCGTCCGTTCGTGAATGTCTGGAGGATGGTCGAGCCTTCGTGGCGTTCGACTGGATGGCGGATGCAACGGGTTTTGATTTCTACGGAGAATCATCTGCGGGGCGACATGAGATGGGGAGTGAGCTCGTCATCTCTAAACCTCTCAACTTTCATGCCGCCGCGCCGTTGCCAGTGCATTGGAAGCTCGTGCGAAATGGCATTGTTATCCATGAGTCAGACGGTCGAACTCTGTCGTTCCCTGCTGACACTGACGGTGTTTATCGCTGCGAGGCGTGGCTCAACATTGCCGACGAACCCATGATTTGGGTATTGTCGAATCCAATTTATGTTCGCCCTGAAATGTAGCCATCTTGCTCCGCAAGATGAGCCTTATTGGGCGCACAGTGTCGTGCCAAACTCGCTTGTCAACGAGCGAAAGTTGACGCGGCGGTCTACCTTGGATTGCACGCTCAGTGGCTCAGCATCGAGAACCCCTGTAAGGCCTCGTCTCGACGGAGTGTTTAGGCCGGGGACAAGGGTAACAGTCGTTCGGGAACATGGGTAACAGGTTCAGAGGGGACGAAATGAGACGTAAACAGGGTAAGAACCGGGCGAGGCCGCCGGAGAGAGTGTAGG
>CAIXQV010000559.1 GCA_903921605.1 uncultured Planctomycetaceae bacterium | reverse complement strand
CGCCGAGATGAGCCTTTTGCGATGCACGTTAGGTCGCCAAAACAGGCTACCAAATCGATACAGCGTTGATAAAGTGGCACTAAGGATCGATCGGGAGTTTCCTCAGCCGCAGGCCGGCTGCAAGGACTCGTCTCGGCGGAGCGAGACGGCTACTTTAACAACCAGCCAGTGCAAACATCGGTGCCATAAATTTGAAACTGGCGTTCCTAAGTGAACAAGCTCGAGGCGGAAGCAGAATTGCACTCACTTCGCCACAGTGTCACACGCGGCTTGCCGTTTGGTGATGAAAACTGGACAAGAAGCAGTGCTGTGCGCCTTGGTCTCGAAACCACAATTCGCCCAAGAGGAAGAACAAAGAAAGAGACCTACCGTTCTCAAGGGCACCCGGGCATTGCAGTGAAAACTCGCTGCGGTGGATTCACCATCTTGCGGAGCAAGATGAGTACTTTGACTCAGGCTCGCCCTACCCCAACAGCCAGTCCACAATCGCCTCGGCATCTGGCAGGTACTTAATCGATCCCGACGCAGCCTTGAAGGCCGCAGCGGCCACTGCTGTTGATTCCGCAGATTCCCCGGCAACGGCCAGCTTTGCTGGAGCACACAAGGCCAACAACGCAGGGACGTCGCCGTATTTGACGGCTCCCGGCAGAAGGTTCACGTCGCGAATCTCCGTGATCTTTCCGAATCGGAATCCCGCTGTATCAACCGCGACAGAGCTGACCGCATCACCGGACAAAGCACATGCGGCCGCGACGATCGCACCGGCTCCGTTGACGCCCACGACGTGAATCGTTTCGGGCTTCTCCGGATGATGCTTTGTGGATGAAGTCAGCGTCATGACGTCGTGAACTCGCTGAGCAAACAATGGATGATTGTAGCCCAAAGTGAACCCGGCAAACTCGCGGGGATTCTTTACGATCGGCATCTGCGAAATCGGCTTGCCGTCTTCTGTGAACTCACCGGTGAGATAGAGATCAACACTTCCCAGTGCGTATCCGGCCTTCAACAATCGAGCCACATCCGCGACAGGCGCACCGTCGCTGGAGAACATCTTCGACTTGCCTTCGCCGTCGAACCACAACACGGCCTGCTTGTTCCAGTTTGTCGGCAACAGATAGACCGTCGGCAGTTCTTCCCCATGGGCCTTGAGTTTGAGTTTACCAGTGAACTGAATGTAACCGTCTTTGGAGACTTCATCTGTCTTTTCAAACTCCGTCGCGCCGGCAGCCGGGAAGGCTCGACCAATCATGACTTCCAGAGCACCACCGATCACTCGTCGATACTCTTTGAGTCCCGCCGCGTCAGTCGGTGTGAGTGCCGCGATCTGCTTGATCGACGCCGCGTCCGTGGCTCGCAGCATCGCGACTTCGGCATCCTCTGTCTTCGGTGGAGCGGGATGAGTCGCATCGAAGACGGTCGTTTCTTCGCGAGTCAGCGGCACGTATTCTCGCTCGGCGATGTCTTTGACGCCGAGGTTCAGTGTACGATTGAAGAACTCATACATCATCATGCGGCTGGGCAGATTGTAGTTGTGCGGGAACTTCATGTACTTCGCATTGACGTTGTCAGGAACTCCCAACATTGCGTAATGCTGTTTCAATTCCGGCAGGCCCTTCGTTTCAATGTCCACTGTCCAGTCGTCAGCACCTGTCATGGCAATCGGGCGAGGAGCCGCCATTGCTGCGAACTCAATGTTCCCCGTGTTGACTCGCAGGTAAGACGCGTTTTCACAAGTACAACCGCCCTGCATCGCGGTCGAAACCATCACGGCCGGAAACGCCGCGTTGACTCGTTCGTCCAATGCGGTCAGAAGAAATGTCTGTGTTCCGCCACCGCTGGCACCGGTCACACCGATGCGAGCCGTATCACAATCCGGACGAGTCATGATCCAGTCGAGAACTCGAATGGAGTTCCATGTCTGCATCCCCAGAATATTGAGGCAACGCAATTCGGACTGAGCACTGAAGATTCCCCAATGCTCGGGGGAACTCATCTGAGGTCGTTGCTTGGCAAATCGATGGGCCAGTTCTTCCGTCAGATTGCCACCGTCGGCATAACCCAGCATATCGTAGATGAACACCATGCAGCCCATGCGAGCCAGTTGGACACAGCGAGACTGCAGCGGATGGCGGCCGCCGACTTCCGAAACTTCTCCACCGCTCTCAAGTTGGCGTTTCAGTTCATCCGCGCCGTGATCATGAAAGCGACCATTGGCCCAGTGACCATGCGGGCAGAGCACCGTCGGAAGTTTTCCTGTGGCATTCTTTGGCAGATACAAACTGCCAGTGACGAACAGTCCCGGACTGCTTTCGAAGTAAACTCGATCCACGGTGTAGTCATCACGCTCAACTCGACCATGAACAGTGGCCGTGATCGCGGGACGCTCCGGCATTGGCCAGAGTCCACAAGCGAGTTTGGTCTGGCGTGTGACGAATTCCTTGCGAGTATTCCACTCGTCGATTGAGCCGGACGGCTTGAACGGGAAGTAACCGTTCAGATCCTTCAACGCTCCCAATCGAGCATCATTCGGGGCGACAAATGGGCCGGCAGAATTGACCGTCGCCGCAAACAAAACCTCAGAGGAGAGCAAACCGGCGGCCGTGGCCGAGGCGGACATGCGGAGCATCGAACGGCGGCTGAGCTGAAAATCGGACATGAAGAGCTCCCGGAGGATAAATAAGGCAGGTAGTTGGGGGCTCAGGGAAGATTCCCAGCCCAGCAGGCGCCATATGAGACGCACTGCCGACCGTTTCGTCAATCGACACGCATGGCCAGGTGTCGGCTGGACTTGTCCTGCCAACAGAATCTCATTTAACGGCAAGCCGCTGGCGTAGGCGACAGATTTCGCCTACGCCTGCCGCTCGCCGTTAAACGAAAACGCGGAATGAGGGACTCAGGTCACGTCGCAGCCACAGCCGGCTCTGTCACAATCACATCGCCCGCTGGAATTGACGAGATGGCTTGGCGAGGAATCCGGCAGATGATCTGCACGCGAGCTGAAGTCTCGTCAGTGTACGTGCGGCTCAATTCCTGAGCGTGTCGCGTCAGCCAGGCGAACAGCTTGCCATTGGCAACGCTGGCCTCAACCTGAATGTCCACATACCCGCCCGATAGCCGCTCCGAAACCACCGCAGCCAGCTTGTCGATTCCATCACCGGTCGCCGCACTGATCGTTACCGTATCGTCATAGTGTCGGCGCAGGACGTCGACGATTGAGGGATCGGAAACTCGATCAACTTTATTCAGAACCAGCAACACGTTCTTCGCTTCAATACCGATCTCTTTGAGAACTTCGTACACCGTATGAATTTGTCGCTCAGCTTCCGGGCTGCTTGCATCAACAACGTGGAGCAATAGATCTGCGCGACGAGCTTCTTCAAGTGTTGAGCGAAACGATGCGACCAGATGGTGCGGCAGATTGCGAACGAATCCGACGGTGTCGCTCAGCAGCACGTCGCCGAAGTTTGGCAGTTTCCAACGGCGAGTTCTGGTGTCGAGCGTTGCGAACAGCTTGTCTGCAACCAGCACATCCGCGCCGGTGACAGCTCGCATCAACGTGCTCTTGCCGGCGTTGGTATAGCCCACCAGCGAGACCGTTGGCTGCTCATGGCGCAACGAAACTGTACGAATTCGGCGGTCTTCGACTTCCTTAAGTTTGCTCTTGAGTTCTGAGATGCGTTTGTCGATCAGTCGTCGGTCAGTTTCCAGCTGCTTTTCACCCGGACCGCGACCTGCTCCCAAACCACCAGTGCCGCCACCGCCCACGCGTTCCAGGTGAGTCCACATGCGCTTCAGGCGAGTTCGGAAATACATCAACTGAGCCATCTCGACCTGCAACATCGCCTCATGAGTCTGCGCGTGCGTTGCGAAGATGTCGAGGATCACTTCACTGCGATCGACGATCGGCTTCTGCAGCGACTGCTCAATCGCTCGTCCCTGCGATGGACTCAGATTGTTATCGAAGATCACCAGTTGTGCGTCGGTGGTTTCGATCAGCTGCTTCAGCTCTTCCAGCTTGCCACGCCCGATGCATACGGACGGATGAGGCGTCTCGCGAAACTGAACCATTTCACCGACGACTTCGACCCCGGCCGTTTTGACCAGTCCCTTTAGCTCGTCCAGTGCGTCGTAGCGTCCGAAACCGTCATCCGGATGGAAGACGCCCACAAGAATGGCTCGCTGACTGCCGACTTTCAGAGTTTCACGTTTTGGATCACCCAACTGAACTGGTCCTTCGATCTGGATTATGAATTAAAACTTCAATAATTATTTTGTACGCGGGGCCTGTTATTTCACGAATAGACTCGGTTTCGGCTGCCCGTGCGTCTGTCCTGGAACCCTCGAAAATGCACAGAACAAGTGATCACGTTCGCAGGTTCGGGTCATCTGGGCTCATTTTTCCACTTGTTCCCTCTGTCACTGTAGGGCAGTGTTTGCCGGGAGTCGAGGCCATGACTGGTTGCTCGGAGTATTAATTTTTGACCTGGAGGGGCGGAATTTCAAAATTCCACACTTAACTCTGCAGGGGAAAGTTGCCATGATTTCCCTTTCCGATTTTGGCTGGCTGAGCTGTTCCCGATGGGGAGCACCTCAGTCATTTCTTTTTTAGGCTGCCGAACAACGCGAATTTCGTTGTTCTGGATTTTGATGCGGCACCATGAAGCATCTGACTTCTCTGCTGGATTTAACCTCCGAAGAACTTACAGCAATCCTGGACAAGGCTGCGGAACTCAAAGCAAAGTTTCGTAACGGAGATCGCCCACAACTATATCCTGGTCGAGTGCTCGCGCAGCTCTTTGAAAAACCGTCGCTGAGAACTCGCAATAGTTTCGAAGCCGCCATGATTCATCTGGGCGGCTCCGGGATTTTTCTGACGACAGCCGAAGCGGGCTTGAATGGTCGCGAAAGTCTGCCGGACATTGCGAAGGTGTTAAGCTCCTTCAGTGACATCATTACGATGCGGACGTTTTCGCAGAAACTGATCGAAGAGGTCGCACGGTATTCTTCCTGCCCTGTCATCAACGGGTTATCCGACGAACGTCATCCGTGTCAGGCTATGACCGACCTGCTGACGATCCGTGAAACATGCGGACGCCTGAAAGATCTGCATTTGGTCTTCGTAGGTGATGGAAACAATGTTTCGATGTCACTGGCAATTGCGTCCGCTATGACGGGTATGCGGTTAACACTGGCGGCTCCCAAAGGCTTTGAGTTTGAAGCAGGCTTCCTGGAATTGATGGCTGAGAAGTTTCCAGCACATCGCGTGACACAAACGAATGATCCGAAGTTCGCAGTGAAGTCCGCAGATCTCGTCTACACCGACGTCTGGGCCAGCATGGGTCAGGAAGATGATGCTGAACGTCGCAAAAAGGCGTTTGCCAATTTTCAGGTCAATGAAGCTCTGATGGCGGTTGCTCCGAAGTCAGCAAAGTTCATGCACGACCTGCCGGCCAAGCGAGGCCTCGAAGTCACCGACGGCGTGATGGATGGCGATCAGAGCATCGTCTTCCAGCAGGCCGAGAACCGGATGCATCTGGCCAAAGGTCTGTTTGTGTGGTTGCTGGAAAACAAGTAGCGTTCGTCAGTGCAGGACGAGTGGCTCGTCGCGGATTTCGGTGGGTCTTGCCCACAACATCGAGCCAGTCCGAAGTCAGTTCACATCTCGCCTGAGAATCATGCCGTTTCCAGCTATCAAACCTTCCGGCTCTTGTCGCTTGTACTCACACTTGTAACTTTGTTCGGGTAATGGTCGGTCTGGCAGAAAACCTCAGTCACGATCGTCTGCAATAACAATCGTCTGCGATCACATTCAGCGGTTATTGAGCGTCCTTGTGCGACGTGTACAATCAACAGATGCGGAAGAATACGCAGTGTGCGGGCAGTTTCTTATCATGCGGGCTTTCAGAGAGTCGTATTGAAGATTATCATGGGAACCCTGTGCTGTTCCGTTTAATAATCTGACTATTTGGCTCTTTGGACCCTGTCGCAATGGTTGTTGATTCATCCACAGAAATGCTTTCCGCTGCTTTGAGCAAAAAGATTGCTGATAAAACAGCGTTAGTGGGCATCATTGGGCTGGGGTATGTTGGGCTGCCGCTGATCAGTGCGTTCACTAACGCGGGCTTCAAATGTATCGGTTTTGACGTAGACCCTGAAAAGGTCCGCTTGTTGAAAGCAGGCAAAAGCTACATCAAGCATATCTCGTCTGAACGAGTGGCCGACTGGATTAATCGGGGAGCGCTTGATCCCACCAACGATATGTCGCGACTTGCAGAAGCCGATGCGTTGCTGATCTGCGTTCCAACTCCGTTGAATGCCAGTCGCGATCCGGATTTGCAGTACATCGAGTCAACCTCTGAATCAATTGCCTCTGTGCTTCGTCCGGGGCAATTAGTCGTACTGGAGAGCACCACCT
>CAIXQV010000558.1 GCA_903921605.1 uncultured Planctomycetaceae bacterium | reverse complement strand
CGAGTTGCCGGGGAGCGTCTTTGGTTCAAATATCTGAATGCAGACTTTGACGCGGCCCTCGCATTTCATGAAGAACGAACGACAACATCAGACTCTGATGCAACTGAAGAATTGATGAACGTCGGTGGCTTACTCACGACAGACGAGGTGATTTCTACTGTGCAACCGTGGGCTGATCATTCGCAGGCAGAATCATCCGGTCACGAAGACGCGACTGCGACGTACAAATCAGATAAGTCCCAGCCAGCATTTCAACGAGCACGTGCCGCATCGCTGCGTGATCGAATTCATTTGCTCCTGGCGTCACTCAAAGCCAACCCGAACCAGGCCGAGGCCAGTCAGGAGTTGGCGACCACATGCCTGGAACTGTTCGATGTTCTGCAGATAACTGGCGACAATCGGATGTCATTGCCGCAGATCCGCGATGTTGTGTTGACGTCAGGTTACAAATCCGACCATGAGATGCTGGTCTTTCTGAAACGTGCCTTCGGATCGTCCATGCGGTTGCCTCTTCTGAGCAATCATTTCAGTCGACAAGCCCTGACGCTGTGCCCTCTGGCGGGTAAGGCGTGGGAAGTTCGCATGGCGACAGACTTTCTTCGAGATCCCTCGGATACTCATCATGACCATTTGATCGCTCAGGCCATCACGATCGGGCACCATTCTCCCAAAGCCCTGCACTCGATTGGTCTGACTTTGCTGCAGGAGGGTGAAACCGAAGACGCATTGAGACTCTGGAATCAGGTGTTTCACTCGAGCCGTGAACTGCGCCTCTCGATCTGCAGGACACTTTTGAGCACTCATTCTGTGAATTTAATCCAGAAACAATTCCAACCGACGTTGGATGAACTTCCGGAAGTGCTGCTTGCCTGTCAGGAATCCGGACGAAAAGCGGACATGATGACCTTGGCCTACGCCACTGTGGATGTCGTTCAAAAGTCAGTCCGCCAAAATGATCAATCTGCAGACGCTGGCCATGAACGGCACGTTGCTCTGCTGATGGATGTTTACCGAAACATCTACCAGTTGCGTGCTTATGAAGAATGCAGAACGCTGCTGCAACTGGCTATTGATTGCGATCCCATGTCCGAACCACCTCGACGAGCCCTGGGGCTGCTGTTTCTGGATCAGAAGCAGTATGCCGAAGCGGAGACTCTCTTCGCCTGGTGTGCGGATCAGCTTCCTGGCGACGCCAAGCTGGATGAACTCCGCCGTGAATGCCGACGCCTGGAAGCCAATCAGGCTCGACGAGTCCGCACAGTGGGTTACGAACTGCCATAACCGGGCCAGGACTCCGGTCATTGGAAACTACCGGTCCGAGAACTGGACAAGCGCAAGTCCGGACAGACGTTTCGACCGAACAATTGAACGACCGAAAGATTAAGCCCAAACACTGAACTCTGACCAAAAAAATTTGGTCCATAAATCTTTCGGTCAAACCATCTCGTCGCAATGTCCGGCTCAACAACGAGATCGTTCACGGCCACATCAATCGCAGCACAAAGCCGGCGGTCACACACGTCGCCAGAGTCACCGCGAGTCCTCGATGAAGGACGAACATCACCACAAACGCCAGCAAAGAAATCACGCAGGCGCCAGGGAGTACGCTGGACCAGACAGGAATTGAAATCGAAGCGGGTCCGATATTCTGTGTCGAATGTTTCTCAAACAACGTCGCGAGAGCGAAGTTGAGTCCCAGCGTCGCAATAACTCCCACGACGGAAGCAGTGATCGCCGTCAACGCGGAACTGAGCCACTTCTTGTGCAGCAATTTCTCCACATACGGAGCGCCCAGAAAGATCCAGTAGAAGCACGGAACAAAAGTCACCCAGGTCGTCAGCACGGCTCCGCAGGTTCCGGCGAGCAGAGGTGGCAATCCAGTACCGTCAGTACCGTGACGCCAGGCGGCCAGAAAACCGACAAACTGCACGACCATAATCAGCGGGCCTGGAGTTGTCTCTGCCAGCCCCAGACCATCAACCATTTCCCGCTTCTCAACCCACTGATAATGATCGACGGCCTGCTGATCCACGTAGCTCAGGACCGAGTAAGCACCACCAAACGTCACAACAGCCGCTTTGCTGAAGAAGAT
>CAIXQV010000557.1 GCA_903921605.1 uncultured Planctomycetaceae bacterium | reverse complement strand
CGAGAAGTCCTGCGAGGACGTGACCATCGTCGGTAACACTTTCCGCAATGGTGGTCGCGGTTCATGGATCAACCAGCCTCGTAACTTTGTACTGGCCGACAACATCTTTGTGAATAACACGACCAAATGCGAAAACGATCCACGCCGTGGAAGACGTACGTTCCTGACGGGCGAATACGAACGTTACGCCGAACTGTACTTCACGACGTATGAATCAGACGGCCGTTACGGCAATGTCACCGTCCGCGGCAACATATTCACCAGCGGCCCCAATGCATCGCACGCGATTACGTTTGCCCCGGGAGGCGAGACGATTCTCGTCGCCGACAACATCTTCCATGGCGAAGTGCGAGACATTGCTCCCGCCATTGACTGCGAGGATGTGACGATTCATGACAATCCTGGCGTTAAGACCACTCCGTAGGCTCAACTCTCCCGGCGCAAGTTATCTGACCAATGGACTGTTCGCTGCGGGAATCGCCAGCTCACCGTCACTGGTCGGGATTCTGTTGCAGTACTTCGCCGAATAATTCGGACGCCGCTCAGAACAACTGGTCAACCTGCCGTGGAACTATATCTGATCGGCATTGATTCTGGGGATCGGACTGATCTATCCGGTGCGACTTTGGACTGAGTCCCCTGTCTAGAGCGTTGTCGACATTTGAATTTCGGATAGTTGACCTTGCCAAAGGTCCTGCCGCGAAGGGATCTTTAGCAAGATCCACTACCTCAATCGCAAATACTTTGTCTTGACTGAGCGCTATTCCTGCACTGGCCTGAATCTCTCCAGGGCCTTGCCTCGAAACCTGCCCTATCATGAAGGTGGGAAAGATTTCCGGCGAAAGCGGTATTCATCTGACATTCGAAGCGTCGCCGTTCACTCCGCAAGTAGAAAGATGGAAACAGGCTCGAAGACACGACCATAAAGCTGCACGGTCGTCTGAAACTCCGGTACTTCTCCCTAACCATATTGACCTGGGGCCGTTGACGCTTCGAAGTTGGGGTTTACCGCAGGCGTGTCAAATGTGTAGCCGGAACGGAAAACGTGAGTGCTGGCGTCTGCGCACAATACCGGAACTCGCTCCGCTCAGTCCGGCGTGGAGCGATCAGAACATTCTTGAAAGCGCATCAATTCTCGGTCTGAGCTTCGACTTGGGCTGCATCATTGGCAGATGCGATAGAATTCATCGATGACCTGTAAGAGAGAGACGCCAGGACTTCAGCGGAGCCAAGGCTTGGATCGCGTTCCGCAGCCAACTGCAGATGCCTCAGGCCTTCCGGCTGACGGCCTGCGCGAAGTTCTAACAGGCCAAGATTGTGGTGAGCCGCCGCCGGGCCGACAGCTTTCTCGAACTCCGCAAAGGACTCGGTATCCCGGCCCTGCTTGGCGAGCACCATCCCCAGATTCAAACGCGCCGTCTGATGATTCTCGTTCTGCTTCAAACAATCTCGCAGAGCTTCCTCAGCTCTGGCCAGTTCGTCTCGACAGTACAAGTAATACCCGTAGTCGTTTAGCACGTCGGGGCAGTTCTTCGTTTCTTTCAGAGCTGCCAGGTATTCTCGTTCAGCAGCGTCGATACGGCCCTGTCGATCGTACAACACAGCCAGAGGATGCGCAATGGCCTTGAGGTCAGGATCCAGTTCGCGAGCCCGTTCCAGTTGAGCGATCGCATGCTCATCACGTTCGTGAGCGGCCAATTGCATTCCCGTTCTGCGACACGCCTCAGCCTGTGTTTTGGCATCAATCTCGCCCGCTGCCTCAGCAGATCGCGAACGACCAGGAAGCGTCGAAGCCGCCGCAGGAAAGAGGGCACAACCGGAGGCAGACGTCAGGATGGCGGTGATGATCAACTGAATTGAAACAGCCGAACGCCAATCCGACAACGATCGTGCTGACAACAGACAATGGGATGGAGGTGACCAACACATCAGAAGATTCCTCCGCCGCCAAAACCACCGCCACCACCACCATTCCCCTGGCCGGCTCCCATGTTACCGCCGCCGTTTTGATTCCCACCGCCTCCACCACCCTGACCACCAAACAACAGGCCGTTATAGATGCGAGGTGCCTCAACTCCTCGAACACCCACGGCATTGGATGGCAAAAGAACGACGCGTTGATCGGCATCGGCGACACCGGAGTCATTCATTAACTGAACCACGACTTCGCGTCGCTGTTCATTCAACTGAATAGTTCGGGCGGTCGCCTCTTCGAAAGTCTCGTCATAATCCAATTGGACTGGCTCCAGTTCGATCGTGATCAGATAACCAGAACTCTTCATGAGTTCTGAAAGCTGAAGCACATGTTCGCGTCCTTCCGGACCAAGTGCATTGCCGCCGGAAAACCATTCGTGACGACTGATCAGCAATTGCTGTTGGCGAGCTGAGCAGATCATCGCTTCGTTCCACTGGTTGACGTAAGTTCCAGGAGGGGCGGGAACTGCGGCGGGATCAACGGTGTCGCTGCGTTTGCAAACGCCGTCGTTCCCATTCTCCCTACATTCCTGACCGCCTCCGCGGCCGGAATTTTGCCCACTGAACCAGAGATGACCATTGTGGTTGCCCGCTGCTCCCGATGGGCCACGGCCTCGTTCTGCGCAGGATTCTGTGGAGGTGAGTAATCCTGATGATGACTGACAGCCGGCGAACACCGAGAGAGACAGGATCGCGGCTCCGAGCAAAACTTCAAGAGGTTCCGTGTGCTGTTGACTCATGGCTGGACTCCTGAGTACGCGGGTAGTGATGTTTCTGCGGCAGAGAGTCCCGGTGGGCACAAGAGTCCATTGGAATGGCCGGGCTGCCCAATGATCATTTTCTGTTCACAGCGACGAAAAGCTTTCATCTTGTGGATATCGGTTCGCACAGGACTTCGATAATCCTCGTCCAGATGCCCCGTCAAGCTGCCTTTAAGAAAGAACTCCACGTCATCTGGTTCGTAATAGTCCGACCCGGGTAACGCAAGTGGAGTTGTTTTGCTGTCCACGGGATTCACCAGATAGGGCGTGACGAGCACGATCAGTTCCTGCTCGTCGTAGGAGGTACCGTCGTTCGAGAACAAACGATTGACGAACGGAAGGTCACCCAGAAAAGGCATTCGACGCGAACGACTGCCTAAATTCGTCTGGATCAATCCGGCCACCGCAATTGTTTCGCCTTCACGCAGCTCCACAGTGTTCTGGAATGTGCGAGAATTCAGGCCTGGAACATCTGACTCTCCAAACTGCGTCCCTGCACTTTCATCCCGAGTACTGACATTGGCCCGCAGAGTGAGTCGAATACGATCATGATCCGTCACGATTGGCACGAAGTTCAACTGAACCCCGTACTCCTGGAACTCGACGCCCTGAAGACCAGCCGCCGTTTGACCGGTCACAACCGGCACTGGAAAACTGCCGCCGACGTTAAAGTTCGCTTCCTGACCATTTAGTGTCGTCAGTGTCGGCTCCGCCAGTGATCGCGCCAGATTCATTTCCTTCAGAGCGCGAATGGCCAGATCAAAATCGCCTCGATTGACGACGAACGAAGCTCCACCAGTTGGAGCACCCAAAGAGGTAAAAAAGCGAGCAGCATCGCCCGCACTGCCGAACTCCAGATTCGCTCCGATTGCACGCGAAGCACTGCGATTGACTTCGGCAACGGTGACCTTCAGCATGATTTGATGCACCCCCGCAATTTCAAGCAGGTTCACGATGCTGTTATTGATTCGCCCCTGATTGACGCCGCTGGCGGTGTCTCCGTTGAATGCTCCGGTCAGTGAACCTGCGTCTTCAACTCGCTGCGTTGGCACTGTGAAGAAGCCGACCTCATTCAGATTGACTGGCAGTTTCTCAACGACATCTTCATTGGGCAGACTGGCCGACACGATTCGCAGAATCTGCGTCGACTCTTCGACATCTTTTGCCTGGCCTCGCACAACGACCTGGCTGCCGACATAATTCAGCGTCACAGCACTGTTGGGAAACGCACGATTAACGTCGCGTTCAAGATTACTCAAAAGCTCTTCATAGCGACGGCCCGCCTGAGGATCTTCGGTAACGTTCACCATCCATGAAATCGCCTCTTCTCCATCCTCAGCCTGCGGATTAGGGAACCACAATGTCAGTACTGTCGAGCCGACCGCGAGCGGTTCAATGGCAATCTGTGTGGCAGAGTCCGGATCGACGAAGCGAATCGCAATGATGTCTCCGCCTGCTTCCGGAATGTAAGTGCGCA
Organism: uncultured Planctomycetaceae bacterium; assembly: GCA_903921605.1. The sequence goes on along the minus strand of CAIXQV010000557.1, from coordinate 3,664 downwards.
CCGGAGCTGTCCGGAACTTCAGTATGCGAGGTCGATTCTCAAACAGAGTCAACACATTCTCGCTGGATGTTTCGCTGACCACGTAGTCGTTGGATGCCCCGGAAGATTCACGCAACTCGGACTCTGCCGCGTTGCGTGATCGCCTGCGAGGCGAACCATAAGTCGAGGAGTCGGAGATATCTCTACGCTGAGAACTCTCCGGAACAACGGCGGGAGGAACCACAGACGGGACGCCCGGAAAAGACTCCTGCAACAAGTTCGCGTCATCGAAGTTTTGCGAAACAACGAACGCCACTGGGGTGATCGGGGAGAATCTCGGCGTTGACTTCTCAACCGCTACGGCGTCGACAGGCGTGTCATTCAGCAACAGTGACTCAGTTGGCGCGGTCTTCACTTGCCACTTACGTGAAGCTGAAGACTGAGCGGCTGCTTCCGGTCCAGTCGTCATAAAAACCGCTGCTAACAGGGCCAGGACCGGGCCGTAGCGAGTCGGTAAGTGAATTGCGAGGATTTGCGCGTACATTGGCCAAGGCACCAATCCGGGCTCCGAAGGAGCACTCAATGGAGGCACATGGTCCGACCAGGACCTTGGTGGTATCGGTTGTACCGGTCAGGCAGGTTAGTAAAAGTTTAAGGGCGGTCGCACAAGAACGGATTTCGGCAGTATTGGCCAGTCCTGATGAGCTGCTCGGTCAGCGCTCACGAAGTCTCAAGCCGTCCGGGACAGCCGGAGTAAAGCTTGCAAATGCATCAGAGTTGCGAATATGATTCGACAGTAGCGACATAGGAATTCTCTCTGGTCGGGTGAAGTGCGGAGTCGCTCCCGTTAACGCGGCCCCGATTTTGTGGCCGCCGGTTCTGTCCCAGAGAGACGGCACTATGCCACGAAAGAACTCCTCCACTTATCAACCCGGCCTCGATGAAGCTGGCTTCGCGGTTGCTCTCGTGTGTCTTCTCATGAGCATCGCGCCACCATTAATGGCCTTGTTAGTGCCGGCCTCATTCGAAGAGCTCTCGAGGGTCGACGGGCTGCATCGTGTCTGCGCGATTTGTTCAACCGGCTTCTCGTTCTGTGTGCTACTGGTGGGATATGGATTTAACCGACTGCGTCTGGTGCTCATCTGCAATGTCGCGGGATCAGTACTACTCGCCATCGCCTGTATCACCGGAACAAACTGTTGCAGCGGCCTTATCGCCTGGATTCAGGGACATGTCTCTCTGAATGATCTTCCGGAAGGAACACTGTTGAGTGCAGCATTCTCTCCGGCCGGCAGTCTGTTCCAGATGGCAGGGCATTCTCTTAACCTTCGTTGGGCGAGAATGAGTTCAGGGAAGTCAAGGCGTCGAGAAAAGACGAAACGCGTGTCGACGTCTGATGGTCAGCAGTCTTCGTAAATCGATATGGAGAGTTGCCATCTGCGATGATCGCCCTTCTCCTGATTTGTATTGGGAACATAATTCGCGATTAAATCTTTGATCTCTCTGATTTGACTAAATTTTCTCTCAACGAATTGCGTACGCTTCAGTTGTTCTCGCAATGTGCTTCACGGTGTTGCCATCTGGTCGGAGGCACACCGTGTTGCAACGTCACGGCGACTTTTCGTTGCTTAGCTCCGTTTTTGCTTCGTACACATCCCGGAATCCGACCAGCATGCATCTTCACTCGCATTCGCATGAATTAAGTCTTGGGCTGAGTTTTTTTCTCGGCGCCCTGCATGCTCTGGAACCCGGCCACGGCAAGACCGCGATGTTCGTCTATCTGCTGGACGGAAAACGCAGCTTCTGGCATCCTGTCGTCATGGGATTATCAACCGCATTTTCTCACTCCGTCTCGCTGTTTGCCATCGCCTTTGGCGTCCACATTGCCCATCACCTCATTGCTGGTGATCATCATCATGAGGAGCAGGTGTCCAGTGTGCTCCAGTGGATTAGTGCGTTGCTGGTGGTCGCTGTGGGAGGATTCCTTCTCGTGCAGGCAATTCGAGGCCGCAAGGTGCAATGTTGCGGTCATCATCATGATGGAGAATGCTCTGATCATTCTCACAGCCATGCTGACAACCATTCCCACAATCACGCAACCTTCTCGATTGAGCCTCAGCTCGTGCAACTGGGAGGAATCTCGTCTGGCAACTCTGTGGCTGTGAACACCACCGATTCCTCTGCTGCAGTTGTGCCGATTGGTTCCACGGAAGTCGAAACCGTTCAATCCACGCGATTGCGTTCCAGCTATCGCACGACAGCAATTCTGGGACTGGCGGTCGGACTTCTTCCATGTCCAACCGCCATGGCCGCCTACTTCACAGGGCTGTCCTCGGGATCTCCCGGCGCGACGTATTTGATTATTGGGCTGTTTGCCGCAGGAATCGCCAGCTCACTGTCCGTGGTCGGAATTCTGTTGCAGTACTTCGGCGAAAAATTCGGACGCCGCTCAGAACGACTCATAAACCTGCCGTGGAACTACATGCGATCAGGATTGATTCTGGGCATTGGTTTGATTTACCTGGTTCGACTGATCACCGATTCCGCAGCGTAGTTTATGCTTTTCCCTGTATTGATTCTTAGCTCAGCAGATGTCGCAATTGTCGAGGTACTTCCTGAGTGTCCCCGATTGCTTCGATCTGCAACTGATCACCAACAGAGCAACTAACTTCTCCGGCAGCTGTTTCCAGCACATACGCGACAGAAAGATCGCCCGCCAGCATTCGCCATGGTCGGACGCTGGGGTAACACTCAACGACAACGCCGTCGCGATTGAGCATCACAATATCAATTGCAAATCGCATCCAATGTGTATGGATCGAACGACATGGCGCAATCAATAAGCCCTCTTCCGTTGGCATTGATTTACGAAATTGAAGGCCTCGAAATCTTGTCCAGAAGGTTGCAGCAAACGCAAGTCGTTCCACAACAGTGATGCCGGTCGAAAGATTGATCAGGCGCGGGTCTGCCATCTTAAATGTCCCGCACCTGAATGAACGCTTCCGCCATCTTAAACAGCTGCACAAAAGCCGGGCCGAGAGTCCAGACGAACAAGCCCGGCAGAAAACAAACGACCAGCGGAATGACGCGCTTGGTTGGCAATGCATTCGCAAACGCAATCGCTCGTTCACGTCGACGAGCTCTCACGTCATCCGCCTGCAAACGAAGTACTCGCGCGATTCCCATGCCGAGTTGCTCCGCCTGGACCATCGCTGAGGTAAAGACGGATATCGACGGCACATCCAGACGCGCAGAAAACCGACGCAGGCTTTCTGTGCGTGGTCGCCCGGCAAGCAGGTCGGATTGGAAATTTCGAAATTCTTCCGCCAGTGGTCGGCCGGCAAGACGAGTCTTCAGGATTCGGGCCAATGCCGCGTCAAAACCCAGACCGGCTTCACTCAATGTCGAAAGCAATTCCAGAGCCAGCGGCAGATCCTGTTCGACCAACTCGACTCGCTCACGTCGAGATTTGCGGACGATCAGCCAGGGAACACAGGACAGCATGATCATTAACATCCACGGGGCAACCCAGACCACAGGCAGAAAGGTTTCACCAACGCCGCCGGGTACCAGGACCACGGTTCGTTCCATTTGAGCCTGAAGGCCGGATATCTGCATTCCCAGCGCAATCGAAAGCCCGGTCAGGATGCAACAACCCGTGGTGACAATGAACACCACGTCCGCT
>CAIXQV010000556.1 GCA_903921605.1 uncultured Planctomycetaceae bacterium | reverse complement strand
ACTGAGTCGACTGAAATGTAATTGTGCCGCCGCCGTTGTCGACGTGAAACGCATTCCCGGCAGCATTCTCGATGATCGTATTCTGAATCTTCGTGAAACCCGTGGAATTATTCAGGCGAATCCCGCTGCCTGCCGTATTGCGGACCAGCACGTCGTTGATAACGACTCCTGACGTCTGGTTACCAAAAATTCCAGCACCCGTCGGCGAATCAACAATGAATCCGGAGAACTGAGCATTGTTGGCCAGATTGACGGCATTACCTGTTGACTGCTGAAGTATGGGGCGCAGAAATGACGGATTCGCGGTCAGAGTCGGTGACGAAGGAAGGTTGAGCGGTCCTATATCCAGGTTCAGCGTATTCGTCACGAAACGTCCACCACCCGGAATGTTGCCTTCTCCGAAGAGCTTCTGCCCCTCGGTAAGGTTCACTGTCGGCAGATTCATGAACTCACTTCCCGCATGAACAAAGACTATGTCTGCGGTGTTATCTCCAAGTCCGGCACCGAGCGTATTAAAGGGATTGTTCACGGTCCCGTTAAACGGTCCGTTGTGATTGCTGTTGACGTGAGCAACCACAAACGGCTGATTGGTTACCGGGTCTCTCGCGATCTGACCCGGATTAGAAACATCCGTCACCGCAGTCACAACATTCAGATTACGACGGACCGGTTCAGAGAAACGCTGAATTGCCGATCGCTGAGTATGCTCCTGACTACGAAAACCGCCAAAGTGCATAGCGACGTTAAAGGATACCGTCGTATCAAACACTTTGTCATTGGTAACCTTCAGGCCCAGCTCCAGCCATTTGGCGATATCCGCCTGAATTCGCGATGACCATCCGGCGAACTGATCAATTCGGTCACTGTCATAGGTGTAGGCACCTCCAAATGCTCGCAGGTCGATTTTCTCGGAAATCTCACCTGGCAGCAGAAACCCGATTTCTGAATCCCAGCCACTCAGCCCGGAGGCGAATGAATCAATGCGAGTGTATTGAATGTTTTTTTCGACAAAAGCGACACTACTCTGGTCGATGCGGCTGCCGTTGCTTCCAAATGTGTCACCATAGGTCTGATAATAGTTGCCGCGCGCTTCCCAGCCATGTGCCAGAAGTTCCGCACCAGCACCCCATTGCTGCAGATCAACATTCGTCAGCTGGTCCTGATCGATGTAACTGTTTCCGCCGATGACGACGTCCCAGTCAGCGATGTAGTGACGGTAACCACCCCCGAAACTCCAGGCGAGTCCCCCCTGATTGGCAACCAGCAGTCTTGTATCGCCAAACAAAAGTCCGTCTTCGATGTTGATGAACGGACTCAGGTTAAAATGAGTCGCAGACTCACTTCGCCCCACGGTGTCACCCGCGACGTGACCGCCGCGAAACGACATCCCGAATCCGTTTCGGTTGGATTCTACCACTTCCGACGCTGATCCGGACGGACTGCCACCCATATAGGGCGACCGCCCAAACGTGGATGCTCCATCCTGGGACTGACCGCCCTGCGATGTCAGCAGCATGCTGATGGCAACCGCGACTCGGGACAGCTTCTTTGACCAGCTTTTCGGGGTTCGAACAGTCTTCATGACGTTCCTCAAACCGGGATCATGACTCGAGCACCTGAAGTCAGGCACCGTGATGGCAAATGCAACCGGCGTGCAGTTCACCATGATTCTTCAGACGATGACTCCCCCATCCATGGACAGAGCTCATGCGCCTCGATTAACGCGTCGTTTGTAACTGTGCCCCAAAAACCCGGCAACACGGCTTGAGCCTTTTCACCACGCAAATTTCGGAGCCTTTT
>CAIXQV010000555.1 GCA_903921605.1 uncultured Planctomycetaceae bacterium | reverse complement strand
GCATCGGCAACAACCTCCTCACGCTCCGATGGATCCAATACTGGTTTCGGAACATCTGTCGCCAGCGTCGTCTGGTGTTGCAGAATGATCGTTGTGCCGGAACCGCTTGATGGACCGCTGCCATCATTCGTTGCCGCAAATTACGCAGAAATTGTCTGCATCAATGCCGTCACTATCCCGGAAGTGCTAACACGGTTGATGTGCTGTCCGGAGTAAACTCCCCCAGCTTTGCCACGTCAGCCATCAGCAGATTCTCAGCATCTTGCGAATGTACCAATTGAGACCAATCCTTTAACACTCCTCTGAAACACTTTGCCAGTCTGCGGTACACGATCGTTATGCGTAGCCACAAACAACTTAGGATTCGATGCGCCTTCATATGTCTCATAGCTTACAAAGGCATCAACTTCACCTTCCGTTGAGAGAATAACAACTGGCAAAACCAAGTTTGTATCACCGCACCGTATCCCCAAAGCAGCTTGCGTGATGGCGTCGAGATCAATTTCGGAATCGACTTCGCTTAACGCTCGAATGTTGTCAATAAACGACGGCAATTCGCCAAGCGACTTAGTCTCGGGTGAGAAAGAAACTGAAATCCGACAAATCCGACCGGAGCGGGACTCGAATCCGAGTGTTCCGGGTGACAATTCAAATTCTCCACTGCTCGGTATCGCGATCACAGTGTTCTGTGCCAAGCGTAACGCAATTTCACGAGATGTTGCACACCCAGAATTCGGTTTTGAGAATGCAACTTGCCCAATTTCGCCACATGTGGACAAGAGTGTTTGAATCACTGTGTCGGCGAACACGACAGAAGATAGCCCTGAACGTAAATGAACGATGGCTTGCGAGTCGCCCAGCATTACGCGAGGAAATAGCAAGATGACGGACAATGGAGGTTGGAGCATATTCATTCATACTGCTTCCAGAAAATCCCCAACCTCTATCGTCGGAGCCCCCTGCGGCTCCAGCCCCAGTGCAATTCTGGATGTGCTTACCGAGTGATCGCCTGGAGCTGGATGGGTTGCAATCGACGTAACACGCCAGACTGCGTTCGACTTTAAAAGAACGAACTCGCGTCCTTCCAGATCCTCAGTACCGCTTAACAAGTCTACAACAACCAAGAGATCATCGCGCCCCGGAATTTTCACGAAGTCAATTACCTCGAGCCTAGTACCCATTTCCATACTCACTAATGAGTTCTTCGAGTCTGACAGTTTCTCCCCAGAATGGAACCGCACAGGCGAGGCTGAAAAGAGCTTCGGAGTCGTTGCCTTGTCCGGCGGAGATCATGGCGATTATCACATCTGGAACGATGCCGACTCCCGGTACAAGCCCACCGACGTCGAGTGTGATTTTGACGCCTTCAACTGCTGCGTCGACCGCAGCTGGTCGAGTGCATAGCAACTGCTTCAGATTTGCACAGGAGCTCAGATGGAACAGCGTTTTAATTAGTCATCGCTGATGACGGCCTCGCGCCAGATTTCGTAGTTGGTCGCGTTCACTTGCTGGATACACGCAAGGACTCGTTCAGAGACAAAAAACAGCCGGAACTCACGTAGCGTAAAAAGGTCCCATCCATGCCATGAACTGCGATCCACAGTCAGCAACATCTCCGCATTGAAGTTATAAGTTCTATGTCCGCATTCAGAACACTGCTTTGTCAGGCGGGCACCAGTGGCCTCGATATCCACCGAGGCCACTGGCAAATCGGTGACCTCCCACAGGGGTTTGCCGGAATTCTGATTCTGAATCTCAAAAGTGTTCTCGTAAGAGACCTCTCGAACGGTTACCTCATGCAAATACGGCTCCATGACCTGCTTGAGACGATCCGATAACAGAGTGCAGTCATCACTTGAATGCCACGTAAGATCCCCCAGTCGCCCGACTTTGTTTCCTTGCTTTGACGTCTTCCAAATCAGCCGACATGATGTATCCGGGCGAATTCGCTTAGCGCGTCGACAAAGAGGGCAAATCGCAAAATCGTCCTCGCAGGCCTCCAAATACGTTGTGGCGAAAGTATCGTCGTCGTATTGCCGGCCAATACTGTATACCGTCTGTCTGGTTCGACTTCTCATGATCCAATTCCAAAATAGAGCCGCAACATTTCATCACGCACGCGCCAGACGTCGGCGGCAGTCACCTCTAGCGGCAGCCAGTGCGATTGATTTCTGTGAAGCCATTGAGACAGCGTCGAATCCATACATTCGTGCCAACGTACATGGCACCTGTATTCGTCCTGTGTTTGGTGGACCTGTGTTCTTTCAGTCCGCAGTCTTCCCCTCCGCGAAGAGCGAGTCGAACGCACTCTCCCCCCACTCATTTGCAGCGGCAAGTTCGATGTTCATCGGACGAGACTGCATGATCGACTGATAGCCACGGTATAGCTTCTCGAAATCGGCTCGAAGCTCCTATTGTTCGAAACAAACAGTGTGAAGTGCCGCATCTGAATATCTAGAGAGGCTGTGCCAATTTGGGATGAATGGTGGAAAGCCTACTGTCGTTTCGGCTGATTCGATGACTTTTCCGCAGAGAGCACAACGCGTTTTTCCGGGAAACAGATTTGCCATGCTTCTCCTTTCATATGCTTCTGTCACGTGCATGGCACCTGTGTTCCTGCGTTGTGTGTTGGGCGCCACTTCCTTGTCAAGTGCATGGCACCTGCGTTCCTTTGGCGAGCATCTTGCCGCCTTTGGCCGCGTCACCCCAGAACGGGATCATTGCGATGGCGTTGATTGCTGCGTCGCCCCAGTTGCCTCGTCCTGCGGAGATCATCGCGTTAATCACATCCGGTCCCGCACCGAGAACCGGAACAAAACCGGCGACATCGAGGACGAACTGGACCCAGTCGAGCTCTTTCTCCCAGTCAATCGGCTCCCGCTTACGAAGATCTTCGAGATCGTGACGCCAGCGATCAGCGTGTTCTTTGAGCCGCTCTTTTTCCGGTTCGCAAGAACGAGGTTTTTGAACCGTACCTGTTCTTATCGCCCAGTTCCAACGCGGAGAGAATCTAGAATAATCGTTCTTTGGCTCGCGAGTTCTCCAGACGCAATCACCGGGCCCCGCGTGATGTCTGGCCAGTGCACACCATCTCTTGCGGCTCGAATTTCAAACCGCGAACGCCCGCAGACATCATCACGCGATAGAGTTCATTGCTGCAAACCACAGCACGCGCTGAAATCAATCCAGCACCGAATAACTCCTGCGTCTTAAAGAGGTGGCCTTCCGGATTTCCCACAAACTGCGGAAAGTATGGTGTCCGTGGAGAGCCACAGTTCTTCTTCTGTCCACACACAGCACAGACAGAGGAGTCCCATTTGTCTCCAGCGTCGAGTGGAAACTGTGAAATGTCGTCAATCTTCAACTGCACGACCGTTTCCAGCGGCAACCGACTCTCGTGACGGAGAACCGGCAGCGACTCGATTCCGAACGGCTGGAAAACCCGATTCCAAATCTCCGTTCGAACAAAGTATTCGTCGTAGACCCAATAAAGCGACACGACATCATCTGTTCCAAATTTCGGCGCCTCAATTAGCTGGAATGGATGAATTTGAAGCTTGTGGCTTCCGCAAGTGCCGCAATATTTGGAAAGATCGTAAGTTGCCGCCTTCCAACCGCTTTTCTTCTCGGGATGGGGGATCGCTGCTTCAGGGGCGCCGATAATATGCAGATACGCTGACGAAGACAGGTCTTCATCTGAGTATTCAATATGATCACGCCACTTCACGTGCCAGCTATTCAGTAAGCATTGCACTTCAGGCCATCGTGAATCGTCGTCATAGACAGAGAAAGCTGCAGAATTCTTAGCTTTGATCGAAATACCAACTCGTTCCAATTCTGTCACGTGGTCTGGCGAGGCATTGAAGCAGATATAATGGTAGATTCTCATAGGTCAATTCAATCCTAGTGCTTTTAGAATCTCAGGGAAGCCAGCGTAAATTTCCCGAGCAGCTTCCTCAATCTGCTTCGGGGACAACTCGTTGTATGGAATGTGCGCTGCCTCTCGCAGTCGTGGAAAATGGGCGTGCCACGCATTTGTGAATTTCTGATGTTCTGTTGGAGTCAGAACGATGCTCAGCATTTCCCCTCGCTCTTGGCCCATCACCTCATGAAAGCGTTTTTCTATTAGATGGTGAACCTCGACACCCATGCCTTTTGTCGCAGCGGCTAACTCATCATACGACTTGAAGCCGAATCTTGACGCGTACTTGAACTGAGAAAACGCGGTGATTCCGAGGGCTGAGATATCCTCCCCGTCATCAAGCATATGCACGATCGCATCATCTTTCGCAACCTCATCCAGATTCTTCCCAAATGCATTCCCCGTTTCATCTCCCGCCTTGAGAATATCCTTCGCTTTGTCTCCGTTCTTCGCAAGAGCGGTGCTCATGCTGATGACTTCATCGGCATGGGTTATGCCCTCCTGTCCGGCTTTGGCGAGCATCTTGCCGCCTTTGGCCGCATCGCCCCAGAAGGGAATGGCAACTGCGAGGTTGAAGAGTGCCTCGCCGTAGTTGCCTCGACCTGCGGAGATCATCGCGTTAATCACATCCGGGACGGCTCCAACGCCTGGAGCGAATCCTGCAACATCCAGTGTCAGTTGAATCCCGTCCAGCACTTTGTCCACAACAGCCGCGTTGGCTTCCGCAGATTCAGCAATTTCGCGGTCGACTGCGGCTTTGTCTTCGAGCCAGCGGTTCTCGTGCCATTGCAGATGACCGGCTTCGGAAGCGAACAGCCGATTTCGCTGCTGCTCCATTTCTGCGTCACCTTTTTCAAACGCAGTCTGCGCTGCAGCTCGCAGGGAGGCCCAGTTCTGAACGCCTTGATTCAGAATGTCTTTCGCTTTCTCACGGAACTCCTCCCAGCGACGTTGTTCATCCAGATACCCGGCCTCACGACGCTGGTACACGCCTTCAATCAAAACCCGAGCCGCCCTGATCCCAAACTGCGTCCAACACTAGATTAGTCCAACACTAGATTATAGGAATGTCCAGAGATTGTGAACTGCAACAAACACGCTACGAGATTCGTAACTTAATTACAGCTACCGGGGTCCCGTCGTCTTGTGCACTCATTTTTGCCTCAGCGACTTCGCCAAAGCAACCCTCAGGTACTCGGAATGCCCGGTCTACCCATAGACCACCAAATTGGCGACGCAAGTTATCAAAACTCAACGCATTTAACTCCAAGCTCGTTGGTTTTCGTGACGTTGGATAGGACTTTGACTTGCCAATTTTTCCGACCAGAACCATGCCGGGGACTACGGACGTTCCGACGGCTGGCAGGCCGTTTGGCTCCAGGTGCAGAGTCTCTTTCGGGTCCACGAGAGGAACGAGATCCCATGACAGTTCCTCAAACTCCCCCAGTTCGTCCCGACGAATAGCAATTTCGAATATACGAATGCAGTCACTCATCGTCTCAATGCCTCAATTATCTTACGAAGGTTGTTGATGTCATCGGCTGAAAGGAATTGGAATTTACCCAACTCCCAATTCCTAATGATCCTTTCAAAGTGTTCTGCATGGAACAAATCGTTTAGTTTATTGGGTG
>CAIXQV010000554.1 GCA_903921605.1 uncultured Planctomycetaceae bacterium | reverse complement strand
TAACCTGGCGAACATCCAATACGGCTCGCGTAATGTTTCTGGTTGGCGACGCACCACCGCACCGTGACGGAACAGCCAGTGCGGTGGCAGCGATTGACGATCTGCGTCAGAAAGGCGTGCGCGTCTTCCCTGTTGGAGCCAGTGGCGTTGAGAAGTCAGCAGAGGTACTCATGCGAACCGCGTCTGTCCTGACGATGGGACAGTATCTTTTCCTGACTGACCATTCCGGAGTCGGCAATGCTCATGCGACACCCAGCGTGTCATCGTTTGCCGTGGAAAAACTGGACCGAATGATGATTCGCATGATCGCATCCGAACTGGCGGGAAAACGTCTGATCCCGCAGGAAGTGATTGCCATCGAACGCGGTGAGTCGTATTCATGGACACCGCCGTTTTCCTGCCCACAGACAGCGTGTCAAACTTACCGCGCTCCAATCGTCTGCTATTCGCCACCCGTCGTGTCGGGACCGTCCGTCATGGAGCAGCTTGTTCAATGGATTCGGCACAATACTCTGGCCACCGCGATCGCACTGATGACCTTCGCTATGGTGGTGGAGAACCGACAACGCCGTCGCGGGGTGCAGGATCGCTCGAACAACTTGTGTCAGGATTGAGTTGGCATTCGTGCTCAGAGCCGCGGTACGTCTGAAACGATCTCAAACGCGTACCGCGATCAATTCTTCGCCTGATGTGTACGTGACACATGCCGAAATCAAACCTGCCCCAGATTTTCGCACACGAGCCTTCGAATTTCCTCGCCAACATCATCAATCGTTCTCAGCGAACCAGCCTCATCCAGTCCATGCACCGTGCGCCAGTCCAGTCGACTATGCGCTAACGCGAGATAGCAACGACGCACGCGTTCCAGATAAGGCAGATCAGACTCTTGTAGGTCGGCTTCCTGTTCAGTGTAGTCGCGAGCTGCTTTCCGTGAGACCAGCTCGCGACTCATCTGCGATGACATGTCGATCAGTATGGTGAGTGTTGGTCGAGGCAACTGGAAGACGTCGAATTCAATCTTCTCAATCCACTCCACCAACGCGGTCCGCGCAGCGCCGTCAAGCTTGGCCGACTGATGCGCCAGATTTGAGCCGACAAAACGATCCAGCACAACGACATCGTTGTCGTCGATCATCCGCATCAACAACTCACGCGATTCAAATCGGTCGCCGGCGTACAACACCGCAGCCAACTGCGGATGCACTTCATTCAGTGAACCAAACTTCCCGTTTAGAAAGTCGCCAATCGCGGAACCAAACGTGGTCGACGAGTAACGCGGAAACTGCAGCGTATCGACTCGCAGTCCCATCTCACGCAGTGTCGATACTAACCGGCCAGCCTGAGTCCCCTTCCCGGCTCCGTCAATGCCCTCAATCGCAATCAACGTGGCCATGACGACTCTCCCGACTGCGTACCGGCCACTGAAGAAAAGCTTAACTGCACCAATTCCACAGGCTCTGAACTGCAGACATCCGCCATGCCTTCAGCACAGGCTGACTGAAGAGCTTCTTCAACGCCTGAAGTATCTTCATGATCGTTCAGCCATGCACGGCGTCGTCCTGCCACTCGATCCTGAAAAGTCTCGGAACCAGACGGCAAGTCCTGACCGGGAACAATGATTCGTTCCCCAACGAGACCTTCACGATTAGCCGCGACAGCTCGACAAAGCAGAAAATTTCCGATGTCCGTGGCAGTGCCGGGAACTTCGACCGGCATATACCAGAGATCTGTGCCACGCAAATATCCGGGACGCGTTT
>CAIXQV010000553.1 GCA_903921605.1 uncultured Planctomycetaceae bacterium | reverse complement strand
TGAACCCGGACGCTCACTGTGGTTACGGAGCTCCTGTGGGTTGCGTGATGGTTTCGCCAACACATATTTATCCGGGGCCAGTCGGTGTCGATATTAAATGCTCAATGAGCCTGTTGCAGTTGAGCGTTCCGGCGGAAGAAATCAACGATCGGCGTGTTCGGCGAGCACTCATCAATGCTATCTGCGAGCGAACTCCGACCGGAGCGGGCCGCGGTCAGCAGAGTGCTCCGAAATCTCGACGAGTCGACGAGACACTTGGTCGCCAGTTGATGCTGGAAGGTGCCTCTGAGTCGGTTTGTAATCAGCTCGGAATTCCACCGGAATGGGCGGAACGCTGTGAAGACTCTTTCCACGTCGGCCACGATGATACTCGCGATGCTCTCGGAGCACGTCTGGATCGTCATATGGAAGTCGGGATCTTTCGCCACAAGTTTCCAGGCAAGATGAAACAGCTGGGATCTTACGGTGGAGGTAACCATTTCGGTGAGTGTGAAGTCGTGCATCTGGAAGACAACGAGCGTGCTCGCAAGGCGGCGGAGGTCTTCGGGATGAAGGATAACCATGTGGCGTTTCTGTCGCACTGTGGATCACGCGGCATCGGCCATAACCTGGCCGATGGTCAGTTTAAGTCTTTGCAGTCGAAGTTTGCGAAGTGGGATATTCCGTTGCCGGGGAACGATCGAGAACTCGTGTATGCACCTCTGGGAACAGAGGAAGCCAACGCGTATCTCGACGACATGGCTTTGGGAGCAAACTTCGCGACGGCCAACCATATGTTGATTAACGCATTGGTGCTGGAAGCGTTTCAGGAGATTATTCCGGGAACGACCGGACAGCTCGTCTACTTCATCAGCCACAATATTGCACGCAAGGAAGTTGTGAACAACAACATCGCCTGGGTTCACCGCAAAGGTGCAACTCGAGCGTTTCCGGGCGGGCACCATTCGCTGAAGGGGACTCGTTACGAAAGCACCGGACATCCGATTCTGCTGCCAGGAAATCCTCAGGCAGGATCGAGCGTCATGGTTGCCGACGAAGGAGCGAGCATCAGTTGTTACAGCGTTAATCACGGTGCTGGTCGAGCACTCGGGCGCAAACGTGCGATTCGAGAACTGGACCAGAAGTCGATTGATCAGTCGTTCGAGGAACACGACATTCTGAGCAACTGCCGTCAGTATCCGAAAGACGAAGCTCCGGCCGCGTACAAGGACTTCAATGAAGTTCTGCGGTCGGTCAAGTCTGCCGGCCTGGCGACCGAAGTCGCAAGACTGAAAGCTCGCTTCGTGATCAAAGACGGCGATCAGGCAGATGATTGATGTCGCCAACCTCGTGTTATGGCCTGTCTCTGACCGAGCCATCTTCGTTGACCGCAGGTCTCCCTCGTTCCGTGTTTGTGAACGCAGTGGAGACCTTCGGTCAGCGACTGTGCGAGGCCAGAGACCTGCGCGCAACACACATAACTTCACCCAGCGTTCCCACATGACCAGGCCAGCAGATTCAGAATCTCAAGATACTGCACCATGCGAAGAGTTTGATCGGCCACCGATCCGGGATTGCGGAGGGCTGCACTGGAAATTTCAATCAGAGCGAATGGGTCGAGCGATTCGTTTTTGAGCAGTCGTGATTCCGCCAGTTGCAGCATCTCCGAGGAGGCCTTCAGTTCACTCATCCACGCGATCAACTGCGTGCCGAGATAATCCAACGCCGGATGAGAGCCGACTCGACGAAACCAGTAGGACGCATTGCCAGCGTCGGGCTCGCGGCGGTGCATGATGCCGTGCCAGTAGTCGGCGGTTCGAGGAGAACCCTTGCCTTCCATGGTCTGAGAGATCTCATGGGAGTCATCCAGAAAATCCCACAGCAACATCAGGCCGGATTCGACGCAGCGTTTATTTCTTTGATCTGTCGCCAGCGTTTGTACGGCTTTGTCGATGGCAGCCATCAACGAGTCATGCTTGATAAATGTTTGTCCCGGGCCTGCCAGCGGAAAGCGTTCCATTGCAGGAGCTTTGGAAATTGCGACACAGCGTGGCGAATCCTGCACCACGATATCAAGAAGTCCGGCTTTCGATGCGAGAAGTTCGCTGGACATTGTCGGCAGATAAAACAGGTCGTGGTGCAACGGACTTCGTATGAGTGAATGCAGGCTCTGTGGTAACTGCGATAATAGATTCGCCGGAATCGGCTCTTCGGAGAACACGATCATTGCAGACTGCCCCGTGCCATTGACCTGATCAGTCAACAGCTTCAGCATCGCATTGACCGCCCGAGCATCTTCATTGCCCGTGAACGCGATACCGTTGCTGTGATCAGACGATGACGCGAGTCCCTGCAAGGCCGGCCATGATGTTTTGCCTTGTGCAAGCTCAGTCGTGTTTAACGCAGAGACCGTGATGTTTTCGGCGACTGTAACTGATGAGCGAACAGATTGGGGAACGAGAAGTTGCATGAAAAGATCTTTTTGATTTTCGAATAGGATGGGCATTCTTGCCCGTCGAAATCCCGTCGGACAAGAATGTTCAACCTGCATCTTTGAGTTTGACGACGCGCCGTAACGCTAAGACGTTTGGCCCGCATCTCCAAGATAACCTTCGGCAAGCCTGCGAAACAGTTGCACCTGTTGCTGCTCCCATTCACCGGACTGATTCAATTCGTTGGCCATTAATCGAGCCACCACTGGTGCACATTCGACCGCCGCGGCGGCATCAAGGAATAATGCTCGCGTCCTTCGAGCCAGAATGTCTTCGACCGTGACAGCCATCTCGTTACGCGTGGCCCAAATGACTTCGGCAGCAAGATAGGGTAACCGAGGATGCAGCAACGCACCCCATGCCGTGTGAGTTCGTGTTAACTCTTCAATCGTCTTCGCATCGCTGCCATAAATCCGCAGATTGGACGCAGCAAACGAATCGGCCGAGGATTTCTCAGATCCGTGCAGCCGCAGCCCCGCTGTGATAGATGGCTTGCGCGACAATCCCCCGGTCTGCTCCGCGCGGTTAATCAGGTCTTCGCCCATTTGGCGATATGTGGTCCACTTGCCACCGATGACGGTGATCAAACCACCTTCGGAGGTATGAATAATGTGTTCGCGAGAAAGGCTCGCCGTGGACCGTGTGTTCGACGGCGATGCAACCAGCGGCCTGAGTCCCGCGAACATCGATCGGACGTCAGACTGCACTGGGCTGCGTTTCAGATATCGTCCGGCGTGTTTCAGCAGGTAATCAATCTCCGAACGTCCCGGCCGAGGATCTCTTTGTACTTCCTTCACGGCGAGATCAGTTGTGCCGAGCAAAACTTTGCCGTGCCACGGAATCGCAAAGAGAACTCGTCCATCATCGGTTTCCGGAATCATCAACGCCGCTGAACCGGGCAGAAAATCGGCATCGAGCACCAGATGAGATCCCTGGCTCGGAGCAATCCGGGGCCGTGAATCATCCCGTTGTGAGTTCCTCTGCGACTCTGCGGCCGAGTCTTCATCCATCTGTAAAATCGCATCGGCGAAAACTCCGGTCGCATTCAGGACGACTCGCCCCGCCAATGAGTATTCTCGCCCCGTCAATTGATCACGCACAACAACACCGGTGATCGTCGAGCCATTGCGAGTCAGTCGTTCAACCTTCATGTAGTTTGCCAGCACAGCTCCTTGGGTGACGGCTGTTCGGGCCAGTGTGATAGCCAGACGAGTATCATCGAACTGCCCGTCGGCATAGAGGACTCCACCTCGCAGACCTTCACTGCGCAGGTTTGGAAGCTGCTGAACGGTTTCGTCGACCGACAAGCGGCGGGCTCGGCCGTTAAACAACTGCCCGGCCAGCAGATCGTAAATTCTCATGCCAGCGTAGTAGAACGTGCGATCACCGCGGCGATACGTGGGCAACACAAAGTCCAGGGAATGCACAATGTGCGGCGCGTTCTGAAGCAGTCGCTGACGTTCCAGCAGCGAGTGTCGCACCATGCCAATCTGCCCCTGCCGCAGATAGCGAACTCCGCCATGAATCAGCTTGGTTGAACGGCTGGATGTGCCCTGAGCAAAATCGTGCGACTCAACAAGCACCGTCCGATGCCCTCGCGAAGCCGCCTCAACCGCCGCGCCGAGCCCC
>CAIXQV010000552.1 GCA_903921605.1 uncultured Planctomycetaceae bacterium | reverse complement strand
GTAGACCGATTCGAAATCGATGTCGTAGCGTTTCATCTTCTTGTACAACGTTGTGCGGTTGATACCGAGTGCTTTCGCGGTCTTCTGACGATTCCAGCCGCTGGTTTCCAGAGCCTGAATGATCAGATGACGTTCTGGTTCTGTCAGAGCCACCTTCAGTGACGCACCACCAAGCTGTGCTTCGATGTTAGCCCGGTGCTCGTGATTCGCGAACAATTTTTCGGGCAGATCAGCAACAGTGACTCTTGTGTCACGACTGAGTACGACAGCTCGCTCGATCACGTTCACAAGTTCGCGAACGTTACCCGGCCAGTGATAATGCTGCAGAGCCTGCATGGCCATTTCGTCGATGCCAGATAACTTCCGTCCAGTCTGCTCATTGAACATCTGCAGATAGTGTTCGGCCAGCAACGGGATATCACCGATTCGGTCACGCAACGGTGGCTGAGTCAGCGTAATGACGTTGATTCGATAGTACAGGTCTTCGCGGAAGGTGCCCTTCTTGACGCACTCTTCAAGGTTCTCGTTGGTCGCCAGAACCAGTCGCACATCAACCTTGTGAGTGATGTTGCCGCCCACAGGTTCGAACTCGCGGTCCTGCAGAACTCTCAGCAGTTTCACTTGCAATGCCGGAGAGGCTGTTGCAATTTCGTCAAGGAACAGCGTGCCACCGTCAGCCTGCAGGAACTTACCGATCTTGTCGTGCGAGGCACCCGTAAACGAACCGGCCACATGTCCGAACAATTCGCTTTCCAGCAGAGTTTCCGGAAGAGCACCGCAGGCGACTTCCACAAACGGCTTATCGCGACGATTGCTGAGCTGATGAACGGACCGAGCCGTCATTGTTTTGCCAGTTCCGCTCTCACCCAGAATCAGGGCGGTTGTTCGCGTATCGGCAACGCTCTCAATCAACTCGAACATCCGCAGCATCTTGTAGTCTTTGCCGATGATGCTGGAGAGACCGAAACGCTGAGTCAACTGAGCTTTCAGCTTCTTATTCTCTTCGATAATCGACCGCTGACCGATTGCTCGTTCGATAGAGAAGCGAAGTTCTTCATCGATCACTGGCTTGGTCAGGTAGTCGAATGCTCCCATGCGAATCGCTTCCACAGCGCTTTCGATGGTGCCAAATCCTGTCAGCAGAATGATGGATGTTTCCGGTGAGTTCTCGCGAGCCCACTGCAGAAGCTGGAAGCCGTCCTTGTCCGGAAGATTGACATCACAGACGACAACTTCAAAGGGAAACTCTTCCATGCGCTCGATCGCTTCATTACATGTTGAAGCGGTTTCGGTGCGATGTCCCAGACTTCGCAGATAATCGGCCATCGCTGCCTGAATGTAGCGATCGTCGTCAACAACCAACAATGAGCCCGAAGTATTACGAGCCATGTACTATCCCCTCACGATTTGTGCGGCAACCTCTGCGCCTGGACGTAGCCGGGCAGGGCTGAAAAAAGAACGAAGTGCTGTGCTTGCTTACGTAACAGTGAGGTTCCGGACAAAATTTTGTCCGGCCTGTGTCTCCAGTCCGTGGTGACACACTGCTCGAAGCGATAGAGGGGATCTCTCAACGTTAGGTTGCTATTTCCAACCAGGTCGGTGCCTCTTCACAACAGGCGTGCAATTTTGAAACGACAGTGTTCGCACAATCATTCATTCGCAAAAATCGTAACAGCTGGAATAATCGATACCGATTCGATGCCCGGAACTCATCGCTGCGACTTCAATCGGACCTGAAACCAGCATCCGGTGGCTGAGTCTTTCAACTCAACGTCGCCGCCATGCAGGCGAGCGAGCTCACGAGTGATCGATAATCCAATTCCCGTCCCCGTTGAAGCTCGCAGATCACTGCTAAGCCTTGAGAACGGCTGGAAGACATTCGCCCGATGAGCGACCGGAATCCCGGGCCCGGCATCGATCACATCAATCGTGGCGTATTCCGAATTCACCGCGACTCGAATCTCCAGCCGCCGCCCCGTTGCCGCATACTTCTCAACATTACTGATCAGATTGCCCAGTATCTGTTCGACAAAGTCCGGATCCAGCCACAAAGCATTGCGGGATTCGCCACGGACCTGAATTTCGATCCCGTGATTCTGCAGGGACGGAGTGAACCGATCGGCAATCTGTCGGACCAGTTCGATGACATTGACCGACACCGGATGAAGTTGCAAAGTCTTACGCTGCTGTCGGGCAAACGTCAGCACGTTGCCAATCAGTCGACTCAAACGCTGAGCCTCCGCAGAAATCACTTCCAGTCTTCGCAGCGGCTTCTCCGACTGATCCGCTTCCACCTGCTCCAGATCACGCTCCAGCAGGTCTGCATAGAGTCGAATATTGGTCAGCGGTGTCTTGAGTTCATGCGACACCTGATTCACAAAACTCACCTGCTGCGATGCTTCCCGCATGTCACGCGAATAGTCTCGATACAACAACCAGGCCAGCGATGTCAGCGTCAGCGCGAACGCGCCAAGACCGGCTGCAAATCCCAGAAAGGCGCTGCGACCACCGCCCGTGGCGATTTGATCGGGTGGAATAAAACACTGCAGTCGCCAGGACGCCAATGGAGCCGCAACTGGAGCTTCGCAGAATGCCGCAACATCGGTGGCAACATCGTCGCCCCATTCGTAGACGACCTCCGAAGATGAACCCAAAACTCGAAACGCAGTTTGAACATCCGAAGATCCCAGTTTCGAATCAGAACGATCCGTCTCGGGCAACCATGAGATCAAATCTGAGATCCATCGAGCCCGCTCCAGAGCGGCTCCCACAATGTGGCCCGACGGCCTGCGTTGCCAATAGATCAGGTTCAGTCCTCGATCCCAATACCATACAAACCAGCCATTTGAAGGCAAAAACGGAGCCGGCTGTTCCCGCGTTTCCGCGCGAGCTGCGAACTCCGGTGAGGCCATCTCTAAACCGCTATTTGCAGACTCCACGGACATCGGCGCCGGTAACGATGTAGCGGCCATCGCCGGGTCAGCGGCACTGAACGCCGGCTCGTTCTGCAGTGGTGCGGCCTGAGTCGCGGCCTGCGTCTCGTCGGCTGTTCCGGAGGCTGACTCCGTTCGGGCACTTCTCGCTGCAGGAGCCCTCAAGTTACCGCGAGCCCCCTCCGCCATGGCTGGAGCTGCGGCTTCAAATGGATCGGAAGGAGCGGGCTGTTGCGATGCCTCCGCTTTTGATCGAACAGAATTTCCCGGCGGAGCAGCCCTCTTGACACTGGGGCTGGCATTTTCATCCAGAGCCGCAGAATCAGATGTTGGCGCTTTCTTATCGACCGCTGCGTTTTTGACGGACTTGATCGCCGCGACCAGCTCCTCCAATGGACTCGGAGCTGGAGGGGCATCAGCCACCATCGGAGCCGCCTGCTGCTGGATCGATTGCGCTTCTGCCGGCATTGAACCTGCCGCGATCTGATCTGCCGCAGAATTCTCAGACAATCCATAAGCCGGATCTGCTTGCTGCTGCGAACGAGATTGCCTCTCTTCGACTTCCGAGCGAAATGCTCCCCCACCACCGGACATCGCGACAGCAGAACGATCACCACCAACTCCGGCTTCCGTTCGCGCGATGGCGTTCTGAAGATCCCATTGAGTAAACATCCGGGCGGCCTGATTCAGGAAGGTCAGCTCTGAACCGTTCAGCACTCCAGCCGGGTTCGGATACAACAGTCGCCCGTCAGGAGAAAGCACAAACAACTGAGTCACCTGCGGCTCAGACCGCACAACTTCTCGCAGCGCCGGAAGTTCAAAGTCATCTATTGACGTGATCTGATGAAGGCGCCGCTGAGATTCCTCAAACCGTAATGAAACCTGGCGATTGACGTCGTCCAGCCGCTGCTGCATCACACTGCGGAATCGCTGCTGCGTCACCGACTGTTCATCCCGCGCCATGCGAACCCCGAGCCATGTCAGCAGACTGACAGGGAGCAGTACGATCAGGATCATCAGAATCAGGGAGCGACGTTTCATCCGGACGACCAGCCAGCAGAAACCTGAAAAGCAATATCAGCACTGTGGCATGATACTCAGGTCCACCGAACTGCAAATCGGCTTTTCCTCATTCCCTGGCGAGTTAACTCAAACCAGTCGCCACGGCTATCACCCCCACGCTGCAAAGCACTGTCCAGCCATCACATACGCGGATGTCAGGAAATTGTGAAAGCGATTCGAACCTTCATCCGACAAAAGCGCCCCGGCAATCGCAACGCACAAACTCCAGGACAAGCGGTATGGAGTAGCCCCCACTCTCTGTGATTTCAGCATTTTCATTCGAGAGCAGGAGGACTATCTCCTTTCCGGAAAACCAGAATACTCCCGTATGTCTTTCCTCGGGTGATTCTGTTGATCTACCGCGTGCAGTGCGGGCAGGATTTCGCCGTTCGATTATCACCTAATAAGAACGCCTTACAAAACCGGGACCGGCTCCCGAAAAAGCCTGAAACACGCTTTGGGAGGGTGCCTGCCCAGGTTTTGTTTGCGTCTCTAAATCAAATCTGACGGGCCACATGAAAACGGCCCCGAACATAAAAATGTTCGGGGCCGTTTCAATTCGGCGTTTCATGAAACAGGAGAATCAGAGCTTGTCAGCCATGGCCTTTGCTTTGGCTTTTATCTTGGCTGGATCGCTCATACCTTCCAGTTCAGTCATTTCCTTGAGTAGCGGCTCCACCTTTGCGGCATCAGTGGCCTTCATTGCTTCGAGAGCCTCTCGAATCATTGAGGCACCGCTACCTAATTCACCACTGTTGGCAACATCGGTCAGCATCGCCTTTGCAGGGGGTGCTGCCGGAGGTGTCACAGCTTCTTCAGGGATATTCGCAGTCCCACCGCCGCATCCAGCGAGTGAAACGAGGGCTAATCCGATCAAAAAGTTCTTAGAAAAAGTCATCAGAATTCTCCAAGTACTTCGCCACCACGGATCGTTCCGAGGTTCTGCCAAGTTGCCAGATCAATGTTTTCAGAAATAAATCGTGACGACCCGTCAGCCAGTGTTACCTGCACACCGCCGGTATGACGGCTACGAGCAGGGAAAGCTCCCTGGGAGTCCATCCAGCCACAACCTACACAAGGCTGACAGGTTGGATACTTCCAGTTCGGAGGGACAAAAGTGTTAAACAAAGTCTGGGCTGGCATCCCAATCGCCCATTCGCGTCCACCGTGACTGTGGTGGTTTGCCCTACCAGCATTGCAAGCTGTGCCATAAGTCTCCAGCTCTGCCGCCGTTGGCTTATTCGAGTTTGTTCCAGTCCACGCAATCGCTCGCACAACATCGCCCGGTCGATAAGTCGTATTGTCATTGTCGCCAATCAAATGTTCACTGAACGCGATTGTGTTGGCTGTACCGTCCAGGACATCTCGCATTTTCACGTCAACGTCGAAATTGAACAGGCCATTTCGAAGGCCAATCGGACTCACATATTGCCCAAGTGAGGCACCCATGGACCCAGGATAGCTATTGTTGCCACGATCAGCTGATGCGGGAAACGGAGTATCAGATGGGCACAGATACGCAGCCAACCGAGTTCGACGAGAATTTGTATTCGTCGCGTTATCAAAGAAGTTATTGAAGTTCATCTGGGCGTACAACGGAGCCTGCTCAATGTAAGGCAACAGCATCGAATGCACGCTGTATCCTCGCCAGCCGGTAATAGCACCCGTACCGGGCATATCAGCCTGAGTCCGAATGTGGGCAGGTGGGAAGGTATTGAACGTGTCATGATAATTGTGAAGCGCCAGACCAAGCTGCTTCAAATTGTTCTTACACTGTGTCCGGCGAGCGGCCTCTCGCGCCTGCTGTACGGCTGGAAGCAGCAAAGCGATCAGAATCGCAATGATTGCAATAACGACGAGCAGTTCAATCAGCGTGAACCCTCGACTTCTGAAACGAGAACGCGTAATCATCAACAATGCCTCCAAAGAGCGGGGAAAAAGACAGGCCTGCGGAAACGTTACCCTACAGGACACTCTCACCCGCCAACTTTATGAAGAAATGCTGAACAATTCAATTTCTTGTTGCCAATTTCCAAGCCTTATTGACCCTAAACAGGGCATATCTATCAGAAAGATGTATCAACCTGTGCAGTACTGACGATAGAATATGATTCCTTAAATGTGTATATTTCACCACTCCGCGGACTTGAGATGGATTCCTCCCGCTCGTCACCCGGCCAAATGACCGTTAGCTTCTGGCACTCAACGCCCGCGGGAACACCAAAGGTCATGATGGGCTCACTCTGGCTTAGGTAGCTGCCCCCTCCCGACAGCTGTCGAGTCTGAATGCCAACGGAAGTTTGAAGTACGATACGTGCTCCCACCCCGTCGCGATTGGAATGAGTGCCAATGAGCTTTACTTGAATAGACCGCCCTGAAGTTGTTGATTCATTCCGAAGCAGGCATCCAGAGCCGTTTAAGTGAGTGAAGAGCAGATCAACCTTGCCATCCCGGTCAAAGTCGCAGGTCGCTAGTCCACGACCAACGTGTTTCACTTGAAAATACTGACCCTCGTCACCTGGCGTAATTTTTCTAAAAACACCGTTTCCCTGGTTCTCCAGATAAACCGGAGTCTGCTGCGGATCGCCATCGGTCGGGTAATAGATCACGTGTCCATTCGACACCGCGATGTCGAGGTCACCATCCAGATCAAAGTCTTCAGTTGCGGTTCCAAATCCCACAAACTTCGAACCGATTGCATTGACACCAGAATCTCGGCTGATGTGCTGAAACTGGAATTGTCCTCGATTTCGATAGAGACCGAAGGTTTCCATTTCGAAATTTGTCACCCACAGGTCTGTCAGTCCGTCGGAATCAAAGTCGCCCACGGCTGTCCCCATGCTGCCATTCGGGACGCCTCGTTCATCAAGGGCCGCACCGCTCGCAATACCAACTTCTGACAATGTCCCGGCACCATCATTCTGATAGAGAAAGTTTGGCGTCGTATCATTCGCCACATAGATGTCAGTATCGCGGTCATGGTCAAAATCGGCCATCACAACTCCCAGCCCCTTTCCTCCTGGCACCAGTCCTGAGTTCTGGCTGGCGTCCGTGAATGTTCCATCTCCATTGTTCAGGTAGAGGGTGTCATCCAGGGGCTTGAATTCTCGAGGAGGGCAGACATCCCGATGATCAGGTCCCCCGCCGGGACACACTGGGTTATTTTCAAATGACCAGTCAGCATAGTGGCAAATATAGAGATCCAGCGCACCATCATTATTCAGGTCCCCCCACCCCGCGCTTGAACTCCACTTCGAATCGCTCAATTGGGCATCTACAGCCACCTCCTCAAACGTACCGTCACCGTGATTGCGAAAAAACTGCAATCCGCCGAATCCCGTGAGTAGAATGTCGGCGAATCCATCGTTATCCGCGTCGGCGACCGCACAGCCGTGTGAATACCTTTTCGAACTCGCGCACGCAGCAACCTCAGCAACGGCTTCAAACTTCAAGACTGGTCCGCCCCGAAACAGAAATGAATTTCGGCCCACCAGCCTCGACCCGTCGACCACCGATCCGCCACCAGGAGCATATACGTCCAAGTATCCATCATGATCAAAATCAAGGGCCGCACAACCACCTCCGAGGGATTCAACAATTGCATAGAGGCTCGCTTCACGACCGTTCTTGTAGTCGAAATGAAGATTCGACCGCTCGGTTACGTCGACAAACTTCGTGGACTTCTCTTTCCCTGGTTTCGTCGATGTCAGGTCTTCGGCCGGTTTAGTCTGACACCCCAATAGAGTAGCGAAAGCTATTGCTGATAAATGTATCTTCATGGTGTTATCCCTGCTTCCGATGGCTGCTCCACATCACCCTGTGCAGCCAGTCGATGTTGATCAGCTAAAACCGTGTACTCCGGTTCTCGAACCTTCAACCTGTCGTAGTAGTCAGCCAGAATCTGATGCGCCGGACGATAGCTCGGATCCTTGTTCAACGCCTCTTGAATCCAGAAAACACCACGCCGTGCGTTCTCGTACTTAATAAATAGTTCGCCGATCCGACATCTTGACTCGAGATGTGGCTCCTCGGGGCGGCGATTGATCTCATCCACTAACCTGTCGATTTCGGTCAGCAAGCTGCGTATGCGATGGACATCAGCAAGCTCCGCTTCGGCCAACTGAGATTCACCGAGATCACGCAGCGATAACGCTCTCGCATAGCGAGCATCGAGATTGTTTGGATCGTCCTGCAGTACGACCTCCAGCAATCTCCTTGCCTCAGCATGATTTCCGAGCGATGCTTCCAGTGTTCCCAGCTCAAACTCAATCGGATATCCTCGTTCTGGCTCAGATACGAGCGAAAAACTTAACAGCACAATACTCCGATCCAGGGTCACAAGTTTGGCAAGAACTGTGTGAGCTTCTTTCAGCTTTCCTAATGCACGGTGGCATTTGGCCTGCAACAACAAAGGGGCCGCGCTGGCCTGCATTCTTGTCGCAGTCTCCAATTGCATTAGCGATTCTTCGATTCTGTTTTCAGAATAAAGTATCCTCGCCAGTGCATATCTGGACGGCCAATGTCGACTGTCTTTCGAATTGGCTGTTTCAAGTTCACGGATAGCCCCCGAGATGTTCTGCTGATATTCCAGAATCCGCGCCATCGCATAGTGGGGCTGAGGATCCTGCGGAAATTCCTGCTTCCAGACCGGCAATATGGTCATCGCCACGTCTGTGGCTCCAATCATCATCGCTCCGTTGACATAGGCCTCACAGATCTCTGCACCATCCTCACCATCCTGCTGCAACAACTCGTTTAACTCATCAGCCACATTCCGAATTCTTCCGGTCTGCGCTTCCAAAAGCAAATACTCTCGTCGTATTCGAGACCGATCGACACCAGCCGCATCAGCAGCTATGAGAAGTTCGGGAACTTCACTAATCTTCAATTGTTTTCTGCGCAGTCGTGCCTTCAAGAGCAGAGTCTCTGGCGTCGCACACTTAAGTTTCTCACAAAGCATCAGCCATTCGTCCGCGCCTTCATAGTCCCGTCCTGAAATCAAAGTCGAGATCACCGCGTCGACAGCTTTCCCTATTCCACCCGACGCCCATAGAACCACTATGCCAAGGCAAATTGCAGCAATCCAACAGACCCAAACTCGGTGACTGGCCCGGCGTTTTGGCCGAGGATTCATCGGCGGAAGGATATCGACCTTAGTTTCGGACACGCGAATCGAATCCCGTTTTCAGGCAACGTGAGATGAATGAACCAAACCGATGCCACAAAGTCTAGCGGATGCACATAACTTCAGGCCAGTCGTCGATATCCAATCAACTTGTTTGAATGTGGTACGGTCATCGTATGGCGTTTCCTTGCCTTCAGCATTAAATTCATAACGACAATGCGACTATCACACTGAGTCTGCATTCCCAAAAAATTCGGGGCCTTTCGAAAAGCCGATCCGGTAGTTCGACTCACGACGCCTCACAGCCGAGCCCGGCTAGCGTATGGTCAATCTGGAGAATACTCGCGGCGATGTTTTCGAGGCCGTAAGCATTATAGAACTGATGGTCGCGTCGCGGACGATGATCACTGCGAACGAGTGGAAGTGGTCGAATTCGTGATTTCTCCTCGCTATGCGCCATCCCCATCTCTCAAAACGAGACGTTTCTCGATCGCCCAGCGGTCGCACCATTTTGAAGGAAGGCGGACCGAAAGGAATGAAACGCAATAAGTGAACATTCCGTAAGTGGCACGCGAAATTTTTCTGAGAACGCCTAAAAAAACGGGACTGGCTTCCGGACGTCTCAGAAAATGCATGAGAAAATGATCACCGGCAGGGTGCATGTCCCGGTTCTGTTAGAGCCTCTAAGTTCCTGATCGCAAACGGCTCTGGTGTGCAGGGCACGGTTCTCTGAAGTTCTTCGGGCATTGCTTGCGACAACGGGATTCAGTTCAGCCGGTACAGTCAGTGACAATTGCGCGACGATGGTCAACCAGAAAGTCCACGACAGTTTCAGAGACACCGTAGTAGCCACCGCCCTCGCCGCAGCGGTAGAAACTGGAAAGACCAATATCAGCACTGTTGCGAGAGACTCAGGCCATCGAACTGCGTATCGCCTTTTTCCGCATTCCCGGGCGAGTCAACTTGAACCAGCCGCTACGGCGATCGCCCACACGTTGCAAATCCCAGTCCGGCCATCACATACGCAAATATCAGGAAATTGTGAAATGTCCCAATTGCAGTGCCGGCTTCAGCCAGCCTTTTGTTCTGACTGCGAACGACAATGCCGACTTAAGTCGGTACTACGAAACAATATGAACAGCCCGCTACACTTGCGACGTTTCACCGTGAGCATTCACCGCCTGCAGAATTTCGGGGCTGGGGAAGCGATCTCGGTAGCGAAATTTCTGCCACCAGTTGGCTTTTCGCAGCAGCGGATCTGTCGCGTCGACAACGCGCGTTTTCCCTTTGCGAGTGACTATCGTGAGCTTGTTGCCGGGCGCGGGGCCGACAACCATCCAGAACTTGTCAACGACATAAGAATAGTCTTCGCCCAACTCGGCCGGATGGACAGACCTTGCGCGCGGTCCTGGATGAGGACTCTGTTTTGTGACTGTGTAGACGACTAGATCGCCCGACTGAAATCCTTGATTCGGCAAAACAGACACTCTCTGAACTCCACACGGTGACTTCCTGGTCACTGAAAACAGTGGTGGGTAGGCCCACTGAATCTCGCAGGTTTTACCCTTCAATGCGAATCAGTACAACTGGAATCCCGGCATTGATAGACCTCAGTCGGCCTCTGAGTGCACTTTGTGGTGCCGACTTCAGTCGGCATTTATGCTTCGCCGGACAGTCCCCATGGCAGTCACTTCAGCTCTCAATTTGAAGCGTCAGGGCGCGAGCCCTCCGGTCTC
>CAIXQV010000551.1 GCA_903921605.1 uncultured Planctomycetaceae bacterium | reverse complement strand
AGTTGAGCAAACTTTGGCAGATGCTCACAAACTTCAATCCCCGGGACCGTGGTCGGAATCGGCTTGAATTCACCTCTGACCTCTGATGGTGCGTTGGGTTTCAGGTCATACATATCCTGAGTCGCCGCACCGCCCAGCAAAAAGATGAAGATGACGTTTTTTGCTTTGCCGTCTTTGATAAGCCCGGACTGTTCAGCCTGCAGCATCTGAGGAAGCCCGAAGCCTCCCATCGCAGATAATGCTCCCGCCCGCAAAGTTTCTCGGCGAGTGAAACCGTCACAACATCGTCGTGGACTACCGAGCATTGTCAGCATCAAGGTTCTCCTGAAACGGCGGGCGACGCAACTTTGAGGCAGCGTACAATTGGGCGGGGGACATGGATGATAGTCAATTGGAACGCGAATAAGCAAAGTCTTTCACGTCAATTCGACTGCAACATCTTTGGCACGGCAGACCTGAAACCGCCCGAACGACTGGACTCGGACAGAGGATGAAAGCCACAATACGAGAAACTCGCCCACTCTATTCCCACCTGTTGTGATACATGAAAACGCTTTCTTCTTTGTTGTTGCCGCTGCTCCTGTTAGCTGCGCCTCTGCTGTGCGATGCGGCCGACGAGGTCAGCTTTGAATTGCAGGTCAGGCCAATCCTCACTGCAAAATGCCTCGAATGCCATGGCCCCGAGACGCAGGAAAGCCATCTTCGGCTGGATCGTCGCTCGTTGATGTTGCGTGGTGGCGATTCCGGCGAGCCAGCGATTATCGTTGGCGACAGTGAAAAAAGTCACTTGATCGCTCTTGTATCGGGACATGAAGCAGGCAAGCTGATGCCGCCGGATGAGGCGAATCGGCTGACGGAGTCTGAAATCCAAATACTGCGAACATGGATTGATGCTGGTGCCAAGTGGCCCGGTTCAGAGAACGAATTGGACGCGGAGTCTGGCGAACTTGATCACTGGTCCTTCAAACAAGTCACGGCCATCGCTCCGCCTTCGATCGACAGCAAGTTCGTATCGAATCCGATCGATGCATTCATTCTTCAGCAACTGAACGAACGCAGCATCGTTCCGAATCCGCGTGCATCAAAGGCAGAACTGATTCGACGGATCTACCTCGACATGCTCGGATTGCCGCCGACTCCGGAAGAGGTCAACGCGTTCGTTGCTGATGAACGACCGGATGCATACCAGCAACTTGTTGAGCGAATTCTGGCGAGTCCTCACTATGGCGAGCGGTGGGCTCGTTATTGGCTGGACCTGGTTCGCTTCGCAGAAACTAACGGTTTCGAAACAAACCGCGAACGTCCCAATGCGTGGCCGTATCGCGACTACGTGATTCGTTCGCTGAACGAAGATAAGCCGTATGATCAGTTTCTGCGTGAACAGATCGCGGGCGATGCGATTGGAGTGCCCGAAGCGACGGCGTATCTTGTCTCGGGACCTTACGACCTCGTTAAGAGCCCAGACATAAATCTGACTCTGATGCAGCGTCAGAATGAACTCGATGACATCATTGGAACCACCGGGACTGCGTTCATCGGCCTGACAATTGGGTGTGCACGATGTCATAATCACAAGTTCGATCCGATTCGGCAGACAGATTATTACTCGATGCAGGCAATCTTCGCAGGCATTCAGCACGGCGATCGTTCGATGCCGCTGTCGCCGGATAAGCAGCAGGAGATTACAGAGATTGATCGGCAACTGGTGCGGCTTCGTGAACAGCTCAAGCCGTTTCTGAAAGATGCCGGTCCAGGTCGCCCGGCCGTGACGGCTCGCGGTAACGAAGAACTGTTCGAAGCCACGCCAGCGAAGTACATTCGCTTCACGATTGATGAAACCAGCGGCGCCGAGCCGTGCATTGATGAACTGGAGATCTTCAGTGACTCCATCAATGTGGCTCTCGCATCAACCGGGGCAAAGGCAACGGCTTCAAGCACATTGCCAGGTTATGAAGTTCACAAGCTGGAACATCTCAACGATGGCCGCAGTGGAAACTCGCGGAGCTGGATTTCTAACGAAGGCAACAAAGGCTGGGTGCAGATTGAACTTCCGGAAGTGAAGCCGATTCAACGCATCGTATGGGCACGAGATCGAGACGGCCAGTTTGGTGATCGAGTCGCAACGAAGTATCGCATCGAAGTTGCTGTCGAAGCGGGGCAGTGGAAGGAAGTGGCTTCGTCGGCCGATCGACTTCCATTCAACGGCAAAGCAACTCAGCCCGAATACGACTTCGCGAAGTTCCCCGACACGGAATCTCAGCGAGGCCGCGACCTCTTCAATCAACTGCAGGATGGCGAACAACGCAAGTCACAACTTCAGGCCTCCGCGACGATTTATGCCGGGACCTTTCAGCAACCCGGGCCAACTCATCGTTTGTTCCGTGGCGAACCGCTGGCCAAGCGTGAACAGGTGGAACCAGGCACGGTTGCTGCTTTTGGCAAGCTGGCGATCAGCGAAGCCACGCCGGAACAACAACGTCGACTGGCACTCGCGGACTGGATCGCATCTCGCGAGAACCCGCTGACCGCCAGAGTCATCGTGAATCGCTTGTGGCAGTTTCACTTCGGCAAAGGGCTGGTCTCAACTCCGAGCGACTTTGGTAAAGCCGGCGTCGCGCCGACTCATCCTGAACTGCTGGACTGGATGGCTCGCGAACTGATGGACAACGGCTGGTCTCTGAAACATGTGCATCGGTTGATCCTGACATCTTCGACCTATCAGCAAAGCAATCAGCCACGCGAGGATGCTCTGCAGGCCGATGCGGCGACCGAATGGTGGTGGCGATTTCCTCCTCGTCGATTGGAAGCCGAACCAATTCGCGACAGCATTCTGGCCGTGACCGGCGTCCTGGATACTCGCATGTACGGTCCCGGATTCAGCGGCTTTGAAGTCGAATTGGAAAACGTCAGGCATTACTTTCCGAAAAAGAACTACGGCCCGGAAGACTGGCGCCGCATGATCTACATGACGAAGGTGCGACTGGAGAAGGAATCTGTCTTCGGCATCTTCGACTGTCCGGATGCCGCTACCTCTGTTCCCAAACGAGGCCGCTCGACGACGCCTCTTCAGGCCCTGAATTTGTTCAACAGTCCGTTCATGTTGCAGCAATCTGAACTCTTTACCGACCGCCTGAAACGCGAGTGTGGTGACGATGCTTCAAAACAAATCGTGCGTGCCTTCTGGCTCTGCTTCAACCGCGAACCGGATGCCACCGAGCTTATCGATTCTGCAGAATTTGTGACCGAACAGGGGCTCCCAGCCTTCTGCAGAGCGATGTTGAACAGCAATGAGTTTGTATTTTTACAGTAGGCCCTTCGCTCCGCCGATGGGCAGTCAGTTTGCACCGTTCCATCAATCCTGCACTTTGTTTCTTGGCCTCATCTCCGACTACAACGCACAAATTCCTCTGTCGGCGGAGCGACCGGTGTACGGTACACCAGTCGCTCCGCTGACGGGAATGAGAGCTCCAATCCTATGCAATACGACAACTCAATCGCTAATCGACATCTTCTCAACCGCCGCGGCTTTCTCGACAACACGGCCACGGGGCTTAGCAGCATTGCGCTGTCGATGATGCTGGCGGAGCAGGGGTTTTTGAAGGCGGATGATGCAAAATCGAATACGGTTGGGGGCAAGTCGCCGATCCGGCCGAACATTGATGCTTCAAGGCCGTTTGCATCGAGGCAGTCGCATTTTCCAGCAGCGGCAAAGCGAGTTGTCGTGATCTTCTGCTCGGGGGCATGCAGTCATGTGGATACGTTTGACTATAAGCCCGAATTGATTGCTCGTCACGGTCAGCCGCTGCCTGGTGCGGACAAGCTGATTACGTTTCAGGGAGAACAGGGCAATGTGACTCAAAGCCCGTGGACGTTTCAGCCGCGAGGTGAAAGCGGCAAGATGATCTCAGACCTTGTCCCACATCTCGGCGCGTTGGCGGATGACATGTGCTTCATTCATTCGCTCAAGGGTAAGACGAATACGCACGGCCCCGGTGAAAACTACATGTCGACTGGTTTCACGCTTGATGGCTATCCCAGCATTGGGGCGTGGACGACGTTCGCTCTGGGAACAGAAAACGACAACTTGCCGTCGTATGTTGCGATTCCGGATCCTCGAGGAACTCCACAGAATTCGGTGAACAACTGGGGCCCCGGATTTCTGCCGGCCGCGTATCAGGGTACCGACTTCAATACGTCACTCCCCATTCGCAATCTGGCTCGACCGGAGTCCATTGCGGAAGCGTCGGACAAGAAGACTCGCGATTTCCTGAAGCGGCTTAACGATCGACATCTTGAACGGTTCCCTGGCGACACGGAACTGGCGGCTCGCATTAGCAGCTATGAACTCGCCGCAAAGATGCAGCTCAGCATTCCGGAAGTGCGAGATCTCTCAACGGAATCAGCGTCGACTCTTGCGATGTACGGAGCCGATGATGCTCAAAACACATTGAAGGCTGCTTACGCAAAGAACTGCATTCTCGCGAGGCGATTGCTGGAGCAGGGCGTGCGGTTTGTGCAACTTTTCAACGGTGCGTATCAAACCGGTGGCGAAGGAGTCAGTAACTGGGATGGCCATAAAGTTTTGAAAGATCAGTACAGTGTCCACGGGCCTGTGCTGGATCAGCCCACAGCCGCGTTGATCACGGATCTGAAACAACGGGGACTGCTGAAAGACACGCTGGTCGTATGGTGTACCGAATTCGGGCGCATGCCAACGTTCCAAAAAGGTGCCAGCGGGCGAGACCACAATCCGGAAGGCTTCACCTGCTGGATGGCCGGCGCCGGTGTCAAAGCTCCATTCACATACGGAGCGACGGATGAGTTTGGTTACAAGGCTGTTGAGAATGTCTGCAACGTTCATGACTTTCATGCCACGATCCTGCATCTGCTCGGATTGGATCATGAGCGTCTGACGTTCTACTACAACGGACTTGAACGTCGACTCACTGATGTCGAGGGCGTGGTTGTGAAAGATGTATTGGTCTGACCCGCCACCGGGCCTGCCCCGGTGGTCTAACGGCTTCTGCACCACTTGTTGTATTTATGTGAGGAATAGCGAAAATCAGACAGAGTGGTGCAGAGGCCAATGAACCACCGGGGCAGGCCCGGTGGCGGGTGGGTGTTTTTGAAACGGCTTGAGGGTACTTCAGAGTATGTCGCCAGCGCCGATCTACACTGCGAGCAACGTCAAGGTCCACTACGAATTGCAGTGGGCCTTTACTCTGTTCTGGAAGACTGCTCCAGGAACGGAAAGCTGGCTGGCCGAACTGACGCAGAATACTGAAGTGGATGGCGTTCGGATTCTGCAGCATCGTTTTTCCCAACCGAACTGCAGTCTTTTTCTGATCAGTACTCCACCGCCACTCGCACCTGCAACGATCCCGTGGTCGATCAAGGGCCGACTGCAAAGGATCGTGCGATCGATGTTTCCTTCCGCTTTCCAGAGGAATTATGACCTTCGAAGTATTGGGTCAACCACGCGTGAGAAGGTCGAAAGTTATGTTGCGGGTCAGGCGACGCATCATCTTCCAGAAGATTCGCCAATGCGAGCTCTGTTCTCTGACCTTGCCGTCGTAAACCCGGACATTGATCTTTCGGCGGCTCGCTTCACCGCCCATGCTCGATATTGGGCCAACCTGCATGTGGTTTTTGTACACAACTGGCGACAGGCGATCACCGATCCCGAAATCTGGATTGGCATTCGAAACATGCTGCGCCGCGCCAGCCAGTCGAAAGGTCATTTGTTTTCGCGGGCGGGCTTTGTGCCTGACCATCTGCATTTCACTCTTGGGATTCATCCAGGTGAATCACCACTCGACGTCGGCTTGTCGTACATGAACAACCTGGCCTGGGTCCATAATCAGGAAGCCATCTTCATGCCGAGTTTTTACGTGGCGACGTTCGGAGAGTATGATCTTGGCGCAATCCATCCCGCCACCGGGCCTGCCCCGGTGGTTTAACGGCTTCTGCACTACTTACTGCCTTTACATGAAGAACAGCTGAAATCACGGAGAGTGGTGCAAAGGCCGATGAACCACCGGGGCAGGCCCGGTGGCGGTTGGGGGTGGGATGGTTGAACGCGGCTCTTGTGATGTGGCAGGAATACCGGTAGGCTATTCAGCCCGCCATCTTTCTCTGCATGAGATCCAGCCGTGATATCACTATTCGCCAGACATTTTGGTCCCTGCGCTTTGGGACTTCTGATCGCAATTGTTGCATTGATTTCGTCGTCAGACGCATATTGTCAGGACCGTGACGTCGAGAAGTCGTTTACGGCGCAGGTTCAACCGTTGCTTCAGAGGTATTGTCTTCGGTGCCACAACGCCGACAACATGAAGTCGGGGATTCGAGTCGACCAGTTGGATGGTTCTCTGCAGGATCGCCATCTGTTCCTCTGGCGTGACATTGGCAAGCAGTTGGGTGAAGCTGCGATGCCTCCGGCCGATGAACCTCAGCCGACCAAAGAAGAGCATGAATTTTTGTCGAAGTGGATTGAGCAGTCGTTGAATGTGGCTCGATCCAGGGACACTCAAAAAAATGGCTCCGTCCGACGTCTGACTGTTTCGCAATATCGCAATACGATGCGCGAATTGCTGAAGCTGGAGGAAAACCTGTCGGACATTCTTCCTCCCGACGGCGTTTCGAAGGACGGCTTTGCCAACAATGGGCAAGTACTCGGGCTGTCGCCGTTGCAGATGGAATACTACTTCGACATTGCGGAGAAATCGCTCGAACTATGCATCGTCAACGAAAACACAAAGCCAACAATTCAGAATTTTCGAATGGATCTCGGCTTGGGAATTAATCCTAATCCCTGCAAAGACTCGTTGATCCTCGGCGCGAACAGTCTGCTGCTGAACAATCAGGATCTTGTCGTGACGGAACTTCAGCCACAGAAGACGTTTGCCTATACGCCGTATGCGATGCAGTCGTCATTCGATTTTATTGAAGGCTACGTTGGTAACGATACGATCCGTCAGTGGAAGCACTTTGACAGCATCTACCATGCCGTGTTCGCCTGCATGCGAGGCACTGAAGGTTATCCTTTGGGAGAGCCTTATCAGGCCGTGCCGGACGGATTGTTACTTCGGCCAGCGATACCAAGCCCGGAGATCTTTGGCGAATCGAACACCTACGGCCCGATGGCCAACTTCAAGATCTCGCTGCGAGAACTTCCGGATCATGGCAATTTTCGAGTGACGGTGAAGGCATCTCGTTATGCCGATGGCCTGATGCTGGAAGGCATACCGTCGGTCGTGGGTCCGGTGGAATCACCGTCCGTGAAACTCGCATCAATTGACGACGAGTCCAAAGGGTCTGTGGTCATTGAACAGCCCGGGATTTATCAGGTCGATGTTTCGTGCGTGATGAATGAACCTAACCATTTGCTACGACTCAGAATCGGAGATAGGGACTTTTCTCGTCAGATAAAGAACATCAATCCGGCGGATGCAAAGCCCGAGGTGGCCAATGCTGAACAGTTTCATGCTGTCTTTGCCGTCCGTCTTTCAGGCGGTCCGTTGAGTCTTGCCACTTCGAAGAGCGAAAAGACTCGCATCAATCGAGTTGTGTTGACCAGATTGAGCGATGAAAGTGACCTGGCGGTGAAGTTCACTCGCTTCGAGAAACGTGCGCCCGCTCTGGGGGTTCATCTTGGACTTCGGCGAGATTGTGGCAGCACGCTCAATGCTGTCGGTAAGCCTCAAACGGTCGAGAATTCTGAACCAGCCGAGTTCACGTTTACCGGCGCTGTCAATGATTTTCCGTATCCGGCGGTCGAAGAAAACAACGTCAACTACCTCGCTGGAATTCGTGAGATTGGTGTTCGCTGTGAGTATACCGATGGGCGAGAGATGCCTCGCCTGAAGATCCATTCGGTAGAATTTGAAGGTCCGATTTACGACGCATGGCCACCCACAACGCATCGCAACATTTTCGTTGAATCACCGAATCGTGGAGATCATTTGCTGTATGCTCGCGAGATCATTTCGTCATTCATGACACGAGCATGGCGCCGACCGGTAACGGATGCAGAAGTTGATTCTGTCGTGTCCGTCTGGGAGAGCTCTTTCCAGGAGAATCATGATTTTCAGCAAGGCATTAAGGATGCTCTGCTGGTCGTGCTGACATCGCCTCAATTTTTGTTTTTGATCGAAAACAGCAATGGTCCAGAAGCGGAGAACGTCGACAATTGGGAGCTGGCCTCCAAGCTGTCTTACTTCCTGTGGAATTCACCACCTGACCAGGAGTTGCTCGATGCGGCGGCTGCAAACACTCTGATGGTAGATTTAACTGCTCAGACAGATCGACTTTTGAAGGATCCTCGTTCTGAACAATTCGTACATGAGTTTACGTCGCAATGGCTCAGTCTGGATAAGTTTGATGTCCTTGAAGTCGATCGTTCCCGGTTCCCCAGACTGACCCGTGACACGAAAACTCAACTCCGTGAAGAGCCCATTCAGTTCGTTCGATATCTGATTGACAATAATTTGTCCGTCAGTCATCTGATTTATTCGGACTTCATCATCGCCAATGACGCGGTGGCCAGTTACTACGATCTGGGAGAACAAACAGAGCACGGCCTTGAGTTTGCGGTGATCTCGCATAAGACCGTGCAGCTCGGCGGCGTTTTATCTCAGGCTGCAATTCTTGCGGGACTGTCCGACGGACGCGAATCCAATCCGATCAAACGCGGAGCCTGGTTGGCTCGCCGCATGATTGCTGAGCCGCCGGATGATCCGCCGCCAAATGTTCCTCAGCTTAAGGATGATGGAACCGAACGCACTTTACGCGAAAAACTGGAACGCCATCGCAATCAGGAAGGATGTGCGAAATGTCATTCCGGGATCGATCCGTGGGGAATCGCCTTCGAGCAATACGATGCGGCGGGCCGATTTAAGACGCAGCCTGCGGATGCTCATTCGACTTTGCCAGATGGTGTTGAGGTGGCTGACCTCGCCGGACTGCGGAACTATCTTGCGAATGATCGAATTGATCAGGTAGCCTTCAGTGTTCTTAAGCATCTGAGCAGTTTCGGGGCAGGCCGCAGTCTGACCTATAATGAACTCGAATGGCTGAAGGAAGCGGGAAAACAGTTGAAGGCGGACGGATACCGAATGCAGGATATGATCAGGTTTGTTGTGACCAGCGATTTGTTTTTGAAGAAGTAGTTCATCGCCATAACAAGAACGAGGAGCCACATCGTGCTGCCAATAACAACAATTGATCGTCGCCAGTTTCTGCGTGGGGTGGCCGGCGTCGCGGTGATTCTGCCAAGGCTTGAACTGTTTGCAGATGCGTCCTCCAATGATGCGGCAAAGAATCCGCGGCGATTCTGTGCGATGTATACGGCCAATGGGATGTGTCTGCCGGATCCGGCCAATGGTATTGATGAATGGAGCTGGTTTCCCAAACAGATTGGCCGCGATTTTGTTTTCGGTAAGTCGACGGAGCCGTACGCTCCTTTTCGTGAACATGTGAGTTTTCTGGGAGGGTTGTACCATCCGAACGGGACCAAGGCGGATCCTCATGTTTGTTCCGATATGTGGTTGACCGGTGCTCCGCTGCACAACGCGAAACCAGGAACTTATAACACCGTCTCTTTGGATCAGGTGATTGCCCAGCACACGAAACAGTACTGCCGTCAGCCGTCATTGGTGCTGTCGATCGATGCCGGCGTTGGTTTCCTGTCACGCACAGGGACGATTTCTTACAACCTTGAAGGCAAGCCGATTCCGGCCGAGAACAGTCCTCAGCGAGTTTTCGATCGGCTGTTTCGCAGCAACGAAGAATCGATTGCTGCTCAGCAGAAGCAATTGAAGAAGCGAATCAGACTTGTTGATGCGGTGCTGGTGAATTCGAAATCTTTCAATCAGCAGTTGGGTCAGTCTGATCGCGAGAAGATGGATCAGTATCTGACATCACTCAATGAGATTGAACAGCGACTGACCGCCTCAGAGAAATGGATTGATATTCCACTGAAGTCACAGGACTACTCCCACCTGAAGCTGGATGTGACGACCGACAGTGAACCCGCTGAATACTATCGCAACATGTTTGATCTGATCGCGTTGGCGTTTGATGCAGATATCACTCGATCGGTAGCCTTCATGCTGAATCGAGAAGACGGCATGGGAATCAGCGACACCTTCCCGATTAAACTAGGCCTGACCAGAACTCATCACAACTTATCCCACGCTGGCGACAAGGATGGGCAGCTGGAGTTTGCAAAGTATGACATGTTCCTGAGTCAACAGATCGCGGGCTTCCTGAGCAGGCTTCAGCAATACAAAGACCCGGAGGGAACCTTACTGGATAATTCTCTGGTGCTGTTTGGCAGCGGATGCAGCACAACTCACAACCCCAGAAACCTGCCAACGCTTTTGGCTGGCGGTCAGAGAATGGGAGTAAAGCATGGTGGCCACTGGAAGCAGGACGACACACCAATGTGCAACCTGTATCTCAGTATTCTTGGTGCTATGGGAATACCAGAGCCATCATTTGGAGATAGTACAGGAAAGTTGTCGCAGGGGGCCTTTGCGTAGCTGCAGATTGAAAGGCCGGTTCTGCTAACTCAGATAGACACGCCCTGCGTGGGCGGTCTCACTGAAACGACGGTTTGCCCCCGATTTGATCCATCAGAAACGTCTCAGGCCAAATCAAACCCGGGAATCGTTCCATCGCTGGAGCCGAATGAGTCTGCGTTTGCGTCAAGTCGTCTCAGCAGTTGGACGTACAAATTGCATAGCGGAGGATTCCTCAGCGGATCGAAGGCAAGATGTTGTCCATGCTGAAATCCACCTCCGGCAACGATAATGGGCATGTTCTTGTTGTCGTGACTGCTGGCATTGCCAAGGTTGCTGCCGAACAACACGATCGTGCGATCCAGTAGCGATCCGCTGCCTTCAGAAGAGTCACCCAGTTTCGCAAGCAGTTCACCAAAGAGCTGCATTTGTTGAAGCTCCACAACCTTCAACTCGGCAAGCTTCGAGGGATCCTGCCCATGGTGCGAAAGGTTGTGCCAGTCCTGAGTGACGCCCGTAATTGTAGGCACGGCATTAAGTCCGTTGAGTGCAAAGGTAATGAACCTCGTGGAGTCGGTTTGAATCGCCAGATGCATCAGGTCAATCATCAGTCGAACACGTGCGGGAACTTCAACGGCATTGGCGATATCGACGGGAGGTTTTGAGCTGACTTCAGGCTTGGGCCGACGAGCCCATTCCTGAGCCTTTACCAATCTCTGTTCCACTTCTCGTACCGAGGTGAAGTACTCGTCCAGCTTATGCAGGTCCTGTTGATTGAGCCCTCGCTGAAAGTCGTTCGCTTCTGACAGAACCGCATCCATCACACTCTGTCCCTGTTGCAGACGCAGCACCTGATTATTGACTTCGGCAGGCGTGCCATTGATAAACATATTGCGAAAGACTCTGGATGGTCGTTCGTCGGCAGGGATGGGAACTCCACTTCGAGTAAATGAGAGGCCTCGACTGGACGATGACGCGAGCACAAGTGAACCAAATCGCGTATCGGGGACGAGTTGTTCAATCGCAAACTGATC
The DNA here is from genome assembly GCA_903921605.1 of uncultured Planctomycetaceae bacterium. The sequence continues at coordinate 24,166 of CAIXQV010000551.1, read as the reverse complement.
AAGAGAAATCGTGTTTCTGAAATTGTCTGCTCGCGGGTGTGGAGCAGACGTCAGATAACATAACTCCGCCGGATGGCCACCGTCGACTTCGGGATGTGAAAGCCCGGAGAAGACGGTGAATTGATCACGAAATTTCTGAATTGGCTCCAGATACGGAGTCAGTTCGTAATCTCGTCCGGTCGCTGTGGGAAACAGGTAAGGCGTATGCAGTCCCAGCGTTGTGTTAATGCAGATCATACGCCGCGGCGGTTCTGCAGCTTCGGCTGCTCGACTACTGCGAGGCTGCATCACTTCCAGCAATGGTAGAGTCAACGTAACGCCAGCACTGCGAAGCAAAGACCGCCGACAGATACGATTTGAAACCGACATGACTGACTCACTTTGTCTGAAAGAGATGACTGGCCACGACCGCATGCACAAGAGTTCTTAGTCCGTAGTCGGAGGATTTGGCTTCTATGACGATTCGGTCAATCTCCGAGTGATCGCTGAAACTGACCCGGTGTCCGGTTGCGTAGATCATCAGTTTCTCCGTCACACTGCGGGCAATCTGTTCGGGGCGTTCGAGCAGCAGTTTCTTGAACTCCGTGATATCCGAAAATGTCCGACCATCGGTCAGAGTGTCTCCCGACTCAACATCCGCGCCCAGTCCATATTGCCATGCGGCCAGGTATTTAGCGAGCGGCCCTGTGCGATTGTTGACCCAGTTCTTTCGCTTTGCGACAACACGATATTGGGTACGCCAGCCGCCAATCACGTCAAAGTTCTCCAGAGCAAATCCTGGAGGATCGATTCTTGCGTGACAGGCAGCACAGTTCTCGGACGCCTGATGTTTGGCCAGTTGTTCGCGAATTGTTGTGGCCCCACGAATATCAGGCTCGACGGCGGGAACGTTTGGAGGTGGCGGTGATACGGGAGTCCCGAGGATGCGATCCAGGATCCAGACGCCTCGCAGAACCGGGCTGGTCGAAGTGCCATTTGCGGTTACCTTCAGGATTGAAGCCTGAGTCAGCACTCCGCCACGGTGATATTCCGGCTTCAGTTCTACTTTTCGAAAATCGACGCCGTGGAGATCTGGGATCTCATAGTGTTTTGCAAGTCGGCCGTTAAGTATCGCAAAATCTGAATCAACGAAGTTTGTGATGCTGAGGTCGCTCTTCAACAGTTCGTCGAAGAACAAATGAGTCTCTCTGACGGATGACCATTGCAGCAGCTCGTCGAACTCCGGGTAGAGCGTTTTGTCTGGTGTGGTCGCGTTGATGTCTCGCAGACTCAACCATTGTCCCGTGAAGTTTTCGGTAAAGGCCTTCGCTTTGGGATGTTGCAGCATTCGCTCCACTTGAGCACGCAGAGACTGTGGCTGATGCAGTTCTTTCTTCTGAGCCAGAGTCAGCAGCGTTTCATCGGGCATCGTGCTCCAGAGGAAATAGGACAGTCGCGACGCCAGAGCGTAGTCGTCCAGCGGGCCTTTTGATTCGCGAAGGTAAAGAAACTTTGGAGACGTCAGCACGGCCTTGATCCCGATGCGGAAGGCCCCTTCAAAAGTCTGGCCGGAATTCAATGCGGCTGCAACAAGATCTCTGTAGGGGCGTTCTTCACCGGGTAGGGCGGGTCGCCGGAAAGCTCGGGGCAAGAGTTCCTTCAATAGACGTTCTGCATCGGCCACTGTCGCCGTCTTTGGATTCACATCCCCGTAGACTCGGTGATAACTTTCAGTTGGCCATTCTTCTGGAAGCGGACCTTCGACTTCCATCCAATGAATGTGCAATCCGGGTCCGGGATACTCCTGCATCGTTTCCTGTTTCAGGTAGACAAACGGTAGAGCAACAGGAGTCACTTTGATGGTGTCGTTTTTCGCCAGCAGTTTCTCTTCGAACTCGATCACACGGGGCTGTCCGGGTGGTGCATCAAAGTAGCCAAGATGTCGAGTTGGATTGCCGCTGACAACAAAGTTCCCCAGCAAGGCGGCCATCGGAAGCGGTGTGTCTGAATTATGAGCAGAAGCTGCGATGCGAAACCGATATCGTCCGGGAGCCGGAGCTCTGAATTTCCTTAGGTCTGATGCGGAGTCGCCGCCACTGCGAAACAGGATGACTCCTTCGTCCTGCTTCCATGTTCCGGCCAGAAACCACTTCGGCAATGAGTCATAGAGATCAAATCTCTCCGTCTTGCTTTCTTCCGAATGCACAGGAGCAACTGCGGCGTTCAAAACGGCGTCAGCCGCCTCCAGATATCGTTCGATCAGAACAGGGGAAACATTCAACGCCGCTCCCACATTGTCGAAGCCATGCGAAGTCGTATCTTCCGGAAGCATGTCTCTGACTGAGACGTCCACGTTGAATAAATCGCGAACGGTGTTTTCGTACTCGACCCGATTCAGTCTTCGCAGAATCACTCGCCCTTCGTTGCGGTTCGCGATCGCTGCGTCATCAAGATTCGCTGCGATTGCCCGAAGAAATTCAGAGACCTGTAACTCGTTCGGCTGAGAGTTTCCCGGCGGTGGCATCTCACCCGAGCGAACGCGGTTCAGAATCTGGCGCCATCGCTCATGGTTCGAGTGTTGTGAAACATCGGTATCAAGCAGATCAAAACGAAGATTACCTTTGGTAATGTCGGAGTTATGACATGGCACGCAGAATTCACGAAGAAACGGTTGTGTAATTCTCGAGAAATCTTCTCTGACGGTGTTGCGAGTTGCCGTTTCTGTCTCGTCAGCCTGAAGGGCTGGAGTGGACAGCAACATGATCACCGTCAGACTCAGTAATGTTGTATGACCTGGCATCGAAGAGCTATCCTGAATTCCGGTTCTGTGGACCTTTCAACTACGAAGATCTCAGGTGTGCCGACGAGCGAGTCTCATCGCTCATGGGCACGGAAACAACATTCTTGCTAACGAAGTTTTGCCGCAGGAGTCTCGCGGAAAAGTCGTAAGCCCACAAGCAGTATGCAGAACGCGGCAAAGGCTCCACTCACCATGCCAGCAATGGTCGGCCAGTGACTGAACACCAACCGCAGTCGGCAACCTTCCCAAAGGTATCCCCAGGTGCAGAGTACCAGGAACGCAGCGATACAAAGGTAGGGACCAAATGCGACAAATGCGCGGCCAGTGAAAATGCGGCCACCGAGCCCCAAAATCAGACCCACAAGCGGAGCGATGGCCAAGGCGCACAGTGTCGGTTGCCAACCAAGAAATGCGCCGATCATTGCCATGAGCGTGACATCTCCAAACCCGATCGCTGGAATCCCCAGAATCAGGCGCGAAGCAACGCGAGCGATCCACATCAACCCGGCTCCAGCGACAGCCCCGGATAAACTCCAAATGAGTCCATGGAGATGCTGGTGTCCCTTCATCCATTCCGGAAGATACGGCCCAAAATGGGGAACTGTGACCGTTGGATCATGGGGGCTCGAAACGGGCATGTTGTCATAGCTCCAGTCAACCCAGACATGAATGAGTTGGAGTTCACCGCTCAGCGTCGCCGCGATCATGGCGAGCAGAGCTCCGCGAACGACAACGGAGTCGAAGATTGAATAATCGAGGTAGTCTGTAATTGTGGCTGTAGCCAGAAGGAAGATGAAAACCAAATGAAAGGGCAGACGATTCTGCCACAGTGGCTGTGACGGTTGAACTTCAGCGACGCTTTGGCAGCCTTGCTCGAGGAGCAACCAGCCGAATCCCGCAAACATGACTGAGATCACCAGAGCAGACCAGAAGGGCCAAAGTCGGTCCGAAGCTTTGCAGGAAGGGCAGCGAATGCCGGGGTACCACAAAAACAGCTGGCGAAGGGAGGAAAACGGTTGTTTACAGGAAACGCAGCGACGCAGGCCGGCGCGAATCGACTCATCAATGAGTGCCACAGCCCAGACTGAGGAAACTCGTCCGGCCATCAGGCCGATAAACAGCAGCAGAATCAGAGATTGAATGCTCATAGGGTGTGCCGGGGCGGCAGATTGCTTGTTTCAGGGGAGTATTTTGGTGTCTGCTTGTTTTTTGGGCGTGTAGTTCATTTTTATTGCAACAGATCACCTGAACACCACAGATCAGATGGACTTACGCGACGGCATAGGACTTGCAATGACGGACTTTCAATCAGAAACCAAGTTCCTGTGAAGCCGTAGTTCTGTGCGAAGGAGTGTTCGGCCGTACTGATGGATCATAGCAATGCCGCCCAATTGGCATTGTTTCGGCGGGGCGGTGAACTGGCTGGTCTTTCTTATTGGCGTGAAGTACAAGTTTCCAGGTTACGTCGAGCATAGATTTCCTGATGTGCTCGATTTTCAGTCGACAGGGGTCAAGGCAGAGATCATGAAAAAGCTTGAGGCAGTTATCCGTCACTATAAGCTCGAAGACGTCAAAACAAAGCTCACCACCATTGGCGTTCAGGGAATGACGGTCTCCGAGGTGCGAGGTTTTGGTCGCCAGCGTGGTCACAAAGAGACCTACCGCGGTGCAGAATACACTGTAGATTTCATGCCAAAAGTGAAGCTTGAAGTCATCGTTAACGACAATGAAGTCGAAGGTGCGATCAACGCTATCTGCGAAGCGGCTCGAACTGGCCAAATTGGGGATGGAAAGATTTTCCAGTACAATTTGGAGCAGGTTGTGCGAATTCGAACAGGCGAAACTGGTACAGACGCCATTTGATCGAGGTTGCCGCTGAGACTCAACACTGATTTTCAGTTCCACCGATTACAAAATGAGACTCAGGATTGTGTTGTCGGCAGACGATTGCCGAATTACACTGCGTCTCTTCGTCTCCCCGCTGGGTTTAGCCCAGTCCGTCGGGCGGCCTGCTGATCTTTTGATCTTATGCGGGCTTTACGGGGTTCACGCCCGCAGTCAGTGTTTCAGTTAAAGGCTGTAAGTCGTTACATGGCAACAATTTCCCGCGCAGATCTGAAGAAACTTCGTAAACGCCGAGCTCGTCTCAAAAAGAAGAAGATGAGCTGCATGTTTACTGGGCACGGCGAAGTACCGCGTCCAGTTTATGTGGACTACAAGGATCTAAAGACCCTGCGAAATCTGATTGATCGCGAAGGTCGAATTCTTCCACGCCGCCGAACAGGTACGACTGCTCTTTATCAGCGTGCTGTTCGAACCGCAGTTTTAAGGGCTCGGTTTATCGGTTTGCTGCCATTCGTGGCAGAAGAATAGAGTTTTTCGCAATCTGCGAGCTTAAGGCCACCTGAGTATTCAGGTGGCCTTTTTTATTGGCGACAGCTTTTGCAGCTCAATCAAGAGTCAGTTCTGGAGGTTTGGGCGTTCTGACTCTGGTTTCGAGAAGCCGACGGAAGATCGAGTTTGGAGATCCGGGTGCTGCCATGCCTGTTTTTCCTGAATGGAGAGTTCACGTGTAACCCTCCCGGGGATATATTCATCAGGCCAACGTCTGGTTCGTCATCTCCTCGAAGTATGGATTCAGGGGTCTTGTATGATCAAAGCAGAACCGTGCACGAAGTTGTCTGTGGCGTTTTTGAGGCTCATGTTGGTTTCGTGGTCGGTTATCTGTCTGGCAGACGAGAAGGTTGGCAGCAGAAGGCCACAGGCATCTGGCTTTGTTCACGAATTTCAGCCGACTCACAAGCAGGCCCGAATCATTCGGCCATTGTTTGAAGATCAGCCTGTCGCGTTGAACACATTCTGCCTTGATCACACCGGCAACATCCTTGCTTGTGTCGGCGGTAGCAATGTTCAGTACCTCGTCAACAAAGATGGTTCGCAGCAGGCGAAGACTGTCGAGCAGCCCCGGCAGCTTCAGTGTTATTCTCCTGAGGGAACATTAATCCGCTCCGTCGATTTATCCTTCAAGCCAACGGCGATCAATGTCGCAGCCAACGGAATGGTCTTCGTCGCGGGCGAAGGAAAAATCGCCCGGATTGACTCCGAGGGTCGTGTGTTGGCGACTGCTGATTCGCCACATATCGGCAGCCTCGAGGACTTCAAGCAGCGGATTGAAAATGCCGCAAAGAAGCAACTGGAGGAGAATTCGACTCGGTATCGTGAGCAAGTGGCCCGCATCGAAGAACGGATCAAGGCTTTGAAGGAGACGCCGGAGACTGATCGTACGGAAACTGATGCCCGTCGGCTGACAACCTATGAAAAGCAGAAGGAGCTTTACGAGACTCAGATTTCCGCGTTGAAAGGATCCGATTCAGGCTCCAGTTCTACATCTCTCGCAATGTCTCGTAAGCTTGGCATCACGGCATTGGCTGTTACAAGTAAAGATGTTTTTCTGTGTGCTTATGCTGTTGAGGGATCTGGCTTTGAAGTCTGGCGGATGACGCACGAATTTTCAGAGCCCACGAAGGTGGTGGAAAAGCTGGGAGGCTGTTGCGGCCAGTGCGATATTCAGGCGACTGATTCTCACCTTGTTCTGGCCGAGAACACAAAGTTCAAAGTAGCAATACTGGATCGCAATGGTGAGCGGTTGTCGGACTTTGGGAAGGGCGATCGGAAAGCTGTGGATGGCTTCGGAAGTTGCTGCAATCCGATGAATGTTCGTTGCTGCGACAATGGAGATATTCTGACAGCGGAGTCGAGTATTGGCACGATCAAGCGATTCAGCAAAGACGGTGAATTGCTCGGAGTTATTGGCAAGGCGAAAATTGGCGGTGGGTGTAAGCATGTGGCAGTCGCATTCGACCCGAAGCGAGATCGCTACTACATGATGAATGTTGACAAAGACCACATTTGCGTCCTGGTTCCTAACTCTGAAGCCCCGGAGATCACTCCCGATGAAGCGATGGCAAAGCTGGCGAGAGAAGGACTGGGCCAGAAGCTTGTTGGCGCATGGTCTCTGGATGGGAAGACACCGGATGATGAAAATGCCACTTCAAAAACCGTTGAGGAAAACTCTGAGACAAAATCAAAATCAAAGCTGATCAGTGCTTCGCGACTTCGTTTGAGCAGTGATCCCTATTCCTCGTCGTTCCTGAGTTTTGAGCCCGACGGCAATTTGATTGCGCGCGGTGGCAGATCTACTGCGGTCGATCAGGGCTGGGAATGCATTCGACAGGACGGGAACACTCTTTATGTCTCAAAGATTCAGGGAAATATCGAATACTATGAATACAAAGTCGAATTTGTGACTGACGACGAAGCAACGATTTCTTTGCTCTATAACGATCGGGTGCTCAGCAGCAATCGCTATCAGCGAGTTCCTGCGACTCCGGAAGCGGGCGCGGCGGTCAACTCCGGAGAAACAGAGTAACGAAGTGTCCACGGCGGAAGTTTTCGTGGCGTGTTGAACAGGTGCATCTTAAACGCAGGCCTGTTGTTGAAGAGAATTTGAATTGTCGCATTTAAAAATGCGTGGACTGAATCTGCCGGCCGACTCTTGTTCCTGGCCTGGTTGTCTTTAGAACGAATTTTGAATCCTTTGCTGGAAGTGTTAGGGATGAACCGACATCAGTTGAAACCTATCGCAACATTCCTTTTTGTTGCGGCATTTTTTTTCTGGCTCTGTGGGAACAATGTCGCTGCAGAGAAGGAGTTCACATCTACACATAAGCAGGCTCGTGTTATCAAGCCGACGCACGAGGGGAAGCCGATTGTTCTCAATACGTTTTGTCTCGACAAAGAAGGAAGTCTGCTGGCCTGCGTTGGTGGCGACAACGTTGAGTATGTGCTCAATGATGACGGATCACAGGAAGCAAAAACAAACGTCGCTGCGAAGTTGCTTCAAGTGTACTCACCAGACGGCGAACTTATTCGCAGCATTGAACTGCCCTTTACTCCCACAGCAGTGAATCAGGCTCCTGGCGGGGCGATCTTTGTTGCGGGCCATGGCAAGGTTGCACGTCTTGGCGACGACTGGAAGATCACCAGCACTTCAGATTCGCCGCATATTGGAGATATGGAGACCTTCAAGCAGCGAGCTCAGGAGGGAGCAAAGAAACAGGTCGAGGAGATGACGGAGACATTTCGCGAACAGGTCACGAATATCGAAGGCCGGATCAAAAAGCTGAAGGAGAAACCTGAAGCGGAACTGACCGAGCGTGACAAGAAGCGTATGGCGACTTATGAGGAGCAGAAAAGCCTTTACGAAGAACAGCTGAAGTCGATGGAGGAGGCTTACTCGCAGATGTTTTCTGGAGAGCAGATGCTCACTCAGAAGATGGGCATTACGGCGCTCGCGGTAACCAGCAAAGACATCTTTCTGTGTTGCAATGCGTTGGAAGGCTATGGCTACGAAGTCTGGCGCATGACGCACGAGTTCTCCGAACCGAAGAAGGTGGTCAGTGAGCTCGGAGGCTGTTGTGGCCAGTGCGACATCCAGGCCACAGAAAGCCACCTCGTTCTCGCTGAGAACACAAAATTCAAAGTGGCGTTGTTGAATCGTGATGGCGAACGCCTGACTGATTTTGGCAAAGGCGACCGCAAAGCGGTTGATGGATTCGGAAGCTGCTGCAATCCCATGAACGTACGGTGTTGCGATAACGGAGATATCCTGACGGCCGAATCCAGTATTGGAACGATCAAACGGTTCAACAAAGAAGGTGAGCTGATTGGAGTTGTTGGCAAGGCGAAAATCGGCGGTGGCTGTAAGCATGTCGCAGTGGCATTCGATGAGAAGCGTGATCGCTACTACATGATGAATGTTGATAAGTCGCATATTTGTGTGCTTGTTCCGAACGCCGAAGCCCCTGAGATTACCGCTGACGAAGCTTTGGCCAAAGAAGCACGTGAAGGACTTGGTATGAAGTTGATTGGAGAGTGGTCGTTGGATGGAAATCGCCCGGGAGATAAGTCCGCGGCGAAGAGCGAACCAACGGCCTTAGGAGTATTGCTGCAGGGGTTGCTGGGAGGAGAAGCAGAATCTGTTAGCGCGGATGATCCATACTCCTCATCCTATTTCCGTTTCGATGCCGACGGAAAGTTGACAATGTCGGGTGGTCAGTTCGCCGATGGTGAAAACGCCTGGGAAGCTGTCCAACAGGATGGCAACACGCTGATTGTTTCGCAATTACAGGATTCGATCCAGTACTACGATTACAAGATTGAGTTCGTGAGTGATAACGAAGCCACGATCTCGCTCTTGTATAACGAAAACGTGATGGCCAGTAATCGGTACAAGCGCGTCCTCGAGAAGCCTGCGGCTGCTGAAGGTTCCAAACCTGAAGAGGCCTCAGATCAAAAACCTGAAAAGGATGCGGACCAGTAGCTTACAGCTGAGCATTGAAGATGGTTCTTCGCTCAAGCCCTTTCTTGTTTCGCCTGAAATCGTTCAGCCTCAAGGGGTAATTCTGTGTCCTACGTTTTTCGCTGCAGTGCTGTTGTGATTGCATTGCTTTCGTTTCTGAATGTTGTGCCAGCGTTCACGATTTCTGCAGGCGAATCATCAGAGGCGAATGCGTTGACATTGGTGGTCATGGATCCCATGGCCGCGCCCTTAGCGTGTGATTGTGTCAAAGGATACGCTCAGCGAAAATATGAGTCACTGGGCGCATTTCTGAACAAGCAGTTGGGAAGAAAAGTCAACGTTGTATGGGCAGAGTCGCTTGAAGCAGCGCTGGAGAAGTCTAAGGGTAAGGCTGATTTGATTATCGGCAAGCACTCCGTGGTTCTGTCCGATGCTGCGGAATTAGAACTCGACGTCACTCCATTGGCTCAGTTGACCGATCTGAAAGATCAAGTTGTGCAGACAGGGTTGATCGTTGTTCGAAAAGATGATGCGGCGAAGTCGGTAGATGACCTGAAGGGCTATCGAATACTTTTTGGTCCTGCGGACTGTGATGAAAAATCGGCTGCTCCGGTCGAGCTTCTTCGGAAGCACGGGATTCAACTGCCTGACGAGCTGGATACGTCTCCGTCGTGCAGCAACGCTGCAGTGGCCTTGATGGAAATGCCGGCCACTACAAAGGCTGCGGCCGTGATCTCAAGTTATGCGGAACCGTTGCTGGAAGGGTGTGGCAAGGTCAAGAAGGGTGATCTGCGAGTAATCGGTGAAAGCAAGCCGGTTCCATTCATTACTCTCTTCGCTCGTACTTCATTGTCCACTACAGAGTTGTCAAAGCTTTCAGATGCGTTGGACGAGGCTGGCCTGGATGCACAGTTGTTGATTGATCTGGAAACGGCCTCAGGATTTGTCCCATGGAAAGAAGCTGTGGCAACAAGTTCCGTGGTTGATGACGCAAAAAAAAAGTAACGCCGGTACCGCTAAACGCAGACTGGCCTGGATGGCGTGGGCAGAATAGAGACGGGCGTGTTCAATGGCTTCCGGATAGCCTGCCGGAATCTCCGGACTTCGAATGGTCCACGGAATTGTCCGGAGATGGCCTGGGAGGAGTCTCTGTCGCCAATGGTTTTGTGGTCATCGGCAGCCGCGACGCATTGGATCGCCATGATGTTTTTCAGTGCCTCGACAGTGAAGATGGCTCCATCATCTGGCAGCATGCGTATCCGGCCCTTGGCAATCTTGATTACGGCAATGCGCCGCGCGCGACGCCTTTGATCGACGGCGAGTTTGTCTACACGCTCGGTGCGTTTGGCCATCTCTGTTGCCTGGAATTGGAGTCTGGCATCATGATGTGGCAACTCAACATTGCCAAAGAATTCTCCACCCCGAAAATGATCTGGGGGCATTCCGGATCGCCGTTGCTTGTCGACGGAAAGTTGATTCTGCAACCCGGTGGCAGAGAGGCTTCTTTGGTGGCTCTGGATGCAGAGACGGGTGATGTTGTCTGGAAGACTCCCGGCAATGATGCGTCATATTCGTCACTCCTTCTCAAGACAGTCGGAGTAGGAAAGCAGGTTATCGGCTATGACGCAAAATCACTCGGTGGCTGGGACGTAAAGACCGGGAAAAGATTATGGACGTTGATACCACCGGAGACTGGTGACTTTAATGTGCCAACGGCTGTTTCTTTGGGAGATCGTCTGCTGGTATCCTCGGAAAACAATGGAACTCGTGTCTACCACTTTAACTCTGATGGGACACTTCACTCAGAGCCTGATCATCATAACGATGATTTGCGACCAGACTCACATACGCCTGTCGTCTCCGGGGAGCGTCTCTTTGGTATCTGGAATGAACTTTATGGGCTGGATCCGGACCAGGAATTGAAGACGGTCGCAGCGATTTCGGATGATTCTTTTGCAGGATACGGAAGTCTGATTGCGACAGATTCGCGGCTGCTGGCTTTAAATGATGACGGAGAACTTTTGCTGCTCGATACCGCAACCGGAGCTCCCCAAATCCTCTCGCGGTTAAAGCTGCAGGAGAATCGTGTGCAGGTGCTTACCCATCCCGCTGTTGCAGGCGACGCGATCTATGTTCGTCTGGGAAACAACCTTGTGAAGCTCAGGCTGCAATAGGGGAGATGCTGCCAATGGAACTTGATGGCTTCTGACAACTTCAACATGCGTCCGTCTGCAGTGGTCTACTTAACAATCAATGATGATTGTTGCGTACATGCCTCGACTCTGCTGCGAGCCAGTCGGCACAGTGCGCCATCGTCATTACTGTCGTGAAGCTGGTGCAGTTCGGCCGGCGTGAATGGGGCGCCAAAGATAATATCGACGCGTCCCGGGCGAATCCAATTTGAACTCCGCGGCATCACACGATCTGCACCAACAATGCCGACAGGATAAATGGGTTGCTGAGTCCGACGGGCCAGTGCGAGGAAGCCGGGGCGAAAGTCGCCGACCTTGCCATCGGAGGTGCGGGTTCCCTCAGGGAAGATTCCCACCAGAAATCCGCTCTCCAGACGTTCCAGGGCCAATCGAATGCTGCCGCCCCGCGCTGCTTCTCGGCTTATCGGGATCACGTGTGTTTTGCGGAGAATCCAGCCGAGGACAGGTATGCGAAATAGATTGTCACGAGCAAGATAAGAGACCGGTCGTCCCAGGAACACGGCAACAAAGAGGGGATCCAGAAATGACTGATGGTTGATCAGAAACAAACCGCCTCGAGTGCTGTCGATGTGCTCACGTCCAACGACACGTAATCGCACCCACGATTTGCAGAACAGCCAGAACGGAACTCTAACCAGCCTCCACAACAAATTGGCTTGCGGCGGTTTCGAAATCAATGTTGGCTGTTCCGCATTGCTGGCAGAGATGCTGTCCGTGGGACATTGACTTTGATTGGCTTCAGAAGAGGCGATCGGAGCCGATTTATTGTGAGTGTCGTCCATGAGGGGATTCATACACATCCTGCCCTTGGCGTCAATTCAAAACGGGTACGGCCAATGGCTTCATGAAAAGTCAGAGTTTCTGCAGGAGTCGGTTCATCACTGCGTCAGTATGGCTGAGGTCATCGAAAAGATGATCCGGAGAATAAGGGCTTAGCTGATTACGAGAATAAACTCCGGTTGCAACAGCAGCTGCTCGCGCGTTGATGGCTCGGGCACAACGAATATCGGCTGGAGTGTCACCGATTACGCAGGCATCATGTCCGTCGACATGGCGATTCAGATGCTCGCGGACGTTCTGCAAGGCCAGCTTCGCAACATCGTCACGGTGGGGATGATCGTCGCCATAACCTCCGGACTGGAAGTAATGATCGATTCCAAAGTGGCGAAGCTTGATCCATGCACCTTCCACGTAATTGCCTGTTAGCAGGCTTAAGTGAACATTCTCAAGCTTGTGAAGCTGATCGAGAAGTTCTGTGACACCCGGCAACAAGGCTCCCGGCAGTGTCTTGAGGCATTCCGGCAAACGCTCAAGATAGCTGTTCATAAATCGATGTCGCTCTTGTGGCGAATCTTCGAGCTGATACTTCGAAAAGATCTCATCCGCGATACCGCAGTCTGTTCGTCCAGCAGTCAGGACGTCTTCAAACGGGAAGCGGATACGAAACTCTTCGACGAGCGCGAGTTCCATGGCTCGTTGCCCGGCACCGCCTGTGCTGAGCATTGTGCCGTCGATATCAAAAAACAGGATGTGCTGTGACAACGAATTCTCTCTTCGCTTTTCTGGTGACTTCTCAGTCGAATTACTTCAGTCGAATATCGACACTGGCGCTGTGAGCGGTAAGGCCTTCTTTTTCCGCCATCAGACGCACATGATCAGCGTCGGCTCGCAGTGCCGCCGCGTTGTAGTGAATGATTGAACTGCGTTTGATGAAGTCTGTAGAGGCAAGGCCATTGGCGAATCGAGCTGTCCCGCCGGTCGGAAGAACGTGAGATGGCCCGGCGATATAGTCGCCGAGAGCAACAGGGGTAAAATGCCCCATAAAAATGGCCCCGGCGTTTTGAATTTGCGACAGCATTCTCTCGGGGACATCCATCGAGATATGCAGATGTTCGGGAGCAAGGAGGTCCGTCAGCGCAGCCGCTTCCGCTTCGTCACGTGCCAGAATTAAGGCACCGTAATCTTCCAGCGACTGCCGCGCAAGATCGCCTCTCTGCAGTTCTGCCAGTTGCTTTTCGAGTGCCTGTTTTACGGCGGCAATGAGCGGCTCATGCCAGGTGATCAGAACTCCGGACCCCGGGCTGTGTTCAGCCTGCGAAATCAAATCTGCAGCGATAAAGTCTGCTCGAGCCGTATTGTCGGCCAGAACGATAACTTCACTGGGCCCCGCGATACTGTCGATATCGACGTCGCCAAACACATGCTGTTTGGCAAGAGCTACAAAGAGGTTTCCCGGACCGACGATCTTGTCGACTCGCGGAATTCCTTCCACTCCATAAGCCAGTGCAGCAACGGCCTGAGCACCGCCGACTCGATAGACTTCTTTAATCCCCAGTTCATTGCAGGTGGCAAGCATATCAACGTTGTAGCCCCCGAAATCGGTTGGAGGCACAACGATCGCAATCTCTTTGACGCCCGCGGTCATGGCCGGGACTGCTGTCATAAGCACTGTCGACGGATAGGCGGCTGCTCCACCCGGCACACAGATCCCGACTCGCTTCATCGGCAAATGTCGTTGGCGAAGCTCGACAATCTCGGCCCCAATCTTGCGAACAATTCGTGCGTCCTTCGGCAGAATGGCTCGCTGAAACTCGGCAATGTTCTGACGAATCTGGCCGATCGTGTTAAGGAACTCGGGAGATGCTTTTTCAGAAGCGGCATCCAGTTCCTTCTGCGTGACGCGGACTGTTGAAGGAGTCAGATCTTTGCGATCGAGCTTAGACGTGTAGTGCAGAACGGCCTCAATACCGCGACTGCGAACATCGTCACAAATTCGCTTAACGACTTCTCGAGGACTGAGTGGTTCTCCGAACAAGTCGATCGTACGCTGCCGTCCTGCTTCGGACACAACATCGCCTCGTGGGCTAAGTTTGTCTCGCAGGTCGCGAAACAGCTGCTTTGCGTCGCTCTGACGGCAATCGATAGTTTTTATGGTAAGTGCAGGCATGTGAATAAAATCTATAAGTCGATTGAGCTGTTGTTCAGTTCGCGGACACGATTGAAATCGTGCTCTCAATAAAATCCCCCGCGAACACCTGGCATCAGATCATCCCGAGAAAAAACATCGCAGAGCCACGCGGAAAACGGTCTCTTCCCCGTAAGCGGGTGTTTGTCGCGGAATGGAGAGTACTTTGTTCAGTGATTGAAGCCTTCAGCAGCCCGAAGTACAGTCCGCAACCCTGAATTGACCGTTTTTTATGGCTCATTCCCGTTCTTTGAAAGTCTGTCCCGTGAAACTCATCGATCTTCGCAGTGATACTGTCACTCGTCCGTCCCTGGCGATGCGTCATGTGATGGCTAACGCGGAGGTCGGCGACGACATGCTGGGCGAAGATCCAACAGTCAATCGCCTCGAGAAAATGGTTGCCGAGATGTTCGGTCGCGAGGCCGCGGTGTTTGCGTGTTCGGGAACTCAAAGCAATCAGATGGGCGTTCGGGTTCACTGTGTTCCCGGCGACGAACTCCTGATCAACGAAACGGGACATATCTCGCTGTTTGAAGGTGGAGCCCCCGCGGCTTTGAGCGGAGTGACAGTTCGCACGATCGCCGCTGATGGAGGTTTTCTCGATATCCCCAATCTGGAGGGACGCATTCGAAGTAACGACCAGCATTTTCCTCGGACGCGGTTACTTTGCCTGGAGAACACCACAAACATCGGTGGCGGCCGAGTCTATCCGCTGGATCAATTACAGCGAGTTTCGGAATGGTCCGTGGCCCACGGACTGAAGCGGCATCTGGATGGGGCTCGAGTTTTCAATGCGATGGTTGCCGGCGGATATTCGGCGACGGACCTGGGAAAATGCTTTGACACCATTTCGGTATGCTTCTCCAAAGGGCTCGGCTGTCCGATGGGATCGATGTTGATTGGTGACAGAGATGATATTCTGAAGGCTCGCAGAGTACGCAAGATCTTTGGAGGTTCACTGCGACAGGCTGGTATCGTCGCGGCCGCTGCCATTTATGCACTTGAGAATAATATTGATCGCCTGCGGCAGGATCACGAAAATGCTCAGCAGTTGGCTATGGGGCTGGCCGCTATCGAAGGACTCCGTTGCGATGCTTCGCTTATAGACTCCAATCTTGTGTTCTTTGAGATCGATTCCAACCTTGGAACGGCCGTTCAGTTTTGCGGGGCGATAAAAGAGCAGGGGATTCTGATCGGTCCGATGGGTGGCCAGCGAATGCGAGCTGTGACGCATCTGGATGTTTCGGCCGAAGATATTTCGAGAGCCCTGGAAGTCGTCCGAAGCTGTCTTTCAAAGGGCTTGGCGAATCAAACGGCGGCCGTCGGATCCGGCCCGTATTCGAAGTAGCAGGCCGTTGCCTGTTGATCTCCCAAACTTGCCGCTGTTCTTTCGAGGTAGATTGCTACAATTTCGGCCGGAAGGAACCGCCGAATGTTTGCGCCAAAACTCTTGTCTGCCCTGACTATCCTTGTGGTAGGGATCGTGCCGCCGCCCTGCGCTGGGCAGGAAGAAGCCGCTGCAGGCTTGGGCTCGCAGTTGATGCCGGAATCTGAAGTGGTTGAGGTCACAGAACCGCCTGAACTGGTTTTCTCGACCGAAGCGGCTTACCAGCGACCCAATCATCAGCGGCGAGATCTACCAGAAGAAGGTCAGCATTTTATTCGCAGTGTTGCGTTGATTCTTCTGCCACAGAAGTTCGATGACGAAGATGGCTGGGGGGACGAAAAGCGAATTCAGTCGGGACTCAATGTCGACTTTGACGGTGGAAAGTTGAAGACCAGCCGGCGCTGGAACATGGTGAATCACGGGACGTGGTTGAGAGGCTCCGGAGAGTTGGTTGATCCGGCGAACACGTTTACTTTAAGAGCGATTCAGTTGCCGGATCCCGACGAGGAAACTCAACGCTATGAGATTCATACCTCAGCGAAGTTGCAGGTCAACGGTCGACAGCAGCAGTGGAACTACGGAGTCATGCTGTGGAGTATCAGCGCAGATGCCGTGGTTGATTTTAGCCTGCACGCAGTTCTTGATGTAAAGTCCGAAGTTGTGACAACCCAAAAGGGGACTCGACTTCGATTTGTGCCCACAGTGACTCAGGCCACCGCCAAAATGGAAAACTTTCGGTTGCAGCGTATCAGCCACCTCAAAGGAACGGTCGTGCAAGGGCATGGGGAAGTCATTGAAGAGTTGATTCAAATGCGACTTCGCCACGAAAACAAAGATCTGCCGGCCAGAATCAACAAGGCCATCAAAAAGAAGCCAGAGAAGCTGGAGATCCCCTTTGATATCGGTGGTTGGTTTGGCATCAGTCCGAAAGCCTCCACGCCGAAGGTAGAGCAAACAACTCCCTGACTCAGCGCGGGCACATTCTTCAGGCCGTTTGTCGTCGAGAGGGCAGATATCTTGTCGGAGATAGAAGCCATGATTCCCTTTCGAACCATTTTGGTGATGGATTATGCAACACCGCGCTGCGGTTTGATGCATTTCTCAGTCAACCTGAAGACGACCTGAAGAGCAGCCATGGACCATAGCAATTTTTTTGAAATCGTTGGCTGAAGTTATCTCGACACCTGCGTTTCACACCTTGATGAGCCACTGCTGGACAAATCTCAACAGTGACTTTCGCTCAGCTCTTACTGAGCCCCTCTTCTGAAAACTCAGTAGCAGGTCCCATCAACTGTTTGAAATCCTGTCGGGAGAATGTCATGTTTAATCGGTCACGAAAAGAGACACGTCGCAGACTTGCAACTCAGATTCGCTCCGCCATAGCGACTGCAGCTGAATGTTCTGAACCGCGAGTCTTGTTGTCGGCTGCAGCAATCGATGGCACTGGGAACAACATTGAACATCCTGAATGGGGCAGTACCGAAGAGGCGATGCTGAGGCTGGCCGATGCTGAGTATGCAGACGCTATTTCTGCGGTTGGCGGAGAAGATCGTCCCAGTGCAAGATTGATCAGTAATGCTGTTTCAGACAGCGGTGGAAATGATGAAATCAGCAAGCGTCTGATGTCTGCCATGACATACGCCTGGGGGCAGTTTATTGATCATGATATGACGCTGACGTCTTCGGCAGAAAATGAGAAGATGTCGATTGCTGTCCCGAAAGGTGATCCATCGTTTGATCCCGCCGGAACCGGGACAAAGACGATTGATACGATGCGATCAGCCTTTGATGAATCAACCGGAACTGATGCGAGAAATCCTCGCCAGCAGGTCAACCTGATTACAGCGTTTATGGACGCATCAATGGTTTATGGTTCCAATTCGGAGACAGCCGCCTCGCTGCGGACGTTCACCGGCGGAAAGATGAAAACCAGTGAAGGAGATCTGCTGCCCGTTGGTGACGATGGACAGTTCCAGGCAGGCGATATCAGGGCTAACGAGAATCCCGGATTGATTTCGTTGCAAACCTTGTTTGTGCGAGAGCATAACCTGCAGGCCAGTCGAATTGCTGCGTCAGATGCAAAGCTAACCGACGAGCAAGTTTACCAGAAGGCTCGCTCAATTGTTGCGGCAGAGATTCAGGCGATTACCTATAACGAATGGTTGCCGTCTTTACTGGGACGAGGGGCACTTGAGAAATACGATGGCTACGATTCCAGTGTGAATCCGGGTATCAGCAATGAGTTTGCAACAGCTGCCTTCCGTTTCGGACACAGCCTGCTGGGAGACGACGTAGGGTTCCTTGACGACAATGGTCTGCCAGTTCGCAAAGAGGTTTCACTGGCAGAAGCATTTTTCAACACCTCTCTTGTGAAGGAAAACGGAATCGACTCCGCTCTGAAGTATTTGGCTTCAGATCCGTCAATGGAAGTTGATACTGAAGTTGTTGAGGGAGTGCGAAACTTTTTGTTCGGCCCACCCGGCGCTGGGGGTCTTGATCTGGCAAGCCTCAATATCCAGCGAGGACGCGACCATGGGCTTGCCGATTACAACGAGACACGAGAAGCAGTTGGGCTGTCTCGCGTCACCCGCTTTGCCGAGATCACGTCAGACAAGGCGATGCAGACGAAACTGGAATCGCTGTATGGCTCCGTCGATGATATTGACCTGTGGGTAGGAGGGCTGGCAGAGGATCATGTTCGTGGCAGCAGCGTGGGTGAAACATTCCAGACGATCATTGTTGATCAATTTGAAAGGCTGCGAGATGGTGATCGATTCTGGTACCAGAACCAGTTTTCAGGACGTCAGCTTGCCCAGTTGCAAAAGACTTCGCTTTCGGACGTCATTGAGCGCAATACGGATCTGACATCAATCCAGAAGAATGCGTTCTTCTTCCGATCAGAAGTCGCTGGAGTCATCACGGCAGATCTCAATCGCAACAAGAAATCCGAACGCAACGAACCGCCAGTCGCGAAAATCACGGTACAGTTGATCAATCGTGCGGATGGCGCGGTGGTGGCGACCACAACAACCGATCGAAATGGCCATTACCGATTCGGGGTTCAGAACGGGCTTCGCGCTGGGGTCTACCAGGTTCGGGCGTTGAAAGCTGACGGAACTGTCGTCACGACCAGTCGCAAGATCTCGATCACGGCCGGCGATGACAATGAACGAGTGGATCTCTCTGTTCCTGCACCTGCGAAACCCTCTGGTCCGACGACTCCACCAGCAAAATCTGGTGGGGCAACGTCAACACGATCGATCGCAAGTGGGCAGGGACCACGGCCAGAAAACAGGACAATGATTTCGGGGACGAAATCCAGGGCAATCGAGGCATCAAGTTCTGTTCAAGGAGCTAACGGAGCCAGTCAGCAAGTTCAGCCGGCAGCAGCCAGCACGTTGAGCTCCTCCAAAGTGGCTTCCGCACCAAAAACCTCGCCTGGATCCGTTCCCGTTTTGGCTGCATCAACTCAAAAGGCATCTTCGCTCAACGGCTCGGAAGTGGATGCCTTGACGGACTCACTTTTTGCCGACTGGATGCGATTCGTGTAGTTTACGTGTTGAGCGGAAACCAGCTTGAGATGCAGAAGCGTGGCATCAATTAGGTGCTACGCTTTTTTCATGGACTGAAGGCCAGAATTGAAATCCCGTCGACGGAGCGACGGGTGTACGGTATGCCGCACGTGGGCGACGGAAGCTGGTTGCTCGACTCAGCTCCTGACGACCTTTGCTGCGACATCGTCTTTCAGCAGGCGGGGGGAAGGCGTTGCATCGGCAAATCGAATGGGGCGACCGATCGGTGTCATGATCTCTTTGCGAGCGTCGATTCCCATCGCCGCCATGATGGTCGCATACAACTCTGGAACCTGAATGGGGTCTTCAGGGCCGATGGTTTTTCTGCCGGCCATCATTTGCATATTCGAAGACTGTTTAGGCAGATCTGAAGGTGTTGCACCGATCACGGTGCCTTCGCGGAAACCACCTCCTGCGATCATGCAGGAGAACCAGTTTGGCCAGTGATCTCGACCGCCAGCAGGATTAATGCTGGGTGTGCGACCGAACTCGCTCATGCAGAGCACGATTGTAGAATCGAGCAGATCTCGTTCTTTAAGTTCTTTGAGCAGCGTTGCGATTGCAGGATCAAGGATCTTCGTTTGAGTGATATGCCCTTCGTGGTTCGACACATGTGTATCGAAACCCGACAAATTGACTTCGATGGAGCGAACGCCAACTTCCACCAGCCGCCGAGCAACCAGGCATCCTTTTCCGAAAGAAGTATCGCCATAGGCCTTCTTGACAGCAGCAGGTTCGGCGTCCAGTTCGAACGCCTTCAGCTGTTCGGAGGACATCATGGTCAGAGCGCGGTCGAGGGTGTTTTGATGCAGCGTGCGAGTCGCTCCGAATTGACGCTGTGACTCAAATTGTTTGCTGACAACACTGAGCCCCTTGAGCCGGTCTGTCTGACGTTCTTTGGAAACGAACGATCTCAGATTAGACAGCCCATCGCCAGGACTGAACACTCGAAAGGCATCCCATTCATTGCCAAGATATCCGCCTTCCGGGGTCACGAAGCCGCTCGGCGCCAGTGCGACGTGTTGAGGAATCTCAATCTTTGAGTCGGGCAGTTCATGGGCCGCGATCGCACCGAGTGTGGGATACTTCAGAGTCGGCTCAGGGCGGTATCCCGTCTTCACAAAGGCTGAACCTCGCTCATGATCGCCTTCTTTGGAAGTCAACGATCGGATCAAAGTGCACAGGTGCATTTGCTCTGCCAGCTGCGGCAGCATTTCCGAGATGCGCATGTCTTTGGCGGACGTACTGATATCCTTCACTTCTCCACCGGTCGGAGTCCCTGGATGCGGATCCCAGGTTTCCAGTTGGCTCATGCCACCGTTCATCCAAAGTGTGATCAGCGATTTTGGACGCTCTTCACGCCGCCGTGAGGCTGCTCGAGCAGACATACCTGGCAAAGCCAGAGTCAATCCGCAAACGGAGAGCATTTGCAGAATTCGTCGACGACTGATTTCTGTGTTCATGATAAATACTCAGAATGCCGGGCTGGTTTGAGAATCTGATTCGTAAACGAAGGAAACGGTCAATGATTCCATGAAAATTCCGGGCTGTTGTAGAGCGTCCAGAAAATGTCCTGAACAACTTCCGCTCTTGAACGATCCGGCTTTGGATCCATTTCTGGAGTACCCGGCGATGCTTCGCGTTTCTTCGCGGCCGCTTCGTAGGTTTTGTCGAGCATTGCCACGAAATACTCCTTTTCTTCGTCCGACGGGCGTCTCGCAAGACAAGTCAGGTAGCTGTTCTCAACGACTGCTTGATCGTTCGGAGAAAAATCGAGTATCTGTCCGGCGGCTGTCAGCAGCTCTGCTTTGCTGAGTTCCGATGAGAATCGACCATTCATTCTTAGCAAGGCTTGGGGAATTGTGCCGACCTGCTGCAGGAGTTCGTCGTCACCCATGTCACCGTATTCGTTGAGGAAGTCGTTTTCATTCCCGAACTTTTGAGCGCGGGCGATCAGATTGGAATTCTGGTCGATAGTGCGAATGTGAGCCGCCTGGAACAGCGATCCGATGACCTGTTCTGGACGAAATCGAACGAGCGGGAAAGTGGACCAGGCATCGACCTGCGTCTGATATTCGGATTCGTCGGTGGCACTTGATTCCGAAGAGAGGCGAAAAGTATCTGACAACGCAATCATGCGGATCAACACACTGAGCCTGTCTCCACGGGCGCGGAATTCCTGTCCAAGAATGTCGAGTGCATCATGCTCACCGTCAACCGGATGAGGCAGATCGTCGACAGGATCATGCAGAGGTTTGCCGAACATGAATCCCCAAACTCGATTTGAAATCGCGCGTTCGTAACGGCGATTATCTTTATGAGTAATCCATTCTGCCAGGCGATGTCTCAATCCACCTTCTGCTGGCAGCCATTCTGAGTTGAATGGCACTGCTTCCGGAATAATTCTGGCCTCCGATTCTTCTTTGCCTGGGTCAACAACCTTGTAGACAACTTTTTGTTTCTTGTCATCAAGCTGACTATCGGTGACGCCTCCAAAGGTCACACCAGCCTGACAGAAAAAAGCGGCCAGTTCTTCAAAGTGATGTTGCTTCCACTGCTGGTCGAATGGATGGTCATGACACTGAGCACAGTCAATTCGCTGACCGAGAAATGTTCGCACTGAGCGGCCTGCTAACTTGTTGACATTGATCAATTCATCATCCTGCCGAGCGATCGTGATAAAATTGGCGGCGGGAGAATCCGTCCAGAGTCCTTCGGCTGCGATCAGTTCTTTGGTCATTTCGGACCACGAGGCATCCTTCCGCAGTTGATCAGCCAGCCATGCCGTCATGCGGTCACGGCGGAAAATGATAAACGGCCCGCCTTCGACGCCGACAAGACTGCGAGCCAGTCGCTCTGCAAAATAGTCGCTGTATCTTGAATCCTTGAGCATGTCGACAACCCAACGATCGATTCGATCTGGCTGTTCATCGGCTTCAAATCTACGAATATCTTCGAGCGAAGGCACTGTCCCGAATAGAGCCAGTGAAAGGCGTCGCAGGACAGTCAGATCATCTGCAAAAGCCGCGGGGTGAACATTCTCCGCCTGCCACTGTTTCTGAAATTCCGCATTCAAACGACTGACAGGGCCTTCTAACTGCTGCTCGGCTGCGACAGCCGCAGGAGGGGCAGGGCGATGGTCAATGCGGCCGGCGACCTCGACCACTTTCAGGGCAAGAATTACGACAGAGACGGCAAAGAGGACAACGATTGCTCTCATACAATTCTTATCCCCATTACACAGATTTGTACACGCATTGACTGCGTGTTCACAAATTGAATCATCCCCCACAGCCAACGCTGTGACCGGAGGTCCGATTGCTCATCAAATACAGAGACTTATTCGAACCATCTTTCAGAAACCTGGACTCTGTTGTCTAATTCTGATCGGTATTCGCCGAATTGAGCAAGTGCGATCACCTACAAGCAGCACAAGGAATCCGATTATGAGCGTCCTGCAAGAGGAAGCTCCTCCTCGTTTGCCAATTGGCACACCGTCGTCTTCTGAGGAGCATTCTGATGTTCAGCCGGAGGCTATGTCGCCGATCGAACAGAGGATGGGGCCGGGAAAATTCCCCGGGCTGTGGAAACCCGTGCGTTCTGCGTTCTGGGCGGTTCACGTGGCTTTCGGCTCGGCATGCCTAATTCTGATCCTGGCGATTCTGGCGGCTATCCCCGGACTGAATATCCTCACCCTGGGCTACCTTGTCGATCCGCAGCGGCGAGTTGCCAATAGCGGTCGACTGCGAGATGGCTTTCCGTTGATGACGTTGGCCCCGCGTCTTGGCGTCATTGTCTTCTTCTCGATTTTGTTCCTGATCCCAATTCGGCTTCAGGCAACTCGAACCAGTGACGCCGCTGTGATTCTTGGTGAGTCACATGAACAAGTCATGCAGATGGCCTCCAATCTGCGCATTCTGCAGTACATCGTTGCGACTCATCTGATGCTTGCGATTGCTCGTGGGGGCACAGTGGGATGTTTTCTGCGGCCCATCAAGAATGCGATGTGGATCTTTCGAAAAGTATTCAGCTCGAAAGGTCGTGATGAAATGTCTGCTGGGCTGGAGCAAGTCCTTGAACTTGTTCGCCCCGTTCATCATTTTCTGATTGGCCTGAAAGCGTTCTTCGGAGCGGTGCTTTGGCTGATTGTTCCAGCCGGGTTGATGGTCGCCTATTCTGCACCGAATCGCACATCGCCACTCTTCGGGCTACTGTCGTTTCTTGGTGTGCTGATCATGATTCCCGTAACAGCCTGGCTTCCATTGCTGCAGGTGCATCAGGCTGTGACCGGAAAGTTCCGCTCGATCTTCAAGATCAGCGTCGCTCGCCGAGTGATCCGTAATGCGCCGTTGAGCTGGATGTTGACGACAGTGCTGATGTATGCCATGACGTTTCCGTTGTATCTCGCAAAGATTCGATTGCTGCCGGCCGACGCGATGTTGTTGCTGACACCGTTCTTTATCATCCTCACATACCCTGCAAGAATTCTGGTCGCATGGGCCTACCATCGTGGGATGGCTCAGGATCGACTCGCCTGGTTTCCGCTTCGCTGGGGGATTCGACTGTTGATGCTGCCTCTGTTGTTTGCTCATGCGGGGTTCCTGTTTGTCACGCCGACGATCAGTGAGCTTGGCAAGAACGCACCGCTGGAGAATCAGGCCTTTCTTGGTCCAGTGCCGTATGCTCAATGGCAACGCAAGTGATGGCGCATCAATAAAACTCAGTTGGTTCTTCAAGGCTTGAGGAAATCCTTGTGGTGTCGGAGTGGCAAATTGTCAGTAATTGCTCATGATCCGGAGCGTGTCAGAGTTATCGCTGATCATTTCTGAGCAACCGAGTACCGTTCCATGCCCCATCGATCGCGTTCCGAGTTGCAGGCGTCTGTTTGT
>CAIXQV010000550.1 GCA_903921605.1 uncultured Planctomycetaceae bacterium | reverse complement strand
GATGTGAGTCTGGCCGGGCCGCCGATTGCAATCGACACGATCCAGCGCGCGGAGCCGGTGAACTTTGAGAAGGAGATTCTGCCGATCCTGCAGAAGAACTGTCTCGCTTGTCACTCGGCCAGCGAGAAGCAGGGCAGTCTGATTCTGGAGTCGGCTCAGGGAATTCTGAAGGGCGGCGATACCGGGGCGGCTGCGGTTCCGGGGAAAGGCCTCGAGAGTTTACTGCTGAAGGTCGCGTCGCATCAGATTGAACCAGTGATGCCCCCGGAAGGAAATAATGTTGCGGCGAGCAATCTCACTTCGAAAGAACTTGGATTGCTCAAGCTATGGGTGGATCAGGGAGCGATTGGTTCCGGTGGAATTGATTCGCTCTCGCCGAAACAGATGAATCGACTGCCTCGTGGATTGGTTGCGGTACAGAGCCTGGCGTTGACTCAGGATGGCCAGTACGTGGCGTTTGGAAGAGGCAACCAGATTCTATTGCATCATGTTCCGACCGGCCAGTTGTTGACTCAACTGACGGACCCCGCGCTGGCAGATTCGTCCGAAGGAGCTCATCGGGATCTTGTGCAATCGTTGACGTTCAATGTTGATGGCGACTTGCTGGCGTCGGGTGGTTTTCGAGAAGTCAAGTTGTGGCGGCGACCGAAAGATGTGCAGAAGCTGAGCATCGCGGCCGGCGTCAATGCTTCGGTGATGGCGATCAGTCCGGATCGAAGTTTGATCGCTGCCAATGGGCCGAACAATACGATTCAGATTCGTCGAGTTGCTGATGGAGCAGCCGGGCCGGTGATGACAGGCCACACCGATGTTGTTACGTCGGTGCGATTCACGGAAGATGGAAGCACTTTGATTTCAGGATCTCTGGATCGGTCGATCTGCGTCTGGAACGTTGCCGACGGTGCGATGTTGGGGAAAATTGAGACACCGACACCAATCAATGTTGTTGAACTTGTCAAGATGGCGGAGGCCACAGAACAGAACCCTGTGCCGCAGTTCTGGATCGTCTCCGGCGGCGGTGACAATATGATGAGGGTTTGGGAAATGCCGGCCGCGACGCATCGCTCGCCGTCGTCCATCGCAAATCTGGAGCGAACCGTCTCCAGTCGCGATACCCGTCTGCTGGCAATGCTCGACAATGCCGGGAATGTTCGCATCATTTCTGTGCAGCCGACACAGATTAATGTCGTCGAGAAAGACGTGGCAGCGTGGAAAGTTGAAGGAGGAATTTCTTCACTGGCATTTGTCCGTCGCGCGGGGACGGCCGAACCGAATGCGGATAATCTGAAAGACAGTTACAACGTGCTGATTGGAACTCCGGACGGTTCCGTGCAATTATGGAGTTTGGCCGAGCAGGAAATGCTGAGCATGTGGAAGGCGGGCAGTTCGCCAATTCGATCTGTGGTCGGCAGCGTGGACGGGACGATGGCCGTTTCCGGCGCGGAGGATGGATCGACGTACTTGTGGAAGATGAATCATCCTGCCGCGGTGCCTTTGGAAGCATCCGCTGGAGAAACGTTTGCGGTGACAATCACAAGTCCGTCGCGAAAGCAGATCGCTAGTACGGGAGTGAAAGACGGTCAGCCTGCGATCGTGATTCGCAGCACAGAGACAAACAAGATTACTCATGTATTGACCGGACATACCGGCTCGATATTGTCACTGACCTTCTCAAACGATGAGGCTCGGCTTGTGTCGGGCGGAGATGATCGGACGCTGCGAATCTGGGACTTGCGCAACGCTGCGGCACCGGAGCTGAAGAAGATCGAAGGTCTGGCGG
>CAIXQV010000549.1 GCA_903921605.1 uncultured Planctomycetaceae bacterium | reverse complement strand
TAATCGCACGGACCTTCGATCGGATGTCTGAGCATTTTCGGGCATCCGGTCTTCCTCGATCTCAGTCAGTTTCAAGAGCACTACCATGAACGTGATTCGACCGCCATTCACATTTGAGACCGCTATAGCCAAGGTCCGAGCTGCTGAGGATGCGTGGAACAGTCGCGATCCGCAGCGAGTGGCGATGGCCTACTCCGAAGATTCCGAGTGGAGAAATCGCGATCGGTTTCTTCAGGGGCGGGATCAGATTCGACAACTCCTGACAGCCAAGTGGGAGCGAGAACTCGACTATCGCCTGACCAAGTCACTGTGGAGCTTCAACGACAACCGGATCGCAGTTCGTTTCCAGTACGAGTACCACGACGCCAACGGCCAATGGTTTCGGGCTTACGGCAATGAACTTTGGGAGTTTGACGATGAGGGGCTGATGCGACGTCGGGAGGCGAGCATCAACGAGGTCGCGATCGACGTCGAAGAACGCAGATTTCACTGGCTCGCTCCTGGTCCAAGACCCGCGGACGACGCGGGAATCCCCGGCCTCAGATAACACCCGCACGGCATACACGATCGTCAGCGAAGCAAACTCAGTATACCAACCAATCAGGGAGTTTTTCCGTGCGCGAGTTTTCCAGTGACATTGCCTTCACCCCCGCAGTAAAAGAGATTCAGGCGGACAAAGGTTCTCGGTCCAGTTATGCCCGCATGGAGACGGGTGAAAGCTGGAAAACAGAAGTGACCCCGGAACTGGAAGCCTTCATTTCCGACCTGGATATGTTCTATCTGGGAACGGCCAACGCTGAAGGCCAGCCTTATATCCAGTACCGAGGCGGCTCGCCGGGGTTTCTCAGGAAGGTCGATGAGAAGACTTTGGGCTTCGCCGACTTCGGCGGCAATCGGCAGTACATCACACTCGGCAATCTGTCAGAGAACCCGAGGGCATTCATCTTCCTGATGGACTATGTTCGAAGTCGGCGCATTAAGCTTTGGGGCAAAGCTCGTGTGGTGGAAGACGATCCGGCGTTGCTCGACAGGCTGCGTGATTCGTCCTATCCGGGTAAAGTCGAAAGGGCCATTCTGTTCGAGATCGAAGCGTGGGACGTCAACTGTCCTCAGCACATTCACAAGCGATTCGCGCAGAAGCAGGTTGCTCCCATTATTGAACAGCTTCAGGCGAAGATCGCAGAGCTGGAAGTGAAGCTCAGGATGCTGGAATCATCGAAGTAGGGGAAGAAACGTCACCATCTTTAAAGCTCTGTCTATCTGCCGCGGTTCGCGACTGCGTGCGTACTCCGCATCATCGAGCGAGACCGTTCATCGGATAGTACAGGATGGAGCCGCACGCTGGGCGGATTGCGCGGTGATGCTTGTCGAATCCACTGCTCCCTGCCGGAAGCTGGCTGAAGTGGACTTCTGCGATGATGAAAGTGTAGGATGTTTGAGTTACCTCTAGCTCAGTCTGAGATATCGGAAGTCTCCCGGCAGACTGTTGTTGTCGGGATTCTTCAACGCTCCCCCCACACAAACTGAAACGAACTATGAAGTCCATCTATTTCCTGATCTTCGTCTGTGCAATCTCTCCATTTCTGGTTGCAGACGAGCCAATCCGAGAGCGGATCGAATGGATTGATATCTGGGTGACGGACGCTGATAAAGACGACCTGCCCAAAGTTTTGTTTGTTGGTGATTCGATTACGCGAGGATACTTTGGCGGTGTTGAAAAGCATTTGGCCGGCAAAGCTGGTTGTGCTCGTCTGACGACATCGAAATGTGTCTCTGATCCGACGTTTAACGACGATCTGCAACTGTTGCTGAAGCAGTACAAATTCTCTGTCATTCACTTTAACAATGGGCTGCACGGCTGGGGTTATACGGAAGAGCAGTATCGTGATGGGCTTTCCAAAACGGTTCTTGCCATCAAGCAACATGCGGGCGACGCAAAACTGATCTGGACCACGACAACGCCTATGCGGAAGAAAGACGATCTGCAGGCTTTTGCTGATGACACAAGCCGTGTCAAAGCGCGCAATGGGCTGGCCGCTGAGATCATGAAGGACAATGCCGCGGCCACCGACGATCTGTTTCGGTTGGTCGAAACTCACGCGGAATGGCAGTCCACGGACGGAGTTCACTTTAACGCCATGGGAAATGAAGCGATGGCCAAACAGGTGGCTGAGAGTGTGCTGGAACAGCTGCCATCCGTCCGGAATTAGTTGTTCGAGACTCCGATTGAGGCAATACGCAAAGAGGTCGCCCGCGAAGATCCGGCCTCGATTCACACCCTGCAAAATATAGCTGTATCGCGACACGGTGGCGCATGGCCAGCCCGGCAGAGAGATCTATTCATTGGGCACCGTCTGCCACGAGATCACTCGCATACATGTTGATTCAGCGTCAGCCATTTTCATACCGCGTACATTTTGTTTTGAGAACAAAGTGTCCTGAAGCAGTGCGCCAAGAGAATTCCCGGATTTTCCGCCAGAACCAGCGATCGTGGATCGTTGGGCCGCTTCGAGGGCATTCTGGCTGAGCCATGAAAAGTCGATTGGTTGACCATCAGCACGTGTCGCGATTACCAACAAATGTTCGAGCCCCAGTGTGGTTGATTCCACCTGCATCGGACCGACCGGATAAGTCTGACCAGGCTCGATGCGATTATCTGCCACAACGCCCGGGGCCGGAAACAGCGAAGTGATACCGAACTTGCTGTCGATAAAGAGGACAGAGAAATCGACAGACTCGGTGCCAGTGTTCTCGATCTCCAGGAGCACCTGTGAACCGTCTGCCAGTTTCCATTTCTCCTTCGACCATTTGATAGGCTCCTGCTCCCCGGAATCTTCTGAAACCGAATTCAGTGTCAACTTGATTTCACAGGCTTTGCGCGCACCCAGTAGAGCAGAAAACAGTCCGGTTGATTGTTTCGAAGACGCATCACACAGCTTTAGGAGGCTTTTCACTCTCGAGATACGACCAAGACGTTCACGAAACCATTCAAGCTGATCACTTGCAGGAGCGGGGCCGAAGTTCGTTTCATCCGGGACCTTGGACCATCCTTCGGCTGGCACCAGAAAGTATGCATCCGAATCCGATCGTCGCACAATCCAGTCCGTCGCCTGATCGGCTGTCACCAGTCGAAGCCGTTGCCCGGGGTCCTGTTCAATCTGACGCAGAACCTCCGCGATTGGATCGGCTGCCGGGTCAGTCCCTTCAGGTGTCTCAACGGTCACCTTCAGCGCCAGATCGCCATATTGAACTTCGACTGGCTGCACTCGACCACCGACAGGAAGCGATTCCTGAATCGGGAGGCCATTGAATTCGACGGGAACGACAACCGAGTTTGCCAACCTGGCATTGACGATCTGAACATGACCGAGCGGTGCTTCCGAAGCCGTTTCTCCCGGTGGGGGAAAAACGGCGAAGATCGACCCTTTTGTGAATCCGTGAATCCGTCCGCCGTTGAGCGCAAAAGCTGGCAAATCCGTTGTGTCGTTCGCGGAAGGCGCAGCCAGAACAAACTCTGACCGAGCAGGAATCTCGGTCTGCTCGAGAATCTGTCGGTGTTGGTCAACACCCTCGATCAGCGGGGTCGGTCCCAGACGACCATACGTCTGCACATACTCATTGTGGATCCGTTGCACGAGTTCACGGTAGGAGACCGGGGTCTCAGCTGTTGTAAGAACCTGAATCATCGTGTACGTCAGTAAACCTCGCCATTCGGATTCGTCCGATTGATCCGGCAACATCATTTCCAAAGTTGGCTCATGAGATTGCGCCGCGTAGATTGCAACCAGTCCGCCTTGAGTGGTCGCAGCATCCATCCCGGAATCTTCCTGGCTCAATCCTCGCGTACCCGCACCGGCTTTCTTCCGAGCCGTCGCAATCGCTTTCGGACTTACCAGAAATTCCGGAGCCAATTGCCGATAGACCTCGTTACCGCGAACTGCTGAACCGGAATGGCAGGCGTCGACAATGACCCAAACGAAGGCTCCCTTGTCTCGCACTGCAGTGATGGCACTGCGCAGTTCGTCATCGGTTAGTGCATTCTTTGCAAAAGGACTCTCTTCGCTTGTCGCGAAATCAATGTCGGCCGGACAAAAGATTTCATCGAGCCCGTCAGGTTCTGGATCTTCCGGATTATCAAAGTCATTGTCCGGTTGTTGACTGCCATGTCCGGAAAGGAGGATGACAACACGATCACCTTCACCGGCAACGTGAGCCAGATGACCCAGTTCTTGAGTAATGTTCTCCTTGATCGGTCGGCCGTTTGCCTTGCTGTCTTCGGTCAGAGTGCGAATCAGGTTTGAGTCAAAACCGAAGCGGCTGATCAAAACGCCACGCATCATGTCGACATCATTTGTAGGGCCGCGCAGATTGCTGGTTTCGCCGAGATGGTCGTATTTCGTGCAACCGATCAGTAACGCGTGCGAATCCCCCGAGTAGCTCAGGGGCGCAGCGGAAGCTGTGGGATCAGTCGTTGCTGATGTCGTGATCTGCGGTGATTCGCTCGTAGATTCTGTCGCGGGCAAGGACTCTGTTTCGACACTTGCTGGCTTATCGGGAGTCGCTGGCTGGCGTGTGTCCGAGCCGCAGCCACAACTGATCAGCACAAGTATCGAAGTCAGAAGCCGGGCAAGATGGTGCTGCGAAAAGTCCCGCAGCGAATCTCGGAAGTCTATGCGCAGTCTCATCGCCAGTCTCCACTCAGTACAAAAGAGGCCCAGTAATAAGGTGCGAGCCGCTGATTGGCTTCAGGATCCTGTTTGGGGTTAATCAGCGACAGTCCTCTTGCGGCCAATACTCTGGAATTCGGATCATAATAGTTAAGCATCGCCAGTTGAGCCTGTCGCAACGCGTTGATTCGAGTCATCTTCTTCTCCCAGAGATTGCGGTAGAACTCAACCATCAGAGCCTGCGTGGCAGCATCATCGACTTTCCAGAGGCTTGTGACGGTCGACTTGACCCCCGCCGACAGGAATGCTCTCTGCAAACCCAGCATCCCTTCTCCCTCAGCCGCCATCCCCAGGGTCGTTTCGCAGGCAGAGAGGACCGTCATGTCGACGTGCCGCAAATCCATCATGGTCACTTCGAGAGATGTCAGTCGACCATCGTCGTCGAAGTTTAATTCCGGGCTCAATCTGTCGGGTGCCGCCGCTCTGGAAAGAATGATACCGTTCAAGGTGTCCGGGATCGCTGATTTAATGAATTCTCGCAGGTCGCGTTGAGGAGATGGTTCCAGATCTCGCCACTCTTCCGGCATTGAATAGCCGTGAGTCGCGAGATGCAGGAACCTGTGTTGACCGGCCGCGTGTCGAAAGTGTTGTTCGTTGGGAATCCTCTGCTGAGCCACGGTCAACAGGTCCATCGGGAAATATTCCCGATGGATCGCTGCGATCTCCTGAATCTCTACCGCCGTTCCAGGCAGCGAGCTGAAAGTGCTTCGATCCGAAGAACCCTCCGCAGGTGAAAAATCCACATCACCTATCAGCAGCATAGAGTTCTCGCGATTGACCGCCGCCTTCTCGCTTTTCGAACGGAGGACGTTGATGAGGACCCCTGCGTTCGGCACCATCGAGATTCCATAATCTTCAATCAGATATCGCGACGCCCTGCGTCCCGGCAACGCGGCCAGCGGGAGACTCGACATGAACGCTTCCGGGCTCACGATCACCAGTTCGGTGTCGCCGATGTGAGCGTCTACCGGGTCCCAGAGCTGCCGTCTCAGAGTCACCTCCGGCGGTTCATCATCCTTTGAGACCGGCAGGCGGCGCCGAATCTGATCTTCCCACCGAGCAGCGGACTCCAGCATCGGCAGCAACGGGCCGAGCTGCACCATTTGAACCGGGCCGGACTTTCTCACCACGAAAGCCAGCAGCAGTTGTTCGTCGTCAGGCTCCCCTTCGGCGGTCCAGCCCAGGCGATGACTGTAAGTCTTGAAGTCGATAAGCACGGCACCGTCGGGAATCAGTTCCTGAACCTGCTGCAGCACAGGCGTTTGATTCTCGTCCGGCACCAGATTTCTCTGAGCGAGGCTGAGTTCCCGATGCGCGTGATCAAATTGTGTCAGCATCTGCTGTAATGCCAATCGCTCAGTCAGACCCGGATCAGGGGTTGCCAGAGCAGTTCTGATCAGGCTCTGAAGAGCGCTCGCTCTTGCTCGACATTCACTTTTCAGATCCTTGATCTCCGTGGTGTCAGCAATGCCAATCGTTCTCAAATGACCAAGAAAGACGGCCCCTTTCCACTGCATCACGCTCTTGCATGCGGCGTCCGCGTTACCGTTACCTTTGCAGATCAGATTCAGGTATTGAGACAAATGCTGATGTGAGTTTTGACTGGCGGCAAGCTGTTCACGTTCAGAGAGTCCCTGGAAGAGTTCCTTCCTGCTGTCAAACAACAATTGAACGGAGTTTTCAGCAATCTCCAGCGCGTGAGCATGGTCTCCTTTCCTCTGCCAGCAGTCTGCCAGATGCAGTCTTTCCCGCAGGCACTGAAAGGAATTCAGGCCGAAAACACGCTCCATCGTCGCAACACAATCCTCTCGCGTTGAAAGTTCCAAATCAAGTTGCTCAGTTCTTTGGTGCAAATACGCCAGTCCCATGAGTGCTCGGCAACGCGCGGAGTCATCCACGATACCCAGCGATTCGAAAAGCTGAATTCCTTTTTCGGCGGCTGCCTTTCCCTCGGCCATGTTTCCGGCATCGAAACAGAATTCTGACAACAGGCAGTACGCGGTCGCAGTGGTGTGATGCACCTCTCCGAAGAGGTGTTTCGCGCGAGGAATGGTAGATCGCATCACCTCTGCTGCCTGATCAGGATTTCCTTCAACGGCAAGCGTTCTGGCTCGCAGGCCGGCCCATCGCAGCGACCGCGATCCTCCGACGCCTTCCAGTTCGATAGCCGTCTTCCATCCTTCAGAGGACCAGAATGACAGACGTGGATCAGACGTGAGATCGCCCAGGCTAAACATCGTTGCGAGATCATCAATGTACAGCGGATGATTCTTTCCGTAGAGCTTCTCCGAAGTTAAAAGGGCCTGATCAGCCGCTCCCACAGCGCTCGCATAGTCTCCCTGGCGTTCATATCTGCTTTGGAGTGCAACCAAAAGCAGGTGATAAACAGCCGTATCTCTGCCGGAACTCTCTTCGACAAAGCGGCGTAAGTCTTCAAGAACGGAAATCTGTGCACGCAACGTCTTTTGCTCAACTGGTAATTGGGAAGCGGGTGAAAACAGGAGTCGCGTCTCGGATAGAGTTCTCTGCGTTTTCGCATCGCACCTTGCCATCCAACGAGCAGTCCGTATTTCGCCGTCCAGGTCCTTCAATCGGTAGTCGTCAGGTTCAAGTCGGCTCTTGAAGATGCGGAGTGCCTGTTCAAGGTCGGCAATCGAGGCCTCAGCCTGGCCCAGTGCCTGACGAGCCTGCGCTATTCGCAGCAGCACATTTGCAATCGAGGTATGGTCTTCGCCAAGCAGATTACGTTGCATATTCAGCAACTGTTCATTTGCTTTCAGGGCATCTTCGTAGCGTCCCTCTGACCGGCTCTTGCTGGCCGCGGCCTGTAATGTAAGAAAAGGTTCCCGTTGCTTTTGAAGCTGGGCATTGATTTTGGCGAGCCACGCTGTCCGCAGCGCTGTTTGCTCGTGGCCTTCTCCAAAGTATTCAAAGTCCAGGTCGAGCACTCGACGCCCAAGTGTAACGGCGTCCTGAAACTCCTGTTGTTCCTGCAACAGGGCGACTCGTTCCAGAAATGCCTTTAGTGCCTTCGTATCCTCAACCCAGATCAGAGACTGCCGGTACTGATCGTCTGTCGGACCGAATTCGCTTCTGGCCTGTTCAAACAGTGCTTCCGCCGCGACAAGGGCATCTTCAGGCATACCGGAGAGTCGACGATCCCTGAATTCTCTCACCAGTTCATTGAATCGGTCTGAACCAGTGACGGCTTCCCTGAAGGAGGAGTCCCGCGCGTTCGACGTGTCCTCCGGCTTCGAGTCTGGCAGAGCTTCAGAATTTGTTGATCCAGGAAGTTCTGGTTGAGGGTTAGTGACATTGTCGGAAGTTGATTCCGGGGCCGGCGGTTCATCGAGCGGAACAGTTGGCGTTTCGAATGCCTCGGTTTCAGCAGTCAGAACAGCGCCACCCTCTGCACAGTGGACGAAGAACGTGAGGCGGTTTGCCTGAGTAAACGCGATCGGATGATCCAGCAAGTAGTCTCGCTGGCGGTAGACAACCTGAGACACCTTCGAAAAATCTTCGTATGGATCCGGATAAGCGACGCGCCGGATACCGATTTCACTCATGCTGACATTCAGTCGAAGTGCACGAAGTACGGTGCCAGAGGAAGAGTAGACGATCTTCTGAGAATGATCCGGAATCAGGATTTCGTTTTCCTTTTCCAGGATCTGTGTCAAAGGGCTTCCGCCCACCACTTTATTGTTCCCGACCCAATAGCTGCCGGGCGAGTATTGAAGCACGAAAGGCGTTTTATTCCCGTTCTGAAAACGAGGTTCCGCCTTCCCGGAGATGAATTCCTGGTAGTTGTAGCCATGAACTCCACCAGAAGAACTCAGGTTGAATGATTCCTGTGTGATCACATGGCCGCCGTCAAAGCTGACCGTCGCAAGCGAGGCCCCGGAGATTTTTCTGCTCTGCTTTGATAGCGTATTCAACAGAAAGATCTGGGTGTCTTCATAAGAAGCCTGGCGGCCGTCTCCGTGACAAGTCACGATCAGCTCATTTTTGAAATAGCTGCGGCAAGGTGCCGACAAATGCATGATTCCCGGGTGTCCGACAATCAAAGTCGCGACAAGCGACCATTTCTGGCTCTGAGAATAAACACTGACAGTGCCTTCGCCATGATTGGCGATGAAGACCTGCTGGCCTCGACACAACACGGATCTCGGCGAACGGCACTTTACGGTGGCCACAAATGCGCGTGCCTGTGTGTCATAGACGCTGAACGTGTTCGCAGTCTGATGAGTCAGAATCAAATATTTTTGATCTTCAGTCAGCGCGAGTGTGGTGACAGGCTCTTCGGCTGGCAAGGTTTGAAAACGAATGGTGTCATCGACGATCGGAGCGGGACTTGTCGGTGAGAGGTTGTTCGATACCTGAGGCAATACGGATGGCTCTGCTGGAGAGCGAATCTCAGAATTCGTGGGAACAGCCGCTGCCGGAGCAACGTCGTCTGGTCCGGAGGCGGGAACACGAGGCGGTTCAAATGGGTGCCAAATAGCGACGATCAGCAGCGTCAGGATTATTCCGGCAAGGCCGCTGCAGACTGCCACCCAAAGATGACTTCGATCCAGCGAAATGAGGCTGCGAACGCGTTCTGGTGCAATGCGAGTCTTGCGAGATTCAACCTCGGATTCGCCAACAGGCACTCTTGCGGAATTTGTCGTGGCGGCACTGACATGGATGACAGCCTGGCATTTTGGACAGGCGACTTGCTTACCGGCAAGTTCGTCTCGTATCCGAGTTCGGTAGTCGCACTCTTCGCATCGGATGGAGATCGCCATCACGCGCCGTCCTATGCAAGCTTCCCTTTGATTCTCCAGCCAGCATCGGATGGAGATTTTAAACGGCGAACTGGCTTACGGTT
The DNA here is from genome assembly GCA_903921605.1 of uncultured Planctomycetaceae bacterium. Next base: position 219 of record CAIXQV010000549.1, on the reverse strand, counting down.
GTGCAGTGAGCCACACCGCTTCTCGCATCTTGACCGTCCGGGATTCTCACAACAAGCGATACTGATGACAGACATCGCTTTTTTGTCAATCAAACAGGACGCCGCCACCTTTTTCCAGGCCACCAGAATTCTGTCCTACAACTACAAGTTGTTGGGTCACAGAATCCTTTAAACGACGCCGCGTTGCCTACAATCAGGAGCGAGGCGGCAATGGTCGAT
>CAIXQV010000548.1 GCA_903921605.1 uncultured Planctomycetaceae bacterium | reverse complement strand
GGGCGGGCTGAATGCCTTGCTGTCGCAGATTTCGGATCTGTTGCATCTGGATGCGATGACGGTCGAAGGCAAGTCGCTTAAGGAAGCCATCGGCGAAGCGGAAATCTGGAACGACGATGTCATTCGTCGGCGAAACAACGCGATCTGTACGACGGGAAGCCTGGCGGTTCTGCGAGGCAATCTGGCTCCGGATGGATGCGTGATTAAACCGGCCGCTGCGGAAGCTCATTTGCTTCAGCATCGTGGTCCGGCTGCAGTCTTCAAAGATTATCCGGACCTGAAAGCACGCATCGACGATCCCGCGCTGGGGCTGACGAAGGATCATGTGATCGTGTTGCAGAATGCGGGTCCACTGGGAGCTCCGGGGATTCCGGAATGGGGCATGTTGCCAATTCCGAAGTATCTGCTGCAGGAGGGAGTTCGCGACATGGTTCGCATCAGCGACGCGCGAATGAGTGGCACCAGTTACGGAGCCTGCGTGCTGCATGTGTCGCCTGAGTCCTACATTGGCGGACCATTGGCATTGGTGCAGGATGGCGACATCGTCTGTTTGGACGTGGCCGGTCGAAAGCTTCAACTGGAAGTTTCCGAAGAGGAGCTGAATTCACGCCGTGCGAAGTGGGTCTCACCAGACCCGAAGTTCAGTCGAGGTTACGGCAAGTTGTACTTTGATGAGACCACTCAGGCTCACGAAGGCTGTGACTTTCGGTTTCTGCATGCGGATGGCAGTCAGGATGCGCCGCCGTCGATTTATTGATCGAAGTGTTCGCGTATTCATCTGAACGTCAACGCTGATCTCATGTATCGCTTTCAATCGCCGAATGACAATGCTCCATGACTAAACCGGGTTCTCAAGTTTCTGCCGCAGAAGACGATTCGGCCAGTATTGGTCGAGCGGACACTTTGCATTTCGCAAAGCCATTGTTGTCCAATCTAAAGCAGTATTGGGGCTATCCCGGTTTCCGCGCTTTGCAGAGAGAAGCGATGTCGCTGGTCATGAGTGATCAGGATTCGCTCGTCGTGCTGCCCACGGGCGGCGGAAAGTCGTTGTGTTACCAGGTACCAGCGATTTCTCGTGACGGGCTGGCTTTGATTGTTTCGCCCCTGATTTCGCTTATGAAGGATCAGGTCGATTCACTGCAGAGCGTTGGGATCTCGGCGGCCTGCATCAACAGTATGCAGACGAATCGTGAGAAGATCGAAGTCGCCGACAAGATTCGTCGACGAGAACTGAAGCTACTTTACATCGCTCCGGAACGCCTGGTGCAAACCAAGACGGTGGAGTTCCTGCAGGGTGCGAGAGTTTCGTTTGTGGCGATCGACGAAGCTCACTGTATCAGCCAGTGGGGTCACGATTTTCGTCCCGAGTACCGTCAGCTTCGGAATTTGAAAACAATCTTTCCTGGCATTTCCGTTCACGGTTACACGGCTACCGCGACCGAGCAGGTCCGCGCGGACATAGTGGAACAGCTGGGGCTTACGAACTGCGATATTCTGGTTGGATCATTTGATCGACCGAATCTGCAATATCGAGTCGAACGGCGGACGGATGCAATTGGGCAGATTCAGAGAATCCTGAATCGACACAAAGGAGAATCCGGAGTCATCTACTGCATCAGCCGCAAGAATGTCGACGCGACCAGTGAAGCGTTGAATCGTCTGGGCTTTCGCACGTTGCCTTATCATGCCGGGATGCCAGATGAAGATCGCCGGAAGAATCAGGATGCGTTTATCGATGAAGACGTCAACATCATCGTAGCGACCGTCGCCTTTGGAATGGGCATCGACAAGAGCAATGTCCGCTTTGTGATTCACGCCGAGATGCCTCGGTCACTGGAAAATTATCAGCAGGAAAGCGGACGCGCAGGCCGCGATGGTCTGGAGGCTGACTGCGTTTTGCTCTACGCAGCGAATGACGTCGACACGTGGGAATTCCTGATGCAGGATACCGAAGATCCTGCGGTGCTGGACGCTGGCCGTGAATCTCTGCAGGCGATGAAGCAATACTGCGTGAGCACTCGCTGTCGTCATGCACAGCTTGTCGAACACTTCGGACAGGTTCTGGAAGCCAGCAACTGCGGCGCGTGCGACTTTTGTCTGAAGGAAATGGAACCAGTTTCCGATGCGCTGATCGTGGGGCAAAAAATTCTGTCGTGCGTCGTACGACAAGGCGAACGGTTTGGGGCGGCGTATACGGCTCAGGTTCTGCGAGGTTCGAAGGCTAAACGCATCGTGGAAAATGGCCACGACAAGCTGAGCACCCACGGTCTGATGAAGGACGAGTCGGAACCGCAACTGCGAACCTGGATTGATCAGTTGTTGTCTCAGGGATTTCTACGTCAGGCTGGTGAGTTCAACTGCCTGGAAGTCACACCATCGGGACGATTATTGCTCAAGGGACAACAGACGCCGACTTTGCTGAGAACTCGCGTGGCCGATTCCGCGCAGCCGTTTGAAGATCCCTGGTCCGGAGTGGATCGTGATCTCTTTGAAGAGCTGCGAGCCATGAGAACTCGCTTGGCCATTCAGAAGCATGTGCCGCCCTACATTATCTTCGGCGATGCGACTCTGCGAGATCTGGCGCGTCACCGACCGACGAAAGGTGGCATGTTGACGAAGATCAGCGGCATCGGTGCTCAGAAGCAGAAAGAATTCGGAGCGGTCGTACTGTTTACGATTCAGCAATGGTGTGAAGCGAACAATGTTGACACAAACGTGGGGCTGGACGAAGCCGTCAAGGCTCGCCCTGCATTACGGGAGGCGACGAAGCCTCCGAGCGAAGGGAAGGCTCAGGAGTATTTCGATCTGTTTGAGCAGGGTTTTTCGATGGAAGACGCGGCTCACCAATTGGGTCGTTCCATGGACACGGTCAGCAAGTATCTGGGCGTGTATGTGGAAGCTCATCGCATCACAGAGATCAATCCCTGGGTTCCTCCGGCGATGGAAAAACGAATCAATGAAGCCATCGGACAGCTTGGCTCAGAGCGTCTGAAGCCGCTGTTCGAACATCTGAAAAGCGAAATCTCGTACGCTCATCTACGCATTGCTGCGACGGCTTGGAATCTGCGGCAGGTGGACGAAGAATAGTTAATCCCGTCGGCGGAGCGACGGGTGTACGGTAGACCCGTCGCTCCGCCGACGGGCAGAATGCTGGAGAAAACGCTGCTTCTTTGCAAAGGCACGGCTTTACCAGTTCAACGTCGTGGGATGCTCGATCTATACTGCGGATGTTGTCGCTCACTTAAATCAATCCTGTGTTCGTTGTCGCGATAAAGAGACCCATGGCCGCTAGCGAAGCCGATCGACAGCTTGTACTCCGCATTCGAGCGGGTGAAGCCGATGCATGGCAACAGTGTATTGATATGTATGAAGGTCGCCTGTTGGCCTTCGCGAGAACTCGATTGCAGGATCGTTCGGCGGCGGAAGATATTGTGCAGGAAACCTTTCTTGGCTTCCTGAAAGCTCTGCCGAATTACGATGATCGAACGCCGCTGGAGTCTTGGTTGTTCTCCATTGCCGCGCACAAGCTGATCGACTTTATGCGACGATCAGGGCGACGTCCGGTGCTGCCGCTTTTGACATCCGAATCCAAAGATGGGGCAGCTCGCGATCTCACAGGTCCCGGTCGAGCCGCCTCCAGCATGATGCGCAGCAGCGAGCAGGCTCGATCGGAGTCTGGTGTTGTGGAGAGTTGCCTGAAGGAACTGATTCAGGATTTCAAGGCGAGCGGTGCGTGGGAACGCCTGCAATGTGTGGAGCTGATCTTTGTGCTGGGTTGGGCCAACAAAGACGTGGCCCTGCGGCTGAACATCACCGAACAGGCCGTCGCCAATCACAAGTTTTTCGTCGTATCCAAGCTGAAAGATGCTGCGAAGTCATCCAAGGTGTCCAGCACCGTGCTCGCATCACTGGGGCTGGATTGAAGTTCAGGCTTCATTATGAGTTTGCTGCTCTTCGGACTCATGTTGCCGGAAATCTCGAATCACGATGATGAACGCGATGAGATCGTAGAGTGTGTGGGCTGTCATCGGGATCAGCAGATTGGGTGTGCGGTCTGCGGCGATGAGGGCGGTGAGATAGAGCCCGAGAAAAGCGGCCAGCATGGCGTAGACGGGTGTGACGGCGTGAGCAAGGCCGAAGAGCAGGTTGCTGATTAGTACGGCCAGGAACGGATTCCAGTCCTGAATCCACAGATACAGGAAACCGCGAAAGAAGGCTTCTTCACAGACTCCGGCCAGAATCGCCAGCAGAACAATGTCGAACCAACGGCAGTCACTCAGATAAGGACCGATGGAGTCTCGGACGAACTCGCGGATCTGCACGAGTCCTTTGGAGCGTGAGACCATGCAGATGGTCAAAAGAATCAGCATCGGCCCGGTGGCCAGAATTCCGAGACCAAAATCCTGAGCGGACCACGACAGAGTCGCAAGAGGCGCACAGCCGGTGATCCATCCGCCGATGAATGCGACAACCAGAATCGCACCTTCGAAGATTCCCGCGCTGGTCAGGAATTGCGACTGAGTCAGTGAAGGTTCGTTATCGGAAATGGTGGAGATCCTTCGCTGCACGCGTTGTTGGAGGTGTCGGCAGGAATGTGTTCGGAAACGCGAAGAGTATAAACGAAAATGGGCACCGGTATGATACCGGTGCCGCGAGGGGACGCATCAACTCTTAGGACAGAAAGGAAGGGAGAGAGAGGAGAGAGGGGGATAGGATTCAGCGGCAGCGTTCGCGATTGAACGCTGCGTGTTTCAATAGTGCAGTTCAGGAAAGAACTACTTTTCTCGTGTGGAGTCAGCCATAGAGATCGACGGTCTGTCGAGGCTGCTCGAAGAGATACTGCGTTCACTCGACTTTCGATTGGCTCGCCAACCAGTAGCTTTCGCGGCGACTGGTTTTGCCGCAGCAGTTTCTGGTGCGGCTTCTTTTCGGAAGACAGCAGGGATTACGAGATCATCTGATTTTTTTGGAGAACGTCGTGTTTGCGGAGCACCGAAAGCTGGCACATCATCATCACTGCGAAGCGGTGTTTCCAGCCCTGCTCCATCAGTGTTGCCATCGTCACCGGCGGCACGCTTGAAGGACTTGTCCGGATCAGCACTGTCTTCTTTGAATGTTGATCGTTCAGCACTGATCGGATCGGGTGCCGGAGCAAGTGCAGCTCGAGGGCTGGAGTTTTCGATGACTGGATAACCGTAAGCCATCTGTGAGCCGCCGATGTACGGCGAGCCATAGGCCATGGCCGTTCCAATCGGTACCGTTCGATAGGCTGTTTGAGGCCTCATCACGGTGACTTCCTGAGACTTCATGACCATCTTCTGAACCTGAACTTTCTGAGTCTTCCGTTCGGCCACCATTTCGGTTTCCTGCACGGTGACACGGCGAGTTCCATGGACAGCGACCTGACGAGTGTATGGAACGCTGCACGCCACGACATTGGGGACATACTGGCGAGAAGTCGTGTAGTTCGGCGTGAAAGCTGTTCGCATCGAATAACCAGTGCGATTCATCCAGCCAATAAGACCCGGTCGAGGGTCAACCTGGCAAGGAGCACATTTTGCGACTGGGTGGTAATTTGTCGTCCAGCGGCCCATGTCTCGATTGACCGTACGAACTTCCGACACAGTCTGGTAGGAGACGGTCGGGACTTCGACTTCTTTACTGCGAGTCACGGGACGGTATTCGGTGTATTCGCGATCTTCATAAGCCGTCTCATAGGTTGGCACCTGGACGGTTTGTTTTTCGCGGGTATAAGTGGTGATGGGGACCGTCTGGTAGCAGGTTTGCTGAACCGGCTGAATCGGCGTGCATTGGGCAAGTGGTTGAGCGACCACAGGACCACAACTTCCACAGCCATCGTAGTACTGAGCCTGGGCAGTGCTTTGCAATGAAACAACCAGCGCTCCCAGCGCGGCACCAAAAGTGAGTCTTCTGGACAGCATGTGCTTCTTCCCTGAAGAAATGCTCACGAACGCGCATTGATTCCACCAGGAAACATATGCGAGCCAGTGAAGAGGTGATCCGATTCAATGTTCCCGTTCACATTTCTCAGTGCGGCTGAGTTCTGTGAAACAGAGACGAGGAACCATCAAGGTGAGATAGGTGGCAAGTTTCCCCACTGCATCCTGCAGTGACTTAAACCAGCCGGTGGAGAACAGCAGAAAGAGGAAAGGAGTCGCAGGTGTTTGGCCGAATCTGCCGAGGAACACGCTGCGTGCGGGCCGAGATTTATCCCAATGGAAAATTTGGGTCAATAGCGGTTAAAGTTTTGATCACGATTCTCCGCAGCTCTTTTTTCGACGATTGCTATTGCATTGATTTTTGCCTCGAACGGCAGCAGGTTTTGCCGCTGTTAGATGGCTTCGGCAATTTTTGCTGGTTTGTTTCCGCCGCCTGATCAATGTCGGGGTAGGCCGCGGTCGAAATGGCTAACAATGGTGGATTTGAGATCTGAGATTTCAAATTTCAAATGATCAGCGTAGTTGTGAAAACGAAAACTATTTCTTCCCCAGGGCTCGTTGCTGGCGGAAGAATTCCTGCAGAATGGCTTTGCAGTCTTCGGCCATGACGCCGCCCATCACGGCTGACTGATGATTCAGGCGGATATCAGATGTCAGGCTGAAGAGCGTGTGACAGGCACCGGCCTTTGGGTCCGTCGTTCCATAGATGACTCGCGGGATTCGAGCTTGAACGATGGCCCCAGCGCACATCGGGCATGGTTCCAGAGTTACGTAGAGAGTGCAGTCCAATAATCGCCATGACTGCAGGACTTCTGCCGCTTGAGTGATCGCAATCATCTCCGCGTGAGCTGTCGGATCATTCAATGTTTCGCGCTGATTGCGACCTTCGGCGATGACTCGCTCCTGATACACAATCACAGCTCCCACCGGCACTTCACCTTCATCAAAAGCGATGATGGCCTGATCGAGAGCTTTCTTCATCCAGTAATCATGTGGTGCGAGGGGATTGAGTGGAAGCAGTTCAGACAAGTGTCGGGAGCCTTCAGGAAGATTATGGCGCTGAAGAATCAGCGTGATGCAGTGATGTTGTTCGCACCCCGCGTAGTTCACGTGATGCTGAAGACGATGTCAAACGTTGAAAACAGAATGACAATTACTGGCGGAGGATTGGAAAACATTGTGTTTTTATGAACTTCGCACAGTCCAATTAGACGTGGATCAGGGTGTGGCCTATCCTGTCACCCGTTGATCGGTGTGTTTGAACCGTTGTGGCCTTGCGAGGGCGAGACGTTGTGGTGACAGCAGCGATTGAAATTGACAATGTGACCAAGACGTTCGACGACCTGGTCGCCGTGAATCGAGTGAGCTTTCAGGTTCCTCGGGGGGCGACTCTGGGACTTATCGGACCGAACGGAGCCGGTAAGACAACACTCCTTCGAATGATTTCGACACTGGCCGTGCCGGATTCAGGAGACGTCCGAGTCGAGGGAAAATCCGTTCGCGAGAATCCACGTGCGGCGCGGGCTCATCTGGGATTCATGCCGGCCGAGTTCGGGTGTCCTCGCAATATGTCCATCGAGGAGTACCTTGATTACTTCGCGTGCATGTACGGGTTGACGGCTGCAGAGCGAGCAGCTCGTATTCGGGATGTGTGTGAATTGACGGATCTGATGGGCCGCGAGAGTGTGATGGTCAAAGGGCTGTCGACCGGCAATCGCCAGAGATTACTGCTGGCCAAGACGTTGCTTCATGATCCCTCGGTCCTGGTTCTCGACGAACCGGCCAGTGGCCTGGATCCTCGAGCCCGTAATGAACTGCGAGAGATTATCAAGACGCTGGCCTCGCTGGGTAAAGCCATCATTATCAGCTCGCATATTCTTCCGGACATCGAAGACATCAGCGATCGAGTGGGAATTCTGGAGGCCGGACGACTTGTGCTGGAGGGTGATCTGGCCACGCTGCGCGCGCATACCGGGACTGCTCAGAGAAGTGTTCGGCTGAAAGTGCTCTCGGAAGATTTGGTGCGGACTTCACAGATGTTGGCGCAGTTGCGAGGCGTATCAACATGTGAAATTCGTGATCAGATGATTGTGGTGTCGACGGATGAGCCGAACAGCAACTTTGTTCTGGCGGCGTTACTGCAACAGGACATTCGAGTCCTGCAATTTGCAGAGAACGAAGTGAATCTCGAAGAGATCTTTATGCGGTCCACAGCGGGGAAAGTCACATGAATGCGGTCCGCCGATTTCTGGGACTGTTTCGAAACAGCCCGACCTATGGACGTGATCAGGCCAGTTTGATTTCCGGCTGGAACATTGGGCTGGCGGGGCTGGTTCTGAACGGAACGATCCTGATGACATTGCTGCCGCTGATGATGGCGCCCAATGATCCGGACTTTCGTCTGCTGACAGAGAACATGGAGTTCGGTCAAATTCTGGGCTTGATTCTGCTGGGTGGAGCGACGGCGTTTGCCACGTTGTTGATACCGATGCGGCTCACGGGCGTATTTCTGGGGCCACGCATCGGCCGGTATTTTGATCAGATTGTACTCAGCGGAATCACACCGCTCAGATTCCTGATCGGCAAAGTGACTTCGCAGAATCTGTTTCTGGCTTTAGTGCTGTTTCTACTGCTGCCATGGTTTGTCCTGGTGCTGGCGTTGGGAGGACTTGAGTGGACTGCATTTCTGGCCAATCTGTTTTTGGTCTGGCTCTATTGCATCATGCTGGCTGTGGTGATGTTGTGGCTGTCTTTGTACTTCAATGAAGTGCTGGCCATGCTGCTGGTCGTCGCTGCAGGAATTTTTCTGTGTGTGTTGGGTTGTGCCCCGATTCCGTATCAGCCATTTGTGGTCACTCCATTTCCGGCATTGTTGCAGGGCGTGTATTCCGCATCGGGGATGATTGAAGACGATTACTTCCGCAGCTTTTCAAGTGTGTTTGCTTCGTGTGCGTTTGGGATGTTGACGGTAACAACCATGGCCTTAGTAGCGATTTCTGTAGGTCCGCTCTATGGCATCATTCGCGACAACAGTACGTTTGGCGAAGTCGTGCGAGCCGGGGACAGCAAGCGAAAGCGGCGATTTCGATTTCGGTTACATATTCAGAGGCCGTCCGAGCTGGCGTTCTTTTACGAGAATCGCGACGACATCTTAAAACGCTTTGAAGGTCTGCTGCGGTGGGGGACAGGTCTTGTTTTGTTACTTGTGCCGGTTGCTGTTGTGTGGAAAGTCTACATTGATGCGATCTGCCGGTTCTTCAAAGCGATGTCCGCTGGTGGTGGAATGTACGGCTGGTTCTTTGCGGAGCTGTCGACAGCCTGTCATACCATTCATGGAGTGACTCTGCTGATTGCAACACTGTTGTTTTCGCATGCCAGAAACACGACGTATCTGCGAGTGCCTTTGATTCCCGGCTGGAAGGTCTCAGTTTCTTCCATGGATTCTGTGTGTTTTGTTCTGGTGTTATTACTTTCGACTGGGATGACTTTGAGATTTCCTGCGTGGTTTAGTTCTTCGCTGGTTGGTCCGAGCGGGCTCAGTGAAGCAGTAGAATCATACAACGATTCTCGAATGACCAGTGCCAACTTTGTCAGCGTGGGTTGGCAGGGGACGATTGTGCTGAGTGTTGCGGCGGTCACGGTCTATTTGCTGCAGCGGACGTTGTGCCTGACAATGTGGATGAAAAGCGTTTCGTTCTTTCTTGTGGCCGTGCTCTACGGTGTGCTCATTTGTGTGTTGCCTATGGCCTTTGGACTGATGATGGGTGAGGTACATGAGTTGCGTGAGTATCAACTTCTGTATCGCAGTGGTCCGACGGTTGCGGCGGCATCTCCGGCCACGATTCTGGGAACGCTGTATTGGGGCCGGCCGAACAGTTTTCTTTATGATCCTCCATCGGCAATGTTCTGTGTTGTGCACGGATCACTCATTTTCGTGAGTGTACTCTTGTTGCGTCGCCTGAGTCGGACGCTGCGTCTGGAGTATCTGAATGCTGCTGCAAAGGAGAACCACTGATGCGGGGCTTAGCGAACGTACAAGCATCATGGGTGCACTCTCTGCTGATCGTGTTCCTGATCAATGTGGTGTCGCTGACGCCAGCGATGGGACAGACGGCGATCAATGACGAAGAGCGTCAGCCGGATTTTCCGGGGCTGGATATTCAGGCGGTCGTTGGTTGGGATGGTCGTGTTGAGACGGATGCCCCGGTTCCGGTTTCGTTCCTGATTTCGAATCAGTCAAATGAGGTTCTGGAAGGCCAACTGATTTTGAGCGAACCCGAGACTGAGCGAGAGATCAATCTGGGCGATGTCTTTGTTGGTCCGGGAAGTGTTCGACGATTTTCTTCGGTCCTGTCGTTATCTGACTGGAATGATTGTGTTGCCACGTACACGGATGGATCAAGAGAGTTCTGGACACGCCGCTTGCCGTTGATGACCGGCAAAGATTTTTCTGAAGACGTCAACTATCTGCTGTTTGTCGATGATGGTGGTCGAGCCCTGCAGTTACCCATGGCGGAAACTTCTGCTGCTCCTGGTTCACAGCAGTCCGCAACTTCGGCTCCGGAACCCGCAGGGACCGTACAAGATAGATTCGTACCGCGGTTTGGTTTTGGTCGGTCGGTGCAGCCTGTCTCCGTAAAGTCATGGCAGATTCCTCAACATCCGGGACCGCTGACAGTCGCTCAGGCGATGCTGTTCTCTGAAACGGCTAAAGTCGACATGCTGAACGATTCCCAATGGGACGCGATTGGCCGCTGGGTGTGTCTGGGTGGAACTGTATTCGTGCATGACTCGTCAAAGGAAGTGCTGGAGCGTCTGAAGGAGTCTGCTCCTTTACGTTCACTGCCGGCTGTTCTGCAGGATGAGCATCAGGTGTGTCGTTGTGTTGTTGGGGCGATTCGTGAATACAGCGGAGGGTTGTTCTCGACGGATGATTCCCTGGCCATCCAGAAGTTGCTGGACGCGTCTTCTCAACTTTCCAGATACAGTGTGCTTTCGATTCCGGACCAATTGCCGGAGGCTTATGTTGGCACTTCGAATGCGAACTTTACTCGTATGATGGTGCTGGCGGTCTTCAGTATCTACCTGCTGTTTTCGGGTGTTGTGGCATTGCTGATGTTTCGGTCGAATCGTCGGCGAGTCATGACTTATACGGTTTCCGTTGTGACAATCGCATGCTTGGCCGCAGCTTTGCTGGGAAGCTATCTGCGGAACAGTCGAGGCGATCTGCATTGGCAATCTGTGATTGTGGGAAGTCCCGGTGGAGCGGTTCAGGTCGCGCAGATTCAGGTCCAGTCGGCTGGTGGGCGAAACACGCAAGTGGCTGTTCGAGGAAAGAATACTGATCTGCAGTTGCTGCGGAAGAAGTCGACGGACCGGAGCGACTACTACTCTCGATTTGCAGTCTACAACCCGGGGCAAGCAGAAGGAGCTGCTGGCTATGCTCCGTTTTCGGTTCAGCCCAATTTGTTGAAGGACGAACTGGACGCGTTTCGGATCGGTGTCCCGATAACTCCGTGGGGAGTCCGTCAGAGCATTGCCACGGCGTATGACCCTGAGTTGCGGGGAGTTCAAGTCGAGTTGAGATTTCGTCCTGAGGGCCCGCTGACATTTGACGCAAATTTGAGGGGTGGAGAATCGTGGACCTACGTGATACCAGGTCAATGGACCGTGTCCGTGACGAACCAACTTCCCTTCGATCTGACTGAATGCCATTTGCTTGTGACTACATCAGTCGCTCATGTTCCCTCCGGGGGGATGACCGTCTCCGGGCTGGAGTTTTCTCCGGGTCGTGGGGAGATAATGCTCGGCGAAGTTGCCGCCACTGCAACTGCCAGCAGTGCATCATCAAACCTCACTGTTGGCGTAACGACGAATCGCCTCTGGTATAACTACCAGAAGAAGATTGAGCCGGAGCCCTCTTTTCCCGGCGCATCAGATGTCTGGTTTGTTGCTCGGCTTAATCAATCACCGTTGCTGAAGATCGATGACGAGTACAGTGACTTTGAGCAGTTCGATGGGGTTCACTACTACATGCAGAAGTTGACGCCGTACGAGATACCACAGGAGTGGCGTGACACTTGGCAGCAGTGCTTCAAGCAACAAATGAGTGTGGCTCAGGAACTATTAAAAATTCAGGAAACACAGCAGCCAAAGATTCCCCAATTCTGAAACCCGCTGTTGACTTCCTGATCGTTGTGGCCCACATTGACCCGTGTCGTTGAGGACGCATGAGTTCCCGTCGGCGGAGCGACGGGTGTACTGTACACCCGTCGCTCCGCCGACGGGATTTGCTCGCAGGGCGACAAGTATGGCAGACTATCTGCTGACAGATTGAAGTTGTGGCATTCCCCATCGGAATCGAGTCATCTCATGATACCTGGATCACATCCTCGCCGAACAATCCTGAAAGCGGGACTCGGCGGATTTGCATCGCTGAGTCTGGCTGATGTGCTTCGGCTGCAGAATATATCGATGGCCAGTGAAAGTCGAACTGTCGCGAGCGAACGGACGGCGGTGATTCTGGTCTGGCTGCGAGGTGGTGCCAGCCACCTGGAAACATTTGACCCGAAGCCTCAGGCTGCTCTGGAGTTCCGTGGCCCGTATTCGCCGATCGACACCAACGTCCCCGGAATTCAGATCTGCGAACTTCTGCCGCGACTTTCCACGATTGCAGATAAGTATTCCATCCTGCGATCGATTGCTCATACGGGTGGCGGACATCCAGCTGGTTCATTGCAGGTGCTGGCTGGTGATCCGGATCCTCAGGATAAGCTTGTCCCGGTGCTGCCGGACTGGATGTCGATTGCCAGTTATCTGCGACGTGACTCGGTTCGCAGTCTGCCCAATTACATTGCCGTGAATCCTGTCGACAACTACGACAACTTTACTATCGCTGGTCCGACTTATCTTGGAGCGGCGTACCGACCTTTTTCAGTGGTTGGCGATCTCAGTAATCCTAAGTTCGAGGTGCCAAACATCGGTATGCCGGCCGAGAACCTTGACCGCTTGCAACGTCGCATGTCCCTGAAGAATGGATTCGATCGTATGCGCAGCGGGCTGGATGTTTCCGGCACATTAGACGCCATCGGCCGTTTTGAAGGCCAGGCTCTCAGCCTTCTGACAAGTCCAGAGGCAGGTGCGGCGTTTGATTTGAAACAGGAACCTATGGAGGTTCGTGAGCGATACGGCATGAATGCCTGGGGACAGCAATGCCTGATGGCCCGGCGACTCGTTGAGGCTGGTGTTGAGATCATCACGACCGAGTTTGATGGTCCGCTCTGTGGTCGAGTCGCCAACTGGGACGATCATGCGGTGAACCACCACGTGTTCGATGCGAATAAGTTCCGTGCGCCGTTCTTTGATCAGGCTGTTTCCGCGCTGATTGAAGATATTTACGCTCGTGGGCTGGATCGGCGAGTTCTGGTCGTCGTCGCAGGAGAATTTGGTCGTACTCCACGAATCAGTTACGTCGCCAGCAGTGGCGGCGGTGTCGCCAGTGCAGCGGCGGGCGTTGTTCAGCCCGGCCGCGATCATTGGCCGCGAGCGAACTCCATGATCTTTGCCGGGGGCGGTATTCCAACCGGTCAGGTGATCGGAGCAACCGACGTCCGAGGCGAAGATCCGATCGATCGACGCGTCGAACCAGGCGATTTTCTGGCAACGATCTACAAGCATCTGCAGATTGATTATGCCAACGTCGCGATTGAAAACTTCACGGGTCGACCAGTTCCGATTCTAAATTCCGGCAAGCCGATTCCTGAGCTGACGCGCGGGACGTGAATAGAGCTTCAATTTTAGCGGCACGGCGCGAGCCGTCCGGTGGGTGAAAATGTGTTGACGAATCACCGGACG
>CAIXQV010000547.1 GCA_903921605.1 uncultured Planctomycetaceae bacterium | reverse complement strand
CGGATGCCAGATCCGTTGCAGTATGTGATCGCACTACTGGCTGCGTTTACTGCCAGTTTTCTAGCGATTTTTATCTCTCAACTTGCGATGCGAGCGACGATTCCGTCGCTCGCTCGTTTCGTTTTTATGGTGGGCCTTGTTTTGGGCCTGTTGACGGGATACCGAATCCTTGGATTCGAATTGCGATGGCCTCCGGTGAATGCTCTTGATCGCTTCCTGATGATCGTATTACCGGCTGCGATGATTGTTGAATTCATCGGCGTCGTCCGGGTGCCGAACGATCAGCACAATTTTCGATCCAGCCTTTCAGGCTTTTGTGCTGCCACTATTAGAATCACTTTTTTCGTGAGTGTGGGCCGTATTCTTTGGCATGATTCTGTCTATCTCAGTTCAGTCGAGTCAAACACAAACGACTGGCCACAGTTCGTCGCCTTTGGAGTTCTGCTGTCAGGGGCTGCGTTACTTTACGTTGCATTGAGATCGTCCATGACTCTCGCATTTCGTGGGGTATCGGCTTCGCTTACAGCTGGCCTCGTGATGTCGCTACTGGCCACGGGTATGGTCACGATGCTGGCTGGATATATCAAAGGTGGAGCGGCTGCAATGCCTTTGGCCGGTGGGATCTGTGGCGCAGCTTTGGCTCTTTGGATAACAAGAAAGAAAACAGGTCCCGCGACATCCAACGGTCAGTTTTTGATTGGAATCAGCGTTACGGCGTTGTTTAGTCTCCTTTGGATTGGCCGATTTTTTGGCCAACTCACGACATTTGATGTGCTCATGATATTCCTCAGTCCCCACTGCTGTTGGTTGAGTGAGTTCTGGCCGTTTCGTGACTACGGCAACAATTATCGTATGGTCATTCGCATGGCGGCCGTCTCATTGACTTTGCTTGTTGTTTTGTTCTTCAAGTGGCAGCAGTTCATGCAGAAGATGGTCCCACTCATTGCATTTCAGGCCGAATAGTTTTCGGTGTTGGACGAACAGCATTGACAACTCAAGGAGTTCTCAATGGAATCAGAATCACGTTGAAGAAGATGTTTCGTTTAGGGCATAATCAGAGAATCAATTAACTGTGTGGAATAAAGGTTTCACCTTCAGGAATCAACATGACGACCTCGGAGAATCCGTTTGCTCACGAAGCACCCGCTGTAGAAAACAGATCTGACGTAAATCCTGCGGGGGCACAGGCTGCAATAACAACTCTGCGTTGGTGGCCCGCTGCGGTTTGTCTAATCCTGATTGGGGCACTGAAGCTCAGTATGGTTGTTGTGGAAGCTCCTCCCATGGCCTTGTTGATGGCGGCTTTTATGGGGCCTGCCGGGTTGTGCGGCGTGATCATGTTGTGGTGGACCTTCGCAAGCCGGGCGGGCACGAGAGAGAAAGTGATGGGCCTGACAGGTGTTATCGCGATCGGCGTCTTGACCACGTTGCTGCTGCATTTTTCCATGAAGGGAATGAGCACCGTGCTCTACCAGATTCCCTGTGGAGTCAGCGCGTTTGCTCTGGTACTTATTCTGATGGCAAACCGTCCGGCATCGCGATTGCGTGCAGCGTTGTTCTTGTCGGCGGTTGGATTCGGGATGTGGGATTTGGTTCAGTTGCACGGAGTCACAGGCAAGTTCGATGCAGAGTTTTCGTGGCGTTGGGCACCGACTCCAGAGGAAGAATATCTGCGAGGGCTTGCGGATCGCAGTGGCGCGGCTGGTGGCAGCTTACGACCATCAGAATCTGCGGATGTGAATGAGCAGATCACTCGAGCAACCTCTGAGTGGTCCGACTTTCGCGGACCAATGCGTGATGGAAAACGGCCGGGGTTACGACTTAAGGAAGATTGGGCGACGTCGCCACCAAAAGAAATCTGGAAGACTCCGATCGGGCCCGGCTGGTCCTCGTTCACAGTTGCGGGCCGGAGATTGTTTACACAAGAGCAACGTGGCGACAACGAGGCTGTTGTGTGCATAAGTGCCGAGACTGGTAAGGTTCTGTGGGCTTATGAATACGTCAGTCGCTTCTGGGAAGCTATTGCCGGCGCAGGCCCTCGTGCAACGCCGACGATTGGTGACGAGGGAATTTATTCAGTGGGAGCGAATGGGCATGTCTTGTGTCTGGATCCGATCACAGGAGAAGTTCGCTGGACGAAAGATCTTCAGGTGGATGCAGGCTGCAAGCCGCCTCAATGGGGTTTTTCGGCATCGCCACTTGTGCAGGACGGTCTGGTTATCGTTCATGCCGGGGCTGCCACTGGTGACGGCGCTGTGGTGGCCTACGATGAAAAATCGGGAGAAGTTCGCTGGAAGGTTTCTTCGGGCAATCACAGCTATTGTTCCGCGCATCCGGCCGTCTTTGATCATGTCTCCGGAATATTGATGTCGACCAATCTGGGCCTGCAGTTCTTGTCTGTTGCGGATGGCAGCACGATCTGGAATCATGAATGGGGCGTTGAGAACTATCGAGCCATCCAGCCTTTGGTAATTGGCGATTCTGTTCTGATTGGGACCAGCCTTGGTGTTGGAACTCGACGGATCAATGTGGCGCACGAGGGAGACTTGTGGAAGATCAGTGAGGTCTGGACTGCGAAGGACATGAAGCCTGACTTTAATGACTTCGTTGAGTACAAGGGTTTCGTGTATGGCTTTGACGGCAATATTTTTAGTTGCGTTGATGCCGCGACTGGGAAGCGAGTATGGAAGAAAGGGCGATATGGAAATGGTCAGGTGCTGTTGCTTCCGGATGCCGGGCAGTTGCTGGTTGTTTCAGAGGCGGGTGAACTCGTGCTGGTGAAGGCTGATCCAGACAAGCACCTTGAGTTGGGAAAGATTCAGGCCCTTGCCGGAAAGACCTGGAATCATCCCGTGTTGATTGACAATCGCCTTTATTTGCGTAATGCCGAAGAGTCAGCTTGTTATGAATTGGCTCTCGAATCAACCGCGGAACAGGCCGCGTCTACAGTTGTCGGTCAGGATGCTCAAGCTCCGTCGCAAGCCACGCCAGCCGGACAAGAGTAATGTGTGCCCTCTTGGGATGCGGCAGCCTGCTGCCGCATTGGTACAGGGAGTCGGTTGCCGAGCATCGGTTTGAAAGGTGGTTGAGTTCAGAACGGTGGTCCACAGCAGGCTGTGGAGCCGAAAGCTGTAGCAGGCTGCAGCAGTCCAGATAGCGCGACGGCATTCACTGGTTTTTAAAAAGTCAGCACCTGCCACAATCCGGAATAGTCATCGGTCCAGTGAAGGATAGGTTCCTCTTCGCCCCAGGGATCTGTGGCTTCGGTGATTTCTGAGTCATTCACGAACTCCGAGCTTTCTGTCAGCAGGATCCACGTGGAGCTGAAAACTCCACTTAGGTATTGGTCACTGTTGTCAATTCGGATTGCCTGCCAGCCCAGTTTTTCAGCCATCCCACGTGATACGGGATTCAGATTCAGAAATCGATTCGAGATGTGAATTGCCAGTACGCCACCCTTGCGAAGATGTTTACGATAAATTTCACCGCATTCACTGGTTAGCAAATGGACCGGAATCGCATCGCTGCTGAACGCATCAATCGCCAGCACATCGAATTGCTGGCTTTGTTTGTTGGCAAGTTCTCGTTCCATGACGATCCTCGCATCGCCAATGACGACCTCTGTTTTGGCCTTTGAATCCTTAAGATAGGTGAAGATCGTGTCTGAGAGCTTAAGGACATCCGGATTGATATCATAAAATCGGAAGTACTCACCTTGTTCTCCATACGCGGCCATGGTTCCCGTTCCCAATCCCACGACCCCAACGCGAAGAGCGTGTTGATCGGATTCCGCTGCCATCCTTCGAGACACCTTGACTGCCAGGCCAACTCCGCTTTCGCGACCGTAATATGTTGTTGGCTGAAGTTTCCAGTAGTCATCAATAAACTGGAAACCATGTCGAATCTGACCATGGGTTAGCGCATGTTTGGGAGGGATGAAGTCTTCATCGTCGGGATCTGAGCCTTCGTACTTAACCCTGAGCACTCCATAGAAATTGCGAGAGATATGAACGATTCTGGAGTCATCGGTAGTCTTGTTATCGGATTCAACAATCTCGGCCAGATAGTTCGAAAGGAGCAGTAGCAAAGTGATCGCAGGAATCCAGAACCAGAATCCGACCGACGCTTTATCCGGGCCTCGAATACCAATCGAAGACCATTCCATCAGCACTGCAGCTGCGGCCGTATAAGCCAGTGAATAGATTTGCCAGCTTTCCATCCATTCAAATTCAAGAACTGTCAACGCGATTCCGGCAATCGCGATATAGAGCGTCCCAAGGACCCAGAATCGGCGCGCTCTTTCACCGGGAATGCGAGTGAGGCCGTAAAGAGCCAACGCTACGATGATCGAGGTGATCGGGATCAGGACCAGAGCCGTCTTTATTTCAGTTCCGACAAGTCCCGGAAATCTCCAGCTGCCAAACCAGAATATCCACGCAGACTGAAGAGCCGAGAATGCTGTCACAGCAGTCAGAAATCCCGGCAATGTTCGTTCGCGGCTGCCGACTGCAATTAAGCCGATCAGTTGGATGAGCGTGAACACTCCCACAAGAATGACTTCGTTCTTGTCGCTGATGGATGCCGAAATCGGTGAGTAAAGGTATTGGACGCTTGCTGCGACCTGGCCAGTCACGATGAGAGTCCAGATCCAGAATTGTGGCGACGGGCCTCGTAGCCAGACGCGTTGACCGCACCACGCCAGCAAAGTCATTAATACGCAGACTACGAGCCCGATGTGATATTCCCAATACCCATGAAAGAGGTACGGAGCCACAATCGCAACGAAGACACCTCCGAGTGCTCCACCTGCTGAAGTCAGAACATAGAAGAGTGTGAGATGTCGTGGATGTGGTTTGCTGCTGACAAGTTCACCATGGCATGTCATGCAGCAGGCAAACAATATCGTCGAATAAATGACGATCTGTTTGGTGATGTTGACGTCTGCACCTTCCTCGATCACCCAGCAGGCCACCGGGCAGCAGACGATCAGCAACAGTCCCCAGGCTCGGCGGTCATACCATTGTGGGCTGTCGAAGCAGATGATGAAGGAGATGAGATAAAGGCTAAGCGGCAGCACCCAAAGAAACGGAACCGTTGCGACATCGATGCATAGCTGGTTTGTTGTCGCCAGTAACATGGCTGAGCTGCATGCTGCAAGTCCAAGCCACAAGAGCATTGATGCAATGCTCGGACGAGGCACACGATGATCGGCTGTTGCTGTCAGTTCTGAAGGGTTGGCTTCCGTGGAAGTTACCAACGTCGCTTCTGTGTTCGACACTCTCCACAGCCCTGCCGCGCACCACCCGGCAAGAAGAACATAGCCGCCATAGACGGTGGACCAGGAAAAGACCTGTTGTCGTAATGTCAGCCACGGTTCAAAGACAAATGGGTAACTCAACAACGCCAGAAGAGATCCGATGTTTGATAAAGCGTATAGCCTGTAAGGGGAACGGCCACGGGAAGTCTGACTGAACCATTTCTGCATCAGGGGGCCTGTGGACGACAGCATGAAGTACGGTCCACCAACCGTTGCCAGTAACAGCAGGAGAATATGCAGGAGCGGTGACTGATCGGATGTAGGTTTCCAGCTATCACTCGGTGAAATTGGCAGAAACAGCAGTGAGGCGGCCAGAAGAACGGTGTGCGTGATGACCTGCGCGCGAGCCTTCAGATACACGCTGAGCAGGTGAGCATAGAGATAACCTCCCAGCAGAATAATCTGGAAGAACAGCATGCAACTGGTCCAGATGGATGGGCCTCCACCAAACCATGGCAAAATGAATCGACCGATCAGGGGTTGTACCTGAAAGAGCAGAAAAGCGCTTACAAAGATGGTCAGGGCGAAGCGGAACATGGCAGTCCTTCATTGGGAGAAGGCCGCACTTTACAGAGCCCTGCGATGAAGAGAAGTGAGTGGTCGCCCTGCTCTGTTCTAAGCCTGTAAACTCGGCCAGACAATCCTTGCGGGGCTGAAAAGGGGCATGCAACCACCTACCGCAGCTGAACCTGCTGCAGCAGTCCGTAGCGATGCACATAACACGTGAAGCCCTGCAATTTGGGCAGCCTTCTACCTTGTCACGACAGACCCCATGGTCTGCTTTCAACAGCCAGTACGGAGTTCTGGAAGTGTGTCACGATCACTGGGAGCCGACAGGTCGAGAAGCCTGTGCTCTAAACCAGAGCTGGCTCTTCAGATTCACAGCCTGAAAAGACAATCGGATCAATCCACGAATTGCCATTGTCCGGGTCTTCCACATGCAGCTCTGCTACGTTTCCGTTGACCGCGATCAGCGTCACGATCAATTGTCCAACTCTAATCGACTCGCCCGGGACAAGTTCAATCTGGTGGAGCAGCATGATGGGAGTGTACCTCTAAAAAAGACAACACTGACACTTCGAAGGCGTGAGTACAACAGTGAGAGAAGTGTCGTGAAAAAGACTTTCGGATGTCGCGATGAAGAACCAAGCAGAACGCTCAGCATGAACCTTCAATAACCAGAACCGAACGACGATCCCTGAAAAGGTGTGGGCGTTATACCGACGTCATCTCATTCCATCAATCGCGATTTGGAAATCTGTTTCAGGTTCATGGCAGCTTTTTTTTGCTGCAGAATTTATTCGCGAGATCACTTCAATTCTGCAAGAAAGTTATTCCGCGCGAAATGTCCGTCGCTTTGCTGATGAACTAAGCAGTCTCGCCTGTGAAACTTGCGAAATTCTTCGAGACTCGATCTTCAATGCAACAAATGCAGTGTTCGCACTTCGCGACAGATCGTGGACCGCATACAACTCCTTTATTCCCTGCGAGATTTTGAAAATTGACTTTGCTGTTTGCCATTTTTCTGCGATTCGCACGAGTTTATTGGCCCGTTGTTTGCGAGAAGCTTGCTCCATGAATGCTGATTTAAATCCGCTCCTTTTCAAAGAGGGGTTTCCTGCGTACGACCGAGTTTTGCCGGAGCACATTGCCTCTGCAGTAGCGGAGTTTTTGGTCCGTTGTCGAGAAATTCTCTGCAAGGTTGAATCTTCCGACGAAGCATCATGGGCTGCTTTGCTGGATCCGCTTGAAGAAATCGATCTGTTGTTTGAGTACGGCTGGTCTCCAGTCGGGCATTTGTTGAGCGTCGCCAATTCTGACGAGCTTCGCGCGGCACATGATGAATCGATGCCGAAGGTGGTCGAATTCGGTTTGCAGATTCGGCAGAGTGAATCAATCTATCAGAAGTTGCTGGCTCTGCGCAACTCGACAGACTGGAGCCACTTCAGTAGTGCTCAGCAGCGAATTGTGGCCCGCATGATTCAAAGTGCAGAGCAGTCCGGGATCAGCTTAGTCGGCAAAGATCGTGAACGATTCAACGAAATTGAACAGGAACTGTCTCAGCTTGGAACGGACTATTCCAACAATTTGCTGGATGCCACCAAAGCCTTTTCGCTGGACATCACGGACGCAGGCGATGCTGACGGTTTTCCCTCCAGTCTGCGGAGAATTGCGGCCGCCTCATGGACTCGAGCAGATGAAAATTCCGGCAAGACGCCAGCCTCTCCTGAGGCCGGGCCGTGGCGGATTACTCTGGATCATCCGTGCTTCGGACCGTTCATGGAGCACTGTCGCAATCGAGAGCTGCGCGAAACGTTGTATCGTGCTTATGTGATGCGAGCCGGTTTCGGTCAGACGGATAATTCACCGCTGATTTCTCAAATTCTGAAGTTAAAGAAGGAACAGGCAAAGCTGCTGGGGTTTGAGTGTTATGCGGATCTGAGCTTGTCTCGCAAGATGGCCGGAGATGTGGCTGCCGTTCAGCAGATGTTCGACCGACTGCTGGCGTCCTCGCATCATGTTGCAAAAAAAGAGCTGGAAGAGTTGCAGGAGTTCGCACAGAGCAATGGTCATATAGGCTCGCTGGCTCACTGGGATATCCCGTTCTGGGCGGAACGACTACGTGAGCAACGTTATTCGTTTACCGACGAACAACTGAGGCCGTACTTTTCGCTCGACCGAGTCCTTGCTGGTTTGTTTGAGCTTTGCCAGTCACTGTTCGGGATCACAGTGCGTGCTGCGGATGGAACGGCACCGATCTGGCATTCGGATGTCCGTTTCTACCAGATCTTCAATGATGCCGGGACGCAGATTGCGTCGTTCTACCTGGATCCCTACTCGCGACCAAAGGACAAACGCGGTGGCGCGTGGATGAATGACTGCATTACTCGGTCATGTGGCAAGCATGGTCTTCGATTGCCCGTTGCGCATCTGGTTTGCAATAGTACTCCGCCTGCAGATGGTGTTCCTTCGCTGATGACGTTTCGAGAAGTAGAAACACTGTTTCACGAGTTCGGTCATGGTCTGCAGCATATGCTGACCACAGTGGACTACCGTGACGCCGCTGGTATCAATGGTGTGGAATGGGATGCCGTTGAGTTGCCAAGTCAATTTATGGAGAACTGGTGTCTTCATCGTCCAACACTGATGAAAATGGCCATTCATTATCAGACTGGTGAAGTATTGCCTGATGAGCTGTACCAGAAACTACGTGATGCAAAAACGTATCGAGCTGCCAGTGTGATGTTGCGACAACTGCAGTTGGGAATGACGGACATGGCTCTGCATCATGGGTATGACCCTGAAAGTGGCGATACTCCGTTTGATGTCGAGCGACGAATTCTGTCGATCACAAGTATCCTGCCTCCGCTTCCGGAGAATCGCTTTCTTTGTTCATTCCAGCACATTTTTGCGGGCGGCTATTCGGCTGGCTACTACAGTTACAAGTGGGCTGAAGTTCTGAGTGCTGATGCGTTTGGAGCCTTCGAGGATGCTGGACTTGATGATGAGAAATCTGTCGTGGAAACGGGGCGGCGTTTTCGAGACACAATTCTGGCTCAGGGTGGTAGTCGACATCCAATGGATATCTTCCGTGATTTCCGAGGTCGTGATCCGGATCCCAATGCCCTGCTTCGGCACAGTGGGCTTCAGTAAGTCTGTTGCGGTTTCAACGAAGAACGGTGACTACATGCTGATTCATTGTGACACCCGGAGCCTGCCCTGAAAGTTCTTCGTGTTGACTGTTGGCATTGATTTGAGAGTACTCCTGGACCGTTTTTGAATGTGATCTCCTATGCAAGCTCCTCCAGAAAAACATTTTGATGTGCTCGTGATTGGTACCGGCCCCGGCGGTGAAGGGGCTGCTATGGAGGCGACTAAGCAGGGCAAGCGTGTCGGCGCCATAGAGCGAATGACACAGATTGGTGGCGCGTGCACTCATCTGGGGACAATTCCCAGTAAGTCTCTTCGAGCTGCCATCTATCGCCTGATGGATGTCAATTCGGCTCCAGTGTTTAAGCAACTGGGGATTAATCTGGAGGTCAGTTTTCGTGATCTGCGCCGCAGTGCTCAGTCGGTGATTGATCAGCAGGTTGCAATGCGTCGCAGCTTCTACGATCGAAATGATGTCGAAGTGCTTTTAGGACAGGCGCGGTTTCTGGATCCACATCGAATTCAGGTCGAGCATCCCGATGGTAGCGTCACAATTGCTCACGCAAAGAACTTCGTGATTGCGACGGGATCGCGTCCTTATCGTCCTCCGGAGATCGACTTTAGTCATCCGCGTGTTTTCGACAGTGACACGATTCTGAACTTGCCTGAGACTCCTCGGTCGATGACCATCTATGGTGCGGGCGTGATTGGATGCGAATATGCGTCCATGTTTCGCAACCTGCAGGTAAAGTTGAATCTTGTTAATACCAGAGCCAGAATGCTGGAGTTTCTGGACGACGAGATCTGCGACGCGCTGGCCTATCACATGCGCGATACGGGAGTGCGAATTCGTCACAATGAGATATTTGATAAGCTGGAAGCTTTCGATGATCACGTCGTCCTTCATTTGAAATCAGGCAAGCAACTCAAGAGCGATGTTCTGTTGTGGGCGAATGGGCGTACAGGGAATACTGATAGTCTGGGACTGGAGCAGGTTGGGATTAAGCCTAATCATCGCGGTCAATTGGAAGTCAACACGCACTTCCAGACGTCACAGCCACATGTCTATGCTGTGGGAGATGTGATTGGGGTGCCGGCTCTGGCCAGTGCGGCCTATATTCAGGGACGCTTTGCGGCTCGTCACCTTGGCAACAGCGATGCGGATCAGTTTAGGATCCAGGATATTCCAACCGGAATTTACACCAGCCCCGAAATCAGCAGTGTTGGTAAAACTGAACGCGAGTTGACCGACGAATGTGTGCCCTATGAAGTCGGACATTCGATGTTCAAGAATCTCGCTCGTGCTCAGATCATGGGGCGTCCAATTGGCATGTTGAAGATTCTGTTTCACCGCGATACTCTGGAGATTCTTGGAGTCCATTGTTTTGGCGTCAATGCAACAGAGATTATCCACATCGGTCAGGCCATTATGGCACAGCCCGGAACTGCGAATAGTCTGCTGTACTTCATCAACACGACGTTCAATTACCCCACGATGGCAGAAGCCTATCGCGTCGCCGCGCTGAATGGGTACAACCGTGTTAATTAGAGTTTTGTGAGGGTCATCGAGGACCGTTCATCAGGCATGGTCCTGTCGTCTCGCCGAGATCTTTACGAGCAGCAGGGAGTGCAGTTCTACCTGGTGATTGATCCTCAAAAAATCTGCGGACGTGCTCTTGTTGAATGACAGCGGCCGTTAGGAAACTCTGCCGATTGTCGATGAGGCAATTTCCCTGGAATGAGGCAGCGGGTGCTGCGTCAATATCCCGATAAATTCAGTCTTTGCTGATTGACGCTGAGTGACGCTTGGAATAGCCAAACCCGCCACGGAGCAGCGGGAGTACTGTGAGATGGAAGTATAAACAAACGTCGCTGGGTCAACTGGATCACTTCAGGGGTTTATTCCGCCAACGTGCCAACCGTGGTCGTAGTTGATGGCTTGATCAGGCCGCGTCGGCGATCGCCTTGACTGGTTTCGGCCCAATCGATTTGGACCCATCTTTGTGACGCGCCTTCAGATCGAACAGGCCAAAGATTTCTGAGGCGTTCATACTGAGTGTTAAGTTCTCGTTGTCACCATCGCCCAGGATCGCCTGAAACAATTCGCGTTTTTCCCGAAGCACACGGTCGATACGTTCCTCGATCGTGTTCTTGCAGATGAACCGCGTCACAATGACAGGGTTCTTGACGCCTATTCTGTGAGCGCGATTGATGGCCTGATCTTCGATTGCAGGATTCCACCAACGGTCGTACAGAAATACATAGCCTGCAAACTGCAGATTCAAGCCCACAGCACCGGTGCCATAACTCATAAGCAGGATGTGCTTGTCAGGCTCGGCCTTGAACCTGGCCAGAATTGGTTCACGTTGTTTTGTCGGAACGCCACCGTGATAAATCAGAGGATTGAATTCTTTGAGATGTGGCTGAAGCCAGTCAATGGTTTTCGTCCACTGACTGAACAGGATGGCTTTTCCACCGCTGGCGGCAATTTCTTCCATGTCAGCCATCAGCCGTTCCAGCTTCGCACTTTCGCCTGTCAGTGGATCGTAGTTTGTGATCTGCTTGAGTCGTAATACGAGCTCGAAGACGTGCTGAACGGTGATGGAATCGCCCAGGTCATTCAGCTGCACGACGCCTTCTTTTTCTGCTGTGCGATAGGCCAGTTCCTGAGCGTCGGTGAGTTCGAGTTCCGCGTCCCGATCGATGCGAGGGGGCATGTCTTTCATCACGAGATCTTTGGTTCGCCGCAGAATGTATTTCTTGGCCAGCTTCGAGAGTTGGCGAAGGTCCGGACTGGCCGCCTTCGGAATGACCTCCATGAACTCAAAAAGAGCACCCAGTTCCTCGGGCCGATTTTCTATGGGTGTGCCGGTCAAAGCCCAGCTTCGCCGTCTGCGAATCGAACGAGCCACTTCAGCCGTACGAGAGTCGCGATTCTTGATACGTTGTGCCTCGTCGAGAACCAACAGGTCAAATTTAGGTTGCTCATCATCCGGGATTTCAGCGATATCGCGAGCCATCAGTTCGTAGTTAGCCAGCAGTACCGGAATTCCGGGCATGGTCCACAACATTCGGCGTCTTGGTCCGTTGCCCTCGACTGTAACCACGGGCAATTCTTCAGCCCATGTCTTGAATTCTCGCTGCCAATTTGGAATCAGTGGTTTCGGGCAGATGAGTACAATTCGTTTTGCCTGCCCACTGCGGAGCAGAAGTCGGATGGCAGTGATCGTCTGCATGGTCTTGCCAAGCCCCATCTCGTCGGCCAGCAATGCCGCCTGGCTGGCAAAGAGCCATGCAATCCCTTCATATTGATAGGCGAATGGCTCGAAGGGCATAATGAGTTCCTGGCCAGCCAGCCAGGATTCAAGGGGCGGCTGAAGCAGATAGAACAGGCGATCCTGCAGCGACAATGCGTCGGCCGGCGGCTTGATTCGCGTGGCTTTGCGAGGCTTGTCGGGATCGACAGGTTCTGAAGTCTCCGGTTTTGGCGGGGCAATCTTTCGCAATTGCGTGCCATCGGACGTCGTTGTCGTATCCAGCTTCGGCGGCATGAATTCCATACCGTCAGGAAGTGTCAGGCCAATGCATTTCATCGGGATGCGACGTGCTGTCCACGACGGTACGAAATCCAGCACTGTGTTCAGAGAGTATCCCTGTGTTTCGATTGTCGGCAGCCGTCCCAGAGCTGGATTGAATCCGGTCTGAGCAACATCAACCTTTGTTGATCTACGCGCCTCTGCAATCAATGCCGGGTCGATGGTGAGTATTTCACTGGTTGTGGATTGTTCGGGATTTCCAGGAACATCTGTTGCTTCCACCGTCGCTTCATCCGGCCAACTGCTCATGACGAGTGCCTCACATCATTGACTGACGAAAATGCATGCAGATCAAGTATCTCTGCAAACATTATCTTGCGAACACCGTCTTTATTGTTTCTGCAAGTGCCTCTCGTACACGTTCCAGCGGCTCTGCCAGATCAGCACTGTCAGGAAGGAGATGTTTCTGTTTGGAAAGAAGTTCTGCATCCACACCGTGAGCTTCATGGAACCTGAGAATGTTGCCACC
The DNA here is from genome assembly GCA_903921605.1 of uncultured Planctomycetaceae bacterium. Next base: position 26,218 of record CAIXQV010000547.1, on the reverse strand, counting down.
GATGCGAAGCGTTCCCCCCTGCTCTGCAATCTTCGTGCGAGCGTCATTGGTACAGGCCACCGGGATATGCGTGTGGTTGCGAAGCTCAAGCAGATGCAGGTTACTTGTGACGATCAGGCTGGGTTTGATTGCCACACGATCCAGAAGAGTGCAGCCGATTAGTTCGCCCAGCAGCCAGGGACGAAGCGTTTCCCCGAATAGAATCTCCTGAGTGCGATTCGGCTTGACCGGAGTTGTACATTGAAACTCAAGAGGACGCCCATTCTGATTCGTAATGAGCAGTCCGCCGATATGGCCACGTCCTTCGACTTCCATGGTTTCCATGAAGCCCAGTCGCAGTGGATCAGTTTTCGCCGCCCCTGACATTCCGTCGTCTTTCCTCGGGACTTTTTCCGATGTTCCTGTTCCGGCAATTCCTGCCGAATGCTCTCTGATCCGGTCGCTCAGAATAGAATCGCAACCGGCTTCGTTCTGTTGACTGATCGTCGATAAGTTGGGGAAAGCTTTAGTGAAGAGCCCATCAGTCGGCCATGCCAGCGGGATAATTCTATTTATCACGAATCAATTCAACATAATGCGACACAGGGAAAAGCCGGCAGTATTTGCTGCTGCCACCAATGGGGGCTTGCACCGTGGACTCACTCTCGTTGAGTTTGTCGTTCGAGTCTGCCGGGGCGAGATCATTCCGCTGTGTTGGCGCGTGAGGGCTTGAGAACTCAAATCAGATGGAGTCAGCTTTTTCACTGTGCGTAGCAATTTGGACACAAGATCATTGAGCGATCATTGCGGTGTCATAGTCACGCGAAGCAAGTAGGTGCAGATTGAACTGCCGCGGTCGGTCGCTTCAAGCATCACGATGCGGTAGGTGTCGTCACGAGGTAACGTGACTTTCAGAATGGCATCAGAAGTCTCCGCCGAATCATCTGCAATTTTCAGGATTTGCCCGGCCGAATCAAACAGCGTCAATTGAGAATCACATGGTGACCCAATTCGGTCAGCCGTGACTTCTGCCAGAAGTATCTGGCCCGCAGTTCCCTGGAACTCGTAGACGTCAACATCTTTCGGTTGTGAAATCAAACCCTGAATCGTCGTCCCGAGTCGGATCGGCTGAGCTTTTCGAAGACCGTCATTCGGTTCTGATTCGGCAACCAGCAGGCCTCCGGAAATCACCGGTATCGTGAAGTGTTCTGAGGTGCCATGTTCGCTGCTGGCCGTGATTGTCAGTGAGTCCCCAACAAAGTCGGGAGGAATACTGAGAGAAACTTCAGCCTGAGTGTCGCCTACGTCGTTGGCTTCCACCTTATCCGGAGGAGCCGACTTTTCTTTTTTGACAATGCTGAACGAAACGGGCAGCGCGTTCTCCGTACACGTAATCCCAGTGATCTGATCCATTTGGAGTCCGCGAATGATCAAAACTTTTGTAGTTTCCATGGCACTCGCGGATGGTGGGGCAAGGGCAATCGCGGGTGGCACCGTCATTTTGATGGCAGGAGGTGCTGGCATCGGTTTCTCGTCTGCAAGCGCAGGACTGAAGTGGCCCATGATTTGAGAACACAAAATGGCCGTCACGGAAAGTCGGATTGTGTTGGTGATGGTTTTCACGAATAGAGTTCCTGAATCAACTCTCCCTGATCAAGGATTTCAACCGGACGACCATCAGGTGTATAGATTTGGCGACGCGGCGGGATACCTAACGAGGAATAGATCGTAAAGGCCACGTCGGCAGGGCGGACAGGTCTCTTGATGGCATAGCCGCCATGGTCATCGGTCGCTCCAATAACCTGACCAGGCTGAATGCCGGCTCCGGCGAACAGCATGGACGCGGCTGGTCCCCAGTGGTCGCGACCTGCGTCTTTATTCACTCCAGGACTTCGTCCAAATTCCCCGAAACAGGCCACCAGTGTGTCGTTCAGTAAACCTCGTTGGTCAAGATCACGAATGAGTGACGAGAATCCCATGTCGAATTCCGGCAGCTTCTTATCGAGGCTTTCGAATATCTTTCCATGATGATCCCAGCCTCCGTAGTTGATTGTTGTAAACGTGACACCTGACTCAACAAGTCGTCGGGCCAGTAAGCAGCTTTGACCAAACATGTTCCGACCGTAAGAGTCTCGAAGGTCTGCAGGTTCCTGCTCAATGTCGAAGGCTGTACGAGCCTGCGGTGAAAGAATCATCTCGCTGGCACGCTTCTGGAATTCGTCATAGGTGGCAATCTGATCGTTTCCTTCGACCTGCCGTGCCAGTGAGTCGACGGCCTGCAAGAGTGTCCTGCGTCGTTCGATGGATTTGTCCGTTAGAGCGGTCGTACGCACGAGATCTCGAACACGATATCCGGCCTGATTGGGGTCTCCGGCCTTGAACGATTCGTAGCGTCCACCCAGAAAAGCGCTCTTGCCAAGTTCCCAGGTGAAAGATGGGTTATGAGGGATCGCGACATACGGCGGAATCTGACCTGAGAAGCCCAGTTGATTTGCCACCACAGCGCCGATGGACGGGAAGTCTCCAAAGGCTGAGCCGAATCGGCCAGAAAGAGCCCAGTTGGTCGCCGTTTCGTGGTGATCATTGGTGTGTGAACCCGACCGAATCAGCGCGACTCGGTCCATGATTCCAGAGATTTTTGGCAATAGCTCACAGATCTGAATGCCCGGAACGCAAGTCGACACGGGCTTGTATTTACCACGAATCTCCGCCGGTGCCTCAGGTTTTAGATCAAAGCTGTCATGATGCGACAGGCCACCGCCAAGATAAACAAGAATGACAGATTTCGCGCGTCGCTGCGGAGACTCTTCTGCAACTAGCGACTGCTGCTGAAGTAAGTGTGCCATTGTGAGGCCGAGAGGCCCCAGAGTACCGACTCGAAGGCAATCACGTCTTGATTGGCCGTTGCAAAGTTTGCTGATCGATTGATTAAGATTGATGTTTAACATGATGAATCCTTAATCCGTAACCAAGACAGATTCTTGTTCAATGAGCAGGACGTTATCTGTCTGCCCAGTTTCAATTGTTCGGAGCCATTATTTTGCCGGGGACTACTGCTGTTCTGTTTCTGTCAGTGATTGAATGCAAATTCTTTGGTATTCAAAAGAGCCCAAAAGAGATCTCGGAACGCTTCTTCACGTTGTTCATTGCCTTCGAATGCTGCCGTGATGGAGGCCTGTTCTTCGGTTGTTGGAGAGCGACTGAGTGTGGCCAGATAAATCTGTTCAATCGCTGATTTGTCATCAGGGAAACTATTCATGATCTGCTTTAATCGTCCGACGGGATCGTCAAATTTCTGAGCGAGTCCGTCTCCACACTGCAGATGAAGAAGCTGCGGCAGTGTGACATCACCGGAACGTTCGCAAGCACAGGCTGTCACTCGTTCACTACGGCCAAACATCGACAGGAACGGAGAGGCAACCGTCGAATCCGGAAGCTGGATCGCGCGCATTCCGACTGGATATCCCGGGAATGAATCCGGGATCAGTGTGCTTTGGCTAATCGCGTCCAGGAAGACTTCGGCTGGCAGACGGCGAACGTAGTAGTGTGAATAGAAGCCGCGTTCCGCAGCGTTGCCCTTCAGCGTCGCCGAACTCAGTTGATATGTGCGTGAATTCAGGATGAGCCTCATGATGTGTCTGAGATCGTACTTGTGACTCACAAACTCCTGATTCAGGGCGGTCCATAATTCACGATTGCTCGGCGGGTTGCTGATGCGAAGATCATCGACAGGTTCAACAAGGCCCACGGCAAAGAAATGACGCCACAATCGATTGACCATGCTGCCAGAAAAGTTCTCGTTACCCGGGTCCGTCATCCATTGAGCGAGTGATTCTCGCGGATCCTGCCCCGGAGCAATGTTTGTTTCAGATCGATCAAGCGGCTGAGCAGCGAGCTGCTGGTTTGTGCGAGGCTGCCTGACGCGTGGAATTCGCGTCGTTAGTTCTGCGAATTGTCGCCGTTCGTTTTCAAGTTGCTGATTCACTTCAGCAATCTGTTTCTGCAGAGATTCGAGTTCTGCGCCCTGCTTATTGGCTTGATCCTCTGTCATCGCTTTGAGACGCGATTCTTTCTCCGTGATTTGCTTTTGAACGCGGGCTTCCTCTTCTGTAGCAACAATAAGAGCAGTTGCTCCTTTGTGAGATTCCTGACGCTGAAAATTCATCCGGCCGAAGTACGCTGCAAAATGGTAGTAGTCATCCTGGGTGTATCGTTCGAGTGGATGATTGTGGCACTTGGCGCAGCCGATTCGAGTTCCCAGAAACGACTGCGCTACTGAGGACACGACCTCGGAGTCTTCGACCTGACGATACTCACCGATCGAAACGACGTAATAGCCGATCTGAGGTTGGGAGACAGAATCTCCGGAGGCGGTTATGACATCGCGAGCGATCTCATCCCACGGGCGATTTGTCTCAACCTGCTCGCGAACCCACGCCTGCATCGCGCGGACGCCCTTACTGCCTCTGACATCGTGATCACGTTCTTTGCGATTCTGCAGCAGGTCGCACAGGATCAAAGTCCAATAGTCCGCAAACTCGGGGCGTTCGAGCAGTGTATCGATCAGGTCTGTTCGCTTACCGGGATTTTGGTCGTTCAGGAAGGCTTGTACCTCTGTCGGTGTCGGCAGAGTGCCGATCGTATCGAGGAAGACGCGGCGAACAAAGACTGCATCGTCTGCGGTGGGGGACGGCGGTATGCGAAGAGCAGCCAGTTTGTTGAAAACATGCTCGTCAATGAAACTACTGCGTTCCACAAACAACTGTGCGTCAACAGATTGTTCGAAGGGGCTGGTGATAGTGGTGACAGCTACCTGACCCTGAAAATGAACTCGGACGACTGATTCCCCCGATCGCAGGCACTTGAGCAGGCCGCTTGATGAAACTTCCAGCACGCTTGGATCGTTGGAGAAGAACTGCGAGAGCCAGGTGATGTCGCGTACTTGACCATTCGAATACCTCGCTGTGGCAGTAAGTTGCAGGGTTTCCCCGGGATGCATGGTTTGCGTGCCCGGGCTGACAGCTATTGACTGAACAACGGGCTCATCAGGAATAATCCCTGGAGTCCCTGCGGCGATCCAGTCTGTGAGTACTTTACTGGCTGCACTATTTGGCTCAAAAAGTTTGCCTCCTCCATGGGGACTCATGCCGGCCGGTTTGGTTACTAGCAGGCTATTGGCCGGAGCCGCGCGGTCGATTCGACGGCCAAAGAATTCGTGTGTGATGGAGTCGTAATCCCAGTCGGGTGCGTAACCACGAAGTGACAGACGGAATCCATTTTGGCCAGCCAGTTTCCCATGGCAGGCACCCTGATTACATCCGAATCGAGTCAGGATCGGAAGGACGTCCTGCTGATAAGACGGTGGTGACGCGAATGTTGTGCTGCCCAGCGAAACATCATCATCGGCTTTCGCTGAAGCCATGAATCCACAAGCAAGTAAGATAAGCGTCGCAACGAAACAGAAAATCGGCGACGGAGTTGATCTGTGGCGATTCATAAAGTCGTGGCTGATAATCCGTATGCGTTGAAACGGTAGGCAGGAGACACGGTTGGAACTCAGGCAGGCTGAACTTGTCGGTTCCAAATTCTAATCTACTGAGTGTGGACATGCACTCAGAACCTTCGTGTTTTGTCCTGGCCGAGTTGATGTCAGTGGCTTAAGCTGTAGTGATCCTCGCAAAGAGATCCCCAATCAGCCCCAGAGTTTCGATATCTTCTTGCGGATTTCCGTTGTGTCGCCCTGAATCAAGCCGCTCTGCCCTGCTCCGCCGAAGCCGGAACCGTAGGTCATGCCCTGAGATTGGCAGTCAAACAATGCCTGAATCTGAGTCGGCAGAAATCGAGTGATCTTGCTGAGTGAGTGCTGGTCGCTCTTGCGGCGATTGTGGAAATAGTAACGCTCGGGCCGCACGACGCTGAGATGATTCTTCGCGCGAGTCATCGCGACGTAGAACAAACGACGTTCCTCTTCGATCTCCTCGGGACTGCCAGTCGCCATGTCCGAAGGAATGTTGCCGTCGGCCGCGTGGATCACGTACACAGAATCCCATTCGAGCCCCTTTGCCGAATGTATCGTGCTTAGAGTCAAATAGTCTTCATCCAGAAACGGATCGGCCGGAAGTTCCTGAGTGGAGCTTGGTGGATCCAGTGTCATCTCAGACAAGAATTCAGTTCGGCTTTGATACCGAGCGGCGATGGCTTCGAGCTGAATCAGATCATTTAGCCGAGCTTTCACGTTGTCGTACTTTGATTCGAGCAACGGCGCGTAAAACAAGCGGGCTCCGTGAATATCAGTGGCGACTCCGGCGTCGGATTCGGCTCGCTGTTCCATTTCCTGAAGCAGTCGAATGAGCTTTGGCCAGTCGTCCTTGAGAACCGAGGGCGGGGACCACGACGACCATGTCTCGAAATGGCCACCGCCTTCGCGCAGGTTGTCCAGCAGCGAAGCGGCTTTGACATGACCGATGCCGGGCATCAAAACGAGGACTCGAAAACCGGCAACGGAGTCCAGCGGGTTTTCCGCGAGTCGAAGAAACGACATCAGATCGCGAACATGAGCCGTCTCTAGAAACCGCAGGCCACCATACTTCACAAACGGCACGTTGCGACGGCCGAGCTCAGCTTCCATGCTCATGCTGTGATGCGACGCACGAAACAGCACCGCCTGCTGCTTCAGTGGAACACCCTTTTCTCGCCGATCCAGAATCTGATCGATCACATACGTTGTCTGAGCGTCTTCGTCGCTGCACGTCACAAGCACCGGCAGACTGCCATCACCGCGAGACGACCATAGTTCTTTCGAATGTCGCTCTTCTGCTTCCGCGATGACGGCATTGGTCGCGTCCAGAATCTTCTGAGTCGTGCGGTAGTTCTGTTCCAGCGGGATCAGCACCGTCCCTGGATACTCATTCGGGAAGTCCAGAATATTCCTCACCGTTGCCGCGCGGAACGAGTAGATCGACTGAGCGTCATCGCCGACAGCTGTTAATCCTTTGCCGTCCGGGCAGATGTTCTTCAGAATCTGAGCCTGCAGGATATTCGTGTCCTGATACTCGTCGACCATGATCTTTTGAAACTGCTGCCGCAGCATCTGGCCGCCATCAGGATTCTCGGCCAGTGCGTTCCAGAACAGCAGCAGGTCATCAAAATCGAGGACTCGCTGTTGTTCTTTGGTGGTCGTGTAACCGTTGAAGAGTTCACCCAGTCGTTCCTGATGTTCCAGGCACCACGGGAAGTACTTCTTGAGGATGATGTCGAGCGGCTTTTGAGTATTGACGCAGCGACTGTAGATATCGAGGCAAGTTCCCTTCAGAGGAAATCGTTTGTCCGACTTCGGAAGATTCAGCTTCGATCGTTCAACGTTCATCAGATCTTCGGAGTCGCTGCGATCCAGAATCGTGAAGTCCGGATACAGGCCGATCAGATTGCCATAGCGGCGAAGCACATTCGTGGCAACCGAGTGAAACGTGCCGCCGGCAATTCGTCGGATGGAAGACCTGGAACACACCGCCGGATTCTTTACGGTCGATGGATCCAGCTGGATAAGAATATGCTCCACTCGCCGCAACATTTCCGCAGCCGCTCGGCGAGTAAACGTCAGCAACAGCAGTCGAGACGGATCCGTGCCCGACACAATTTGCCATGCGACTCGATTTGCCAGCGTTGTCGTCTTACCAGTGCCCGCGCCCGCGATGATCAACAACGGTTCGTCACCATGCATCACCGCCGCGAGCTGCTGCGGATTCAGCGATTGCAGGAACTCGGGAATGTCGGATGTTGCTGAAGCGGTCATTGATTCACGGTCGATCGGAGCAATAGGGAAAGGCGCTGGGAAGCATACGCCTGCGGAAGTCTGCCGACAATTCAACGAGGCCCCGGCCGTACGCTCGTTCCGAGTCTCCAGCCTCGGAACGCCCTGCACGCAAGGCTCCAGCCTTGCAGGTTGTGGAGGCAGGAGCCTCCAGGCGGTGTGTTCCAGGGCTGGAGCCCTGGAACAAGGGGCAATCAGGTTGCCTCTGGAATTTCGTGAGCGTTCTCGCTGTAATAGTGTCATTCGCACCAACGCCCTTCCACGAGATATCCTCCATGCCCAACTCGCTTGAACGCAAAGCCAGTGCTTTGAATGGACTGATCATCGTCGGCAGTTGCGTGCTTGGTGCCTTTGAAGCAACTCGTCCGTGGGGCATCGGCATTGCGATATTCATGGGAGCCGGGCTGATCTTTTCTGGCTGGACCAACTTCTGCGGCTGGTATCGAATCCTGGGGCCTCGCGGATCAAAGCCGACGAGCCAGTCGTCCTTCTGGATCGGCGGTCGGGATGCGCACATCAAAGGCGTGAACGACCATTACAGCGCACAGATTTATGATGCGACCAACCGAGCGAATGCGAGTGTCTCGGAGGCAGAGAGGAAACAGCATCTTGACCGGGCCAAAGCACTCCGCGCTGAGCATCGGCAGATGATCGATGAAGCGAAGCACGCGGTGTATTGATCGCTTGGTGACATGCCGTTTTCGAAAGCACTTGCCGACGGCTGGGATTTCGGGCGTAAGTCTTGTTCTCAGTCAGAACTCAGCCACAACGTAACGCGACTCAACAATCACTCCGTTTGCCACTTCGATGGTGACTCCCCCATCTCCATCGTCCGCAGGGCCATCATAGTCGAGTGGCCTGCCTGATCGCCAGACCTGGAAGTAGTACAGGACTGTACCATCTGCTCGCGAGACTGTGGCATCCGCAAGCGAAAAGAGAGCTTGTTCATCGGTTATCTTGCGACCGATCAACGGTGATTTTTCGTATCTTAGAAGCCCTTTTTCTGTCAGCATTTGTTGGGCTTGAGCTTTCTGCTCAAGTGTCAGCGTCTGTTTGACTGTATTTGACTTTGTTGTATCCGAACAAGCGGATATCGACAGTGCGATCAGTGCCGCCATCAGCAGATTTGTTCGCATGACTTCACCTCTGCGGATCAAAAGATAAAGGACCTGTTCGCAAGAGTATGTCCCTTGGAGGTTTTGTCTGGAGAAACAAAAAAGGCCTGACTTTTCAGGTCGAAAAGTCGGGCCTCTGATTTCGGGTATCTGAAATTTCAGGTCTGAAATCTCAAATTCATGCTACGACAACTTTCGCTCGCGAATCCAGTCGGTGTGGAACTTCTCACCGCGTGGCTTGTCGGTGCGTTCGTAAGTGTGAGCACCGAAGTAGTCTCGCTGAGCCTGCAGCAGGTTCGCTGGCAAACGGCCTCGACGGTATCCGTCGTAGTAGGTCAGAGCTGAGCTGAAGCCGGGGACTGGCAAGCCGAGCTGGAATGCCGTCGCGACGACTCGTCGCCATGATGGCTGAGCCTTGTTGATGGCGGTCTTGAAGAAGTCGTCCAGCAGCAGATTTTCCAAGCTTGGGTTCTTGTCGAACGCCTTCTTGATGTCTTCGAGGAAGACCGAACGAATGATGCAGCCACCTCGCCACAGGTAGGCGATCGGTCCGTTGTGCAGCTTCCATCCGAACTCTTTGGCCGCCGCGTCAAGCTGAACGTAACCCTGAGCGTAACTGCACAGTTTGGATGCGTACAAGGCCCACTTCACATCGTCGATGAACTGCTTCTTGTCACCGGTGAACTTCGTGTCTGGACCTGTCAGAACGGCTTCCGCTCGCACACGAGCGTCCTTCTGAGCGGACAGGCAGCGAGCGAACACAGCTTCGGTGATCAAAGTTGTTGGCACGCCGAGATCCAGAGCATGCTGGCTCATCCACTTGCCTGTGCCCTTTTGGCCGGCGGTGTCCAGAATCAGGTCGACAAGGTCCTTGCCGGTTTCTTTGTCCTTCACGGTGAAGATGTCGCGAGTGATCTCGATCAGGTAGCTTTCGAGTTCGCTTTCGTTCCATTCCTTGAAGACGTGGTACAGTTCTTCGTTCGTCAGGCCGACGCCGTACTTCAAGATGTAGTAGGCTTCGCAGATCAGCTGCATATCGCCATACTCGATGCCGTTGTGAACCATCTTCACATAATGCCCTGCCCCATCTTCGCCAACCCAGTCGCAGCATGGGATGTCATTGTTCGGGCCCACCTTCGCGCTGATTTTCTGGAAGATGTCTTTTACAAACGGCCAGGCTTCTTTGTGGCCGCCAGGCATGATGCTTGGTCCCTTGAGCGCGCCTTCTTCGCCGCCGGAAACGCCCGTGCCGATAAATCGAAATCCTTCGGCGGCCAGTTGCTTACTGCGACGATTGGTATCGACATAGTCTGCGTTGCCGCCGTCGATGATGATGTCGCCCTTGGCAAGCAGCGGCTTGAGCTGGTCAATCACAGCGTCAACCGGAGCACCGGCCTTGACCATGATCATGACTCGGCGAGGCGACGCGAGGCTGTTGACGAAGGCTTCCAGCGTGTCATAGCCCTTGATGCGGTCCTGAGTTCCTGCTTCAACAACTCCCGGAGGACGGCTGCCGAGCCCGCTGATGAACTCATGAGTCGTCTCCGTCGTTCGGTTGTAAACACCGACGGAAAAACCTTTGTTGGCCATGTTCATGACCAGGTTCTGTCCCATAACCGCGAGGCCGATCAGGCCGATATCATGTTTTGACATTGTTTAAGTCTTTAGTTTGTGAAAGGCGAATCTGACAGTAGGTCCCTTGATTTCAAAAGGACGCTTTTCATCAGTGAGATCGTTCAATTGTGAACAAAGCTTTGCTCAGGCTGCCGGTTGAAGGTCACGTTGAAGCGATAGAACCCAACCGGCAGGCTGAACCTGAGTCGTTAACGCTGCACTCGTGCTGACCCACCCGACGCAACGCCTTCGACTTCCTTGATCGTCGCCATTGTTGTGTCGCCTGGGTAGGTTGTCAGCAATGCTCCGTGAGCCCAACCGAGGTTCAGGGATGTCTGAGGATCTTTGCCGTTCAGCAGGCCATAGAACAGGCCTGACGCGAATCCATCACCGCCACCGATGCGGTCGATGACGTCCAGTTCCATCGTCTTTGCCTGATAGGTCTTGCCTTCCAGCCACAGAACCGCGCTCCATGAGTGGCGGTTGGTGGAATGGACTTCTCGCAATGTGGTCGCGACGGCTTTAACGTTTGGAAGTTTCTTCGTCACTTCTTCCATCATGCCGAAGAAGGCTGCTGGATCAAGCTTGCCGTGAGCTTCCACGTCCTGGCCCTTCAGGCCAAGACCCTTCTGGAGGTCTTCTTCATTGCCCACGAGAACGTCGACATGTTCAACGATGCGGTTCAAAGTTTCCTGAGCCTTATCCAGACCGCCACTGATCTGCCACAGCTTGGCTCGATAGTTCAAGTCGAAGGACGTCACAGCTCCGGCGGCCTTGGCGGCCTTCATGCCTTCGATGATGACTTCTGGTGTTGTCGGTGACAGAGCAGCAAAGATTCCACCACTGTGGAACCAGCGAACTCCGCCAGCGAAGATTTCGCTCCAGTTGAAGTCACCAGCCTTCAACATTCCTGCGGCTTCGTTGCTTCGATTGTAAAATACAACCGGACCACGGACGCCATGTCCCTGATCGCTGTACACGGTTGCCATGTTTGGCCCTCGAACGCCGTCATGGGCGAACTTCTTATAGAAAGGCTTTACGCCCATTGCACGGACCCGTTCGTTGATCAGGTCGCCGATCGGGTAGTCAACCATCGCCGACGCCACGCCGGTCTTCATCTGGAAACAGTCGGCAAGGTTTGCCGCGCAGTTGAATTCTCCACCGCTCACATGAATCGCCAATTGATTGGCTTTGCGGAACGGAATAATGCCTGGATCGAGCCGATGAACGAGGGCTCCCAGAGAAACGAAATCCAGAGCACCAGACTTAGGAACGTTAAGCATTGAAGAAATCCTTTGGGACCCCCGCAGCGAACAGCCGCGGGCTACATGAAAAGACGGGAGATTATCGGCTTTGGGCCTGTTTGACTTGAACAGGCCACTTGACGGGCGTTTTTTCGCCGGATTTGCCGCATATCGTAAGAGGTTCCACCGCGGATTTCAAAACAAGTTCCTTTCCCGCGGTTTCATTCCCATTCGAGCCACAGTAGGCCTACCTGTCTCCGGTTGGCGTCTCGTGCCGTGAGGATGGTGATTTCCGGCAGCGGAAACAGTTTCCTAGACTGCAGGCGTCCAATGGCCATGTTGACAAATTCGGAACGCCACGATGAAAAGAATCCTGTTGCTGCAAGCTATTCTGCTGATCGCGTACTCGACCGTGCACGCTCAAACGCCGGACGCGAAGTCGCCCCCCGCGCCGGAACCGACCGTTCATCCCTTGATCTCCCGGATTGCGTTTGGATCCTGCCAGACTCAGGACGAGCCACTACCGATTCTGCGGACGGTGTTGGAATGGGAACCCGAGTTGTTCATCTATCTCGGCGACAACATCTACGGCGATACCAACGACATGGCGTTGCTCGAAGCGAAGTACGCGAAGTTGGGCGCTAAGAAAGATTTTGCTGCTCTGCGAGCCAACGTTCCCACAATCGCCACATGGGATGATCACGATTACGGAGCCAACGACGCGGGCAAGGATTATCCGTTTCGAAAGGAATCGAAGGACATCTTCCTGAAGTTCTGGAATGAACCGAATCCGAGCCCGCGTCGTGAACGAGATGGCATCTACACGAGCTATCGATTTGAAGACAAGACGGCTGGTAAGACGCTGCAAATCATTCTGCTCGATACTCGCACGTTTCGTGATCTGCCCTTGGAGCTTCCGCTGACATCATGGAAGAACGACTACGTACCCGATCCGGACCCCACAAAGACGATTCTCGGTAACGTCCAGTGGAAGTGGCTGGAAGAGCGTTTGAAGGAACCCGCCGATCTTCGCATCATTGGCAGCAGCATTCAGTTCTCGCACGAGTACAACGGCTGGGAATCATGGACCAACTTTCCTCGCGAACTCCTGAAGATGGTCGATTTGATCAAGTCGACCAAAGCCAACGGCGTCGTCTTCATCAGCGGCGATGTCCACTGGGGCGAACTGTCCGTGCTGCGACCGAAGGATTGCTATCCCATTTACGATCTCACCGCGAGCGGTCTCAATCGAGACTGGGACAACGTCGAACCTAACCGCAATCGCGTTGGTGTCGCCTGCTCGGACTTCCACTTTGGAATGCTCGACATTGATTGGTCCGGCAACCCTTCCATCACCTTCCGCATCCACGACATGACCGGCCGGGCTCGAGTGCGAAAGTCGGTGAAACTGAATGAGCTGCAGTTCAGGTAGGCTGATCTGTCCTCAGATCGACATTCAGTCAGCGTTTAATTAACTGTCAACCTTTTGAATGGGATCCCGTGGCCTGTCATCATTTATTAGCAAGTTTAGATTCCAAACATCAAACGTAGTTGCCTTGGCGATTTTGCTTTCAGTCAATCATCACGCCGCCGCATTGATTATTCGTCAATCGTACTCCACTGCTTCAGGCCAACGATAGGCAGTGCAAACGCGGCCGCCTCGGGCCATGCTGGTGTGTCGGCTTTGCGGAATAGTTCGTACAGATGTCGTGGGTGATCTGGTTCAGAAATTGTTCCCGGTTTGTTCGTCCACAGTCCCAGTCGCAGGCCGCCTTCGTGAGCGTGATCAACATGTCGATGCCAGATGAGGGCGTCAATGCCGGGCTGGCGAGCGACTTTCTCCCAGACGTATGCGAAACCCGCCGCTTGCAGAGTTTCCCCGTCCTCGGTTTGAAGGCAATGCAATCCCTGTTCGCTGAGAATGATGCGACGAGGCTTCTCCTGCCAAAGTAATTCCGGGCTTTGCAATGATTCGCAAAGCACTTCAAGATTTTTAAACGTGATATGCGGCGAGTCAGGCGTACGCGTTGCCAGCTTGTCGAGCCATGTGCGTGGATTGCCCAAATCATCCGGATAGGGATGATGAGCAACATGCCATTCGAAGTCGCCTCGTTGCCGAGCCACACGAGCAAACTCATTCAGGAAGTCTAGTGTAGGGTATGACTCCTGGTCAGAAACGCCCGGCATTCGCGCTGTCCAGAAATGATCGAACGACAAATAGCAGCGACCGTGATCGGAATACTCGCGGACCGAATCGTGAGTGGCTCGCACGGCTTTTTCATACTCCGACGCGGCCTCGACCATTGGCATCTGGCCAAGGTTGTACCAGATTTTTTGTGAGTTCACTTCGTTTCCAACGATCCAGCCCCAGACGCGTCCTGCTTCCGGATGATGTCCGCTGTAACGTTCTGCAAGAAATGCGATGATCGCTCGATAAGCGTGAAGACCTTCTTCGCTGGCTGTGTTGAAGCCGGCGATCGTGAACTCGCCACTGGCCTTCGGATGCAGCATGATGGCATCACGGGCAGGATCGCGAGAAGGATAGGCCAGCAGGATAGCGTAGACGATGATCTTTGCTTCGCTTAGCGGCTGAATTTGTCGGTCTAGACTTTTCGCATAATCACCGTTGATCAGCCACTCCCGGTCTTTATGCCGAAATCGGATCGTGTTATCGCGGTGTTGCAGTTGAAGCAACGCGGTCAGATTGATGTTGATACCAGCATGATGAATTCCCAGTGCAATTGCGTCGTCAACCATTTGCACCTGCAGTCCCTTCTTTCCGGTGGCCTGCGGAAAGGGCTGAGATTTGAGTTCATCGGCCGATGCCATTGCCGCGTGAATGCTCAGGAATGCAGCGACAAGAGTAATCGTATTCGGTGCAATGGGAGAATTGAACATCAGTTGTGTTTCGAAAAGACGGATATAGCCGGGTGCAACGTTCTGATCGCGAGGGCAGTTCAGCGTGGCTACGAACGAGTCGTGGATGCAGCCACGTTGAGTAATCGTGGAGGGATTCAGAGTCAAAACAGAGGATCAAAGCCCATGAGTCTACGCAATGTGGAAAGCTGCCCAAGGTGAGTTGAGAAATGGCTTGAAAGGATATGTGCGGTTAACTGACCTTTCGTCTTCAAGACTGTGTGTTTCAGCAGGTCGACTTCGTGAGCCGCACTGAGAGTCTCTTTGGAGGCGTTTTTCAGTGACTCGCAAAGCAGAGAATACCCGTTGTTGATAACAGACATGAGCTCCGCTCGGGATGGCTGGACTCTGGCATCCGTACCCGGCTCAGTCCCCGGACCATATGCGGCATGCCATGCCTTTGGGCAAATGAACGGCATTTCCAGTTGCTGAAATCCGTAATCCACGACAACAGCGAGGTGGGCCAGAATCCATCTGGCCGAATGCAAGCCGGGAGCGGGTTGCTCATCCAACTGCTCATCGGTCAAAGAGGCCAACAGACTCTCGAGATAGGCGCGATTAAATTCATTAAGGGTAATCTCCAGCTCAAACATTGCAGACCTCTCTCCCATGAATTGACTCAAGCCTCTGATCCGCCTCAAATGCTGCGGTTGAATTTGCAGATTGGTTATCAGTTGGACGGCCGTGTATGTCTTTAGCAATTGAATGTCGGCAGCTTACGAAGACTTGGCCAGGGAATCCACCGGTAGAAGCGGTGCGGGGTGTCGATCTGCAGGTAGAGCGCGGCACCTGTTTTGGGGTCTTGGGACCGAACGGGGCTGGAAAAACCACAACGATCGAAATCTGCGAAGGGTTGGTTCGGGCGACGAGTGGTGACGCGTTTGTGCTTGGCAAAAACTGGGCGACACAGGCCGACGAGATTCGTCAGGAAATTGGGATTTCTTTGCAGGAAACACGACTCTCCGAAAAGCTGACAGTGCTCGAAACGCTGACCTTGTTTCGCAGCTTTTATCACTCCGGAATGAAGCCTGAGGAAGCCATCGCCAAAGTCTCTCTGCAGGAAAAGTCAAACGCTCGCATCAAATCACTGTCCGGAGGTCAGAGGCAGCGTGTTGCAGTGGCGACTGCTCTTGTGGGGAATCCACGATTGTTGTTTCTTGACGAACCGACAACAGGGTTGGATCCACAGTCGCGGCGCGACCTTTGGCGAATCATCACGGAATTTCGTGAGGCGGGCGGGACCGTGTTGCTGACGACTCATTACATGGATGAAGCAGAAAGGCTCTGCGACAAGGTGGCGATTTTTGATCGAGGTCGAATCCTGGCCATCGATACGCCACAGAAACTCATCTCTGATCTGGGAGCCGAACACGTCGTAGTATTCACAGTCAGTGGCGAATCCGCTGCGGATTTGCAGGACGATTTTGGAATCAGTCTGCCGGGTGTCATTTCTGTTCGTATCGAAAGTGAGCATCGATGTCTTTCGGTTCGCGAGCCTCATATCGCGATTCCTGCTCTGCTGGCATTGATTAACGAGAGATCCCTGAGGCTGACGTCGTTGACGACAAGACAAGCAACTCTGGAGGACGTTTTTGTGCATCACGCTGGTCATCGTCTGACGGACGAAAACTCGGGAGCCGTTCGATGAGTCCATCCTGGAAGATGCATCCCGTCACCCAGTTGTTTCTGGCTCGGTTTCGGGAGTTTATCCGACAGCCGGAAGCCGTCTTTTGGTCCTATGTTTTTCCCTTGGTCATGATGATCGCGCTGGGACTTGCCTTCCGCAGCGAGCCAATGGAAGCCATTTCGATTGTTGTGCAGGACGGCGAAGGAGCACAGTTACTGGCCGAGACACTGCGCGGCAGCAAGTCGCTGATTGTCTCCCGCGGAACCGAGCTGCATTGTCGGCAGCAGCTTCGTGCCGGGCAGAGCGAACTGATTGTTGTAGCAGTAAATCATAACTCTGCAGCGGGTTATCGTTTCTCTTTCGATCCCACTCGTCCCGGCAGCGTTCATGCTCGTGACGTTGTCAACGATGTCTTACAACGCGCTGCGGGCCGACAGGATCCTTTGAAAACGACGGATGTCGCGATCGCCGAGCCCGGAAGTCGCTACATTGATTTCCTTGTGCCAGGCTTGATTGGCATGGGGCTGATGGGCGGCGGCGTCTGGGGTGTTGGCTATGCCATCGTTGATATGCGAATTCGTCAGGTGCTGAAACGGTTCATGGGAACTCCCATGAAGAAGCCTCACTTTGTCGCCGCTATGATGTTCAGCCGTATGATCTTTATGATTCCTGAGATCATCGTGGTCCTGCTGGTCTCACGATTTTTCTTCGGCGTGACTAATCACGGTAGTTATCTCAACGTCATGTTACTGATCGTCTTGGGAGCATTTGAGTTTGCCGGGATCGGGCTGTTGATTGCCAGCCGAGCCAAGACGCTGGAAGCCGTCTCGGGATTAATGAATCTGGCGATGGTGCCGATGTGGATTGGCTCGGGGATCTTCTTCTCAGCGAAGCGGTTTCCGGAATTCGTGCAGCCCGTTATCGGTTTGCTGCCCCTCACACCACTGATCTCCGCGCTGCGTCAGGTGATGCAGGAGGGAGCCAGCACCATCGCGATTTTTCCAGAGATTACTGTGATCTCAGTCTGGGGCGTTGTGACATTTGCCGTCGCGATACGTATCTTCCGATGGGAATGAATACTTAGAACTGCGACAGAAATCGCATGTCATTCTCATAGAATCGTCGGATGTCGTCGACACCGTAATGTTTCATGCAGAAACGTTCGATCCCAAGTCCAAAGGCAAACCCGGTGTATTCTTCCGGATCATATCCCACCGAGGCGAAGACGTTTGGATCCACCATTCCGGCTCCACCGATTTCCATCCAGCTGTTGCCCCATTTCATATCCACTTCCACGGATGGCTCTGTGAATGGGAAGAATGAAGGCCTGAAGCGAATCTCGACATCAGGGCCGAGAAAGCTGCGAGCAAACAAGCTGAGCACCGTTTTTAGCTGTGCCATCGTGACATGACGGTCAACCATCAGGCCTTCCATCTGGTGGAACATGCAAGAGTGCGTAGCGTCAATCGTGTCCGGTCGATAAACGCGGCCCAGTGAAACAATTCGAATCGGCGGCTTTGTCGTCTCCATCGTGCGGATCTGTACCGTCGAGGTCTGACTGCGCAGAAGTACTGGGCCGCCAGCCGCTACCGACGCACAAGCAACGTAGAAATTGTCGAGCGGATCGCGGGCTGGATGGTCTTCCGGGATGTTGAGAGCCTCAAAGTTGTGACGTTCATCTTCAATCTCTGGTCCATCAACGACCGTGAAACCAAAGCGTCCCATGAGTTCCCTGAACTCCGTGATGACGCGAGTGATCGGATGTAGTTGGCCGATTTTTGGTCGTTCACCTGGCAGCGTCACGTCGAAATCAGAGGCCGCCTTCTGAGCCTGTGATTTCAGTTGATCCAGTTTGGCATCCAGCTGAGCTGTAACGTTGGTGCGGACCTCATTGAACCGCTTGCCAACGGCTGGCTTCTCTGCCGGAGTCGCAGTGCCGACAACTTTCTGCAGATCTTTAACTCGACCATTCTTCTGACCGAGGAATTCAATGCGAACCTTCTCCAGCGAATCAGAATCCGTGGCCACAGCAATTGCGTTCAAGGCGGCTGTTTCAAACTCGTTGAATGCGTTGAGGATTTCCATACTGTGCTGTTCTGTAAACTTTATCCACCTGGAAAAACGCACTCGGAGGGCTCAAGCCCTGCCGCTCGACAACGAAGGGGCAGGCACCAAATGAGTATAGGAACGCGACGCGAAAAAGAAATCGGGCGAGCCCTCAAAGGCAAAGGCTCGCCCGATTCAAAATTCAATTGAGATCAACTCGACGAACTCAGGCGACCGCGCTGCGAGCCTTCTTTGCGATCTCTACGATTTCGCTGAAGACTTCAGGATTGGCGATTGCGATTTCGCTGAGCTGCTTTCGGTTTAGTTCAACCTTGGCCAACAAGAGGCCATGCATGAAAGTTGAGTAGTTCATGCCGAGCTGGCTTACTGCAGCGGAAATTCGAGTGATCCACAGAGCGCGGAATTCACGCTTGCGAGTACGTCGGTCGCGGGTCGCAAATGCACGGGCACGGACCAGCGTTTCCTTGACGGTTCGCAACAGCTTGCTGCGTCCACCAACATTACCACGCGCTTCTTTGAAGAGACGCTTCTTTGAACGGTGACGAGCTTTCCCGAGACGAACACGCATTGGACCGGACCTTCAGAGCAAACAACCGTATGACTTTAAGAATCTGTTCTCAGACTGATCGCCACCCAGACAATCAGCATCCAGCGAGCATTCTCGCACTAAGCACCTGGGCGAAGAGCATCCATGATGATCTTTGCTTCAGCACCACAAACCAACCCACCGGATCGCAGATTTCGCTTGCGTTTTGCGCCTTTGTGGCTGAGCAAGTGACCGCGAGACGACTTTCGATGAGTCGCTTTGCCAGACGCCGTAATCTTAAAACGGCGTTTCATTCCCTTATGTGTTTTCTGCTTTGGCATTTTTATCTCCGCGACTTTCACCAGCTCCCATAGGAAACTGGCTCGCGATCTGAACTAATGTATACGTTTTCCTGAGAAAGAGCCGGGGAGTATAACGAACATCGATCCGGCTTGTAAAGGAGCTTGCGGAGCGATCAGGGCAATTTTCAGGCTCAGCAAGACTTCAGATCGATCGATTATCGTCCGCAGCCAAGCAATTCACGAGCGAAACTGGCGTGAAGCCGTTTTCCACTCCGGTATCGGACATTCCAGTTCCCCTGAGTCATTTCACTGCATGTTACCGAACTTCAGGCTTTCTGGGGACACAGCTGAGGAAAACTCCCGTTCTTGAATGAGAACTATCGTCGATCGGCTGTTTTTGCACCTGTCCGACCTGCTTCAGCCTGAGTTCGGCAGGCATTGCCGATCTGCGGAAGGTACGGGTCCACTTTGCCTGTCGCGCAAAAGAATCGGCGTTGCAGTGAAAATCGAACTGGCAGTATTCTGCGGTCCTCTCCAATTTTTCCTCATGAACTCAAGCTGGCGATTGAGGCCACTTCTCGGTGGTCATCTCTCCGTCAGGCAAGGCTCAGAAGAAGGCGAAAGGAACTGGGCTGACCAGCTGTGGGTGCTCGGCACTCAAAGTTCCTGACACTTTTTTCAGGCCGTCCTCTTCCTCTCTCTGAAAATCTCACCTTTCGCGACTTCCTGAAAGGCGCTCTCATGTCCTCGTTGCGACTGCGGAAATTGTTCCGCGGACTTTTTGCTTTGGCCAGTATTTCTATTGTCGCCGGTTGCGGAACAATGGGCAGCAATATGGCCAACCGGTCCGGCATGAGTTACTACAAGAAGGGTAACTACGCAGCAGCGGCCGGGGAATTTCAGAATGCGATGAAGTCTGATCCGGCGAACCCTGACTACATCGCGAATCTCGCGAAAGCTCGGATGAAAATTGGGGATGCTCCGAATGCTGAGCGATACTATCGCCAGGCATTGACGATCGATCCGTCCCACCAGCCGTCCTATCACGGTCTTGCCGAGCTAATGATGGATCAAGGGCGAAGTCAGGAAGCCACTGCAATGCTTTCCACATGGGCTGGCACCCAGCCGTATATTGCTGAGTCGCACGTAGAACTCGCATGGCTTCAACGCGAGTTGGGAAATAATCCCGGGGCCGTTCAGTCACTGGAACGCGCTCTGGACGTGAATCCGAACCACGCGACAGCGTTGGCTCATATGGGACAATACTATGAAGAGTCGGGTCAGCTCGACGAGGCTGTTGCCTACTACCAGGACTCGCTGCACGCAGACTGGAATCAGCCGGAAGTGCATTCTCGCATGGCAGCCGCCTCAACTGGTGCCGACAGCCCGATGGCATCAACTGCGATGGCTCGCGGCGTGCATCCTTACAGCATTCCACGTCAGCAAACAGCGTTTGGGCCGCCATCTGCGGGTGCTCAAATGGCACAGATGCAGATGATGCAGACTCAAATGGCAATGTCGGGCAATCCGACGTATGGTAGCTCGATGGCCGGTAGTGCAATGTATGGTCAATCGATGCCCGGCCAGATGGCCATGTCTCAGCCTGGACCTTCGGGGAACATGTCGGCCGGCTCGATGTCGGCTCACTATCCGTCGATGTCATCGGGTTGGCAGCCGTCAAATTCTCCGATGATGACAATGCCCTCTCAGACGGCTTCGTTTGACGAACAGTTGCCGATGATGAGTCAGCCTTCCGAGACCATGACCTGGCCGGCGGGCACCACGATGCCATCAGAAATGCCTGCAGTACCGGCATCAAAAACCGCAGTGGCACCGACACCGGATCCCGCGTTCTCAGTTATTTCAACCGGGGCCGATTCGACACCGATCACGACCGCTTCTTTTACTCAGACGGAGACAGCGACACCTGAACTCCCGAATCACAGCAATGGCGATCCTTTGGTTGATGCGTTCTGATTCCTTGTTGTGAACGTCGGCAGACTTGAAAGTGTTCCGTCTGATCTCAGTCACGGGACGCTTTTTTGTTGACAGAACGAAGCTCGACTTGCAGAAACGTCACAGGAAAGTGGCCGCGGTTGGGGCTCACTATTGCTCACATTCAGTCCATAGCCGCACACTGTTTCTGAGTTTGGACGGGGGATGTGTCAATAACGCACGGCTTTCCGAAGTCGTGGGAATCCACTCCATCGGCCTGAATCTCCGTGAATTCGTCAACTTGCGCTGTGCCCCGGCGAGTCCGATGACGGGATCCGCATGACGGTCGGATCGATCTCGAATGCTCTGGCATCGGCTTTGCTTTTCAATAAATCCTGCAAAGGTCTTGTCAGATCTTTCGGTGTGGATTTACAAGCGGCGGCCCGTCCATACGGTGCTTCCAAAGAAAGGCAGCGAGCAATGGTTCATCATTCCGGCGTTTGGATTGATCATCGTCAGGCAGTGATTGTCAGTCTCTCTGGATCTGAGCCGACCGTGACACGAATCGAGTCCGGGGCAGAGAAGCATGTGCGATCCTCAAGTGGTTCGCGTCAGGCAGGGTCCGGGGAATCGCATCATGGAACTCCGGAGGATGTGATTGATCGAAAATTCGACAACCATCTAAAAAGCTACTACGAAGAAGTTGCGGAAGGTCTGAAGGACGCAGGGGCGATCCTTGTTATGGGACCCGGTGAAGCCAGAACCGAGTTTCAAAAGCAGATCAAAAGCAAGGAGCTGCTTGCGAAAGTCGTCGGCAACGAGAAGTGTGATAAGATGACAGATCCACAGCTTGTGGCGAGAGTGCGTGAGTTCTTTGTGGCGCATCCAAAGACGGTTTAGTCCGTCATTTGCTCGCACAGCCAGGGAAAAACTGTCGGAGTAAGGGCGTCGCGTTACGAAAGTATCGGACGCACGATTTCAACGTGGACGTCAGTCAGGCGGAAATCGCGTCCTTGGTAGCGATAGGTGAGTTTTTTGTGGTCAAGCCCCAATAAATGCAGAATTGTGGCATTGAGGTCGTAGACGTGAACCGGAGATTCGACGACGTCCATTCCGAAGTCGTCAGTCCGACCATGTGAGATTCCTCCGTTGATGCCACCGCCAGCGAGCCACATCGTATATGCATCTTTGTGATGGTCGCGTGCAGGGATATCCTTGGGGTTGTCGTCGCCGCCCTGGCCCAAAGGCGTTCGCCCAAACTCGGAGCCCCGGACAATCAGCGTCTCAGGCAAAAGATCACGAGCTCTGAGATCTCGAATCAGGGCCGCCATCGCCTGGTCCACATCTCTGCACTTGGCAGGCAATCGAGTTTTCAAGCCGCTGTGGTGGTCCCAGTAGGAATCGAACAGTTCGATATGCTGGACACCTCGTTCAACAAGCCGCCGAGCCAGGAGGCAGTTGTTCGCGAACGAGGCTTCGCCGGGTTTGACCCCGTGCATCTCCAGCGTCTCTTTAGTCTCGCCGGATATGCTCATCAACTCAGGCACGGACGTTTGCGTACGGAATGCCAGTTTGTATTGACTGATGCGAGTCGCGACTTCGGCGTCATCGGTTGTTTCCGGTTGTTTGTCGTTGAGATCCTTTAGCGCGTCGAGTTCGCGACGACATTCTTCTGGTCTGTAACCTGCGGGATTGGTCAGGAAGAGGACAGGATCGCCTTTAGAGCGATACTGCCCCCCTGATGAACACTTGGTAGAAACCCCGACGTCCACAATCTGGTACCGGCACTGCGATGAGGCCCGCTTAGCAGGACAACATAACCCGGAAGGTCCTCGTTCTCTGTTCCAAGTCCATACGTGCCCCACGCGTCATTCGCGAATCGCTGGTCGTCGTGTAATATGACTGCGTCAGTCTGTGTTCAGTGCACAACTCATGAGGAGAGATGTCTGGTGTTGCCAATCATTCTTGGAATTGTTGCCGTTATTGTTATCGCTGTTTTGTTACTCGGTTTTTCTCGCCCGTCAACTTTCCGAGTGGAGCGATCGATCACGGTTAACGTGCCAGCGGACACGGTCTATGCTCTGCTGACGGATTTTCGGCGATCCACATCGTGGTCGCCATGGGAGAAAAAAGATCTCAACATGAAGAAGACATTCAGTGGCCCTGCGACCGGTCTGGGTTCCACGTTCGAATGGGAAGGCAATCAGAATGTCGGGCATGGTCGGCAGGAAATCGTGGAAGCAGTCCCGTACTCGAAGGTTAAGACGCGGCTCAACTTTTATAAGCCGTTCAAGGGTGAGAACATGGCCGAGTTTTTGTTCGAGCCGACGAACGGGGGAACTCTTGTGCGTTGGGTTATGTATGGCCCGTTAAACATTATCGCGCGGGTTCTTTGCTTCAACATGGACAAGATGATTGGAAAGGACTTCGAAGAGGGACTGACCAGCATTAAAGCCCACCTTGAAAAGTAGATTTGCAGCGTTTTTCTTTGAGCGTTAACTGGAGTCCTCAAATAGTCTCCCGTTGTTTTTGCCTCAACCCCGATGCGTTCGTGTCCCATCTTGGCTAAAATGTGCGTCCGAGCCCGCAACCTGTACCTTCGAACCACCATGTCCTCTGCTGGAAGTTTTCTCATGCCTCGAATCAAGTGCCCTGCTCTCCTCAAATCCGCCGGATCTGTGGCTGTTGCCACAATTCTTGCTGCCACTGTCTCCAGTGCAGATGACAAGAGTCCTGATCTGAAATGGCAGAAGCACACGATCAATGATCAGTCACCCTACGAGGCATGCGGAGCTGCCGATTTTAATGGAGATGGGAAGCTCGACATCTTCAGCGGCGACTCGTGGTATGAAGCTCCGACCTGGACGAAACACAAAGTGCGAGATGTTCCGGCCAGTGGACCGAACCCGCACTACTACGAGGACTTTTCTGACTCGCCGCTGGACGTGAACGGTGATGGGCGACCTGACATCGTGACCTGCAATTACTTCGGTAAGCGAGTCGGTTGGGTGGAGAATCCCGGCGGCGATGCGACTCAACCATGGAAGGAACATGAAATTGATCTTCCGGGAAACATGGAGACCGGCGAACTGATCGATCTCAATGGCGATGGAAAAGTAGATTTTCTGCCGAATACCGGCAACGTTGTGGTTTGGTATGAGCTGACACAGCAGAAGCCGGATGTCGTCTGGAAGAAGCATGATCTCGGCAGCGAAGGGTCCGGGCACGGTGTCGGTGCTGGTGATGTTAATGCGGACGGACGGATGGACATTATCACTCCAAAAGGATGGCATGAGCAGCCCGCGGATGGGTCAGACAAGTGGCCTTTTCATCCAGAGTTCCAGTTGGGAGCCGCTGGCATCTTTATCCATGGCCGCGATGTTGATGGCGATAAACTGACAGACATCGTTTGGGGAATGGGACATGGTTTCGGACTGAGCTGGTTGAAGCAGTCGACAGCTGCTGATGGCAAACGGGAATGGACAAAACACACGATCGATGACACGTTCTCGCAGGTTCATACTCTGGCGTTTGCCAATCTGGACGGAAAAGGTGAGCCGGAATTGATCACCGGCAAACGCGTCTATGCTCATGAAGTGGAACCGGGCGATACCGATGGTTCTGTCGTCTTCTATTACTCGTTCGACAGAAAATCGAGTGTCTGGAACAAGCACACGATCTTCCATGGTGATCCTGCGGCGAATGCTCCAAAGGATGCAAAAGACCGATGGGCTCTGAAGGATTTTCCAAAAGGCACTGCAGGCGTTGGATTGCAGGTTGCTGTGATTGATATGGATCAGGACGGCGACCTTGATCTGGTCTGCCCAGGAAAGTCGGGACTGTACCTCTTTGAGAACCTTGGGTATTGATTCAGGGCAATACTTCGTCATTCCTCTCCAACTTACAAAAGCAGCCCGGTACGCTCATAGCGGCCGGGCTGTTTGCATTTGGTAGAGATTATCGGGACGGGAACGGAGACCGCTCGAACAACCACCAACGCGGTTTCCATTCGCCTCTTGTCAGGCCAAATTGTTTGTGAGCTGCCTCGGCAATTTTCGTAGCGATCTCTTCTGGTGAGTCGCTGACGATAAAGCGGTCGACGTCGAGTACGCTGATGGTTCCTTCAGTGGCCATGGTTTCGCGAAGATAGTTAACCATTGGGCCCCAGTACTCGGTTCCCGCGAGGACTATCGGAAACCCTTTCATCTTTCCGGTTTGAACCAGCGTGGCGATTTCGAAGAGTTCGTCCAGTGTCCCGAACCCACCCGGCATCGCGACAAACGCATACGAGTATTTTGCCAGCATCAGTTTGCGAATGAAGAAGTAACGGAAGTCGACGAAGGTATCGAGGTAAGGATTCGATTTCTGTTCCATGGGCAACACAATATTGCAGCCCACACTTCGTCCTCCAACATCTTTCGCTCCGCGATTTGCGGCTTCCATTACGCCGGGGCCACCGCCGGTGATCACGGTGAATCCGGCCAGCGCGAGTTGTTCGCCGACACTCCTGGAAAACTTGTAGTAAGGATGATCTTCCTGAAAGCGGGCTGATCCAAAGACCGTCACACACGGGCCGACGAAGTGCAGTTTTCGAAAGCCGGAGATCATTTCACGGAAGGCTCGAAACGCCATCATGAGTTCGCGAAAACGCGATTGTGGACCGCGGAGAAATCTAGTCGCTGCTGCCGACTGCTTTTTCTCAACTGAAGTGATGGCTGCGATTTTGGCCTGGTCCGGAATCTTCATGTCCATTGATCGTACCTGCCTTGAGAATGGTCTTCTCGTGAGGTCTGGAAAAATTATTGCCGGACGAGCGACGGTCTTAAATTGGTTCAAGTAACGGATTCAAAAAAGACATTTTTGAATTCCTTTTGGTCTGGCAGATGTGTTTTGAGGGGTGATTTTTTCTGAAGGAGACGTTGGGGGCCGGCCCCCAAACCCCCGGGATTTTTTTAGGCATGGCGCCGGTGTTCAATTGAATTGTGGGCTGAGAAAAAAGTCTGGCGTATGAACATAAGCGTGTTAAACTTTTTGCATTCGACGAAACAGACGGGAGCTCTGCGGGGACGCAACTTCCTGAGGG
>CAIXQV010000546.1 GCA_903921605.1 uncultured Planctomycetaceae bacterium | reverse complement strand
TCACCGGCGTAGTTTTGTACTCAAAATTTGTCGTGTGAAACAAAGTCCCTTCTCCCCCTCGGGGGAGAAGGTGGCCGATAGGCCGGATGAGGGGGCTTTCGTCGATGGAAGCGTTCTAAAACGCTGCGAAAACTGAACCTCAGTAAATCAATGCTTCGAGAACTTCTCGTAGAGTGAAGCATAGACGCCCTGATGATGAATCAGTTCATCATGAGTTCCCCGTTCGACAATGTGACCGTGATCGAGCACCAGAACCTGATCTGCGTTACGAATGGTGCTCAACCGATGAGCCACCACAAACGCGGTGCGTCCGGTGAGAAGTATCTCCAACGCTTTTTGCAACCGCGATTCCGTCGCGCTGTCGATGCTGCTGGTGGCTTCATCAAGAATCAGAATCGCCGGCTCGGCCAGCATCGCCCGCGCGAAGCAGATCAGCTGTCGCTGACCAGAACTCACGGTTGCGCCACCTTCTCCGACGGATGTTTGAATTCCCTGCGGCAATGCCAGAAACAGATCTTCACAATCCAGCTTTCTCAGCACGTCGTGAATATCTGCATCGGTCGCGTCCGGTTTGGCAAAACGAATATTGTCTGCAATCGTCCCGCTGAACAGGAAATTCTGCTGCTGCACAATTCCCAGGCGACGATGCAGCGAGTGTCCCTGCAAACTGCGAATGTCATGACCATCGATCAGGACTCGCCCCGAGTTCGCCAGATAAAACCGACACACGAGATTAATGATCGAAGACTTCCCGCTGCCCGTATGGCCAACCAAAGCGATCACTTCCCCGGGATGCGCCTCAAAGGAAATCTCATGCAGCACCGGACGATCAGAGTCATATCCAAACGTAACATTCTCAAACGTCACATGCCCCTGCACCGCATCCAGCACTATTGCATCGGGCGGGTCCGTCCATTCAGGTTCCGTATCCAGCAGTCGGTAGAGCCTTTCCGCGCCAGCCATCGCGGTCATGGCCTGGTTGTACTGGTTGCCCAGAATCGAGATCGGCGCAAAGAACAAATTGGCCATAAAGAAGAAGCTGACAAGATCACCGATCTCGGTCGAATGTCCCGGCGTGAGCACTCGATAACCGCCAACCAGCAGCAGCACAGCCATGAAAATCTGGCTGTTCATTTCCAGCAGGGGAAGAAAGGTCCCCTGAGTCTTCAGAACGCGAGTATTGTAGTAAGAATGATCGGCGGCCAGTTCGCCGAACACCGCAGCGTTCTCCTGTTCGCGAACGAACCCCTGAGTCACTCGGATTCCAACGACGGACTCTACCAGTGTCGCGGTGACTCGACTGAACGACTCACGCATATTTCTTAACGCAACGCTCAGTCGTTTGTGAAAGTGCCGATTGATAAACCAAATGACCGGGGCCAGTCCGAGCACGATCAGAAACAGAGACCAGTCGTACCAGATCATGGCCGTGGCGGCGATCGCCATCTGAATAAACTGAACCAGCGTCACATAGAAGACTTCCTGCACACCGATACGAATGTCTTCCATGTCGGAAGTCATGCGACTGATGACGCGACCGATGCGATTCGTGTGAAACCACCGCATTGGCATTCGCTGCATATGCTGGAACAATCGAGTCCGCAGATCGCTGACGACACTCTCCCCCATCTCAAGGGCCAGTCGCTGGCGAAAGTGCATCACGAGCTGAGTCGAAATCGCCAGCAGTGCGAAGCCAATGGCTCCCTGAATCACGCCGTCAACATTATGTTCGGCGATCGGGCCTCGAATAATGGCTGCCAGCACCCAGGTCAGCGCCGGAAGCTGAACAGCGCGAATCACCACAACGATCAATAGCCAGAATCGCTTTGTTCCACACGAGCGAGTCGACTCCATGAGCCGTGCGATGAGTCGAAAATCGAGAGGCCTCTGGCGAGGTTCATCTTCCCGTTCAATGTGCCGCGTCAGCGACCGAGCAGGAACGTTTACAACAGCCATGAATCTTATCCCGGCCCAGCGATGTCACCGGACATTGCGGAGCTGTCCACGGATCAAATCCTGTGGTGAGCAGAATCTGTGTCAACAGGAGCT
>CAIXQV010000545.1 GCA_903921605.1 uncultured Planctomycetaceae bacterium | reverse complement strand
TCAAAGAACTCTAGATCGAAGGTTCTTCGGGGAATTTCGTGGCAGAGTGTTGAATTGACGGGAGATTTCGCGTGGCGAGAATCGTGCTCAGAAAGGTGGTTTGAGCATGGATTCCTTGAAGTCGCATTATGGGTGTAAACGGCGGCGACACGTTTCCATAACAGACAGAATCACAGACAGATTCTTACTGCCGGTGTTCTTTTCCGTACCGAAGCTGAGCTTTCGAAAGATGACGGCTTTCCGCAGAGCCTGCTCCGCCGCGTTGTTCGTGGGCGAGACACCTTCATGATGCACAGACACGAACAGACTGAAACACTCGTTGCTCAGACGCCGGCACGTTTCTGCGGTCTTCGATTCATCGCACAGCGATGCTTTGCGGCCATTTTCACGCCAGCCGGTTTCATCGATGTTCACTGCAGCCGAATTTCGGACATCCGCCGCGATTTCATCACACCCCGCCTGCATCGCTTTACGTCCGATGCTCTGCAGGCGGCTGATCTGACCATCGGAGATTTCCAGGTCAAACAGATCTTTCAGCAGAGTGGCGATCATCCTCTGGCTGAGTCTTCCAAAACTGCTGAGCAGAGTGACTGTTGCCGCCACGTTTGGACCGAAGCTGCCGCGAGGAACCTGCTGCGGCAGTTGTCCTCGGCAACGACAGCCGCACTCCGGGCACTCCAGAGTATGGATCTGATATTCTGTCACGATCGGACTGACTGCAGGAATCTCTGTGACCTGATGCCGAACCGGATTCGGATCATCACCGCTCAGCTTCGTGCCACAGTCGCCGCATACCGAGGGACGATGCGTTTCGACTCGGTCGCAGTCCTTCGTGGGAATGAGTGGACGTGTTCGTTTCGCATGGCCATGCTGACCACCGCGTTTCTTCCCCGATTTGGCCTTTGTGGGTTTCATCGGCTGCTGACCAGGCCCATCGCTCGAGGGTGGCATCGACGAATTACCGGAATTCATGCCCAGCCGGCGTTCCAGATCTTCGATCCGCTTTTGCTGGGATGCGATGATTCGATCCTGCTCCTGAATCCGAGCGCACAGCGTCTGCACAAACGCCCGCACCGCAGGCGTCATCTCGTTCAGCAACTCCACAGGAATTTCCGACATCCGTGTCATGCACGTGGTATCGCAAATATCCTAATTCTTTCAAAGACCAGTTTGGAACTGTGAACGGTTACCAATTGCCGAAGAGCTTCCGCATCCATCGGTGGAGTACGTGCAACAGCCGGTTCGGATCGTTTCCTGATTACTGTCGGATGGTCGTCGAATCGGCCCATAACATGCTCCGGAGGTCAGGTGTTGCAGATTTGACTGACAAATCTGCCTATGCTTGCACAATGCAAGTGTTCTGGATACTTGCATTGTGCAAGTTATTGGCGTATTGTCAAGACGATATTCTGAAAAGCGGAACCGTCGCGTGTGACAAGCGGAGCGCAGGTTCACGACGTTTCAGCAATTTGGTAGGCTTGCGCCCCGCTTGTCACTCCGCAAGACTGAATCAATCAGGGGACATTTTCCCTGCTGGCCGACATGTTGCGGTTACTGCCTGCATGAAGACCAAAAGAGAGTGGAATGACTCTCCTCGCATCCCAGTGAACTCCATCTCGCGACCCACGGGAGATAGACGACCATGGAACATCCTCGATCCTGTTGCCCTGTGGCATGCACGCTCGACATCATCGGCGACAAATGGACGCTGCGATGATGACGCCAAAATAGTGTCATCGCAAAGTGTAAAGGCTCTCCTCAACAAACCATTGCCGAGTGTTCTCCTTGCACTGTTCTGTCCGTCGTCCTGCAGACACAATCAATTCCGACCTGTTCCGCGACAATCCGGACAAGGCAGGGCGTTTTTCGCACAAACCGGACAATCCTGGTAACTCACTCTCGGAACGTAAGTCACTCTCCGATTCTGACCAGCACCCGTGACAACCTGCTCAGTA